>NC_009943.1:2966416-3292333 GCF_000018405.1 Desulfosudis oleivorans Hxd3
GGTTTACCAGGGGCAGGTGCTGTATGCCGACTGGTTCAAGGGATACGGCAACATGCTCATCCTCGACCATGGAGACGGCTTTTACACGGTCTATGCCCATGCCCAGGAGCTTTTCAAAAAAAAGGGGGACCCGGTGGCAACCCATGAAGTAATCGCCACGGTGGGCGAGACCGCCTCCATGACCGGAACGTCCCTCTATTTTGAGGTCCGGCACAGAGGAACCCCCGAGGACCCCATGAAATGGCTGAAAACCGGCTGACACAGGCGCGTATTCTTACAATTGAATTTATAATGAAAAGGCAAACATCATGAACAACAGAAAGTCCCGATGGATAAAAATTCTTGGCGTCACATCAACCCTGGCCTGCCTGCTGATCATCGGCGCCGGGTTTTCCTGCACCATCTCCGCCGGCAGCGATGAAACCTATAAAAGCCTGAAGATATTCTCCTCGGTCATCGAGACCCTTGAAAAAGAGTATGTGGATCCCGTGGATACAACAGAACTGATCGAAGCGGCCATTCAGGGCATGGTCAAGAGCCTGGACCCCCACTCCGAATACCTGCCTTCCGACGCCTTCAAGGATTTCCAATCCGACACCAGGGGGGAGTTTGAAGGCATCGGTATCGTGATCACCATGCCCAAGGGCGTACTTACCGTGATTTCGCCCATCGAGGGGACCCCTGCCTTTAAATCCGGTATTCAGCCCGGCGACATCATCACCACCATTGACGATGAGCCCACCGCGGACATGGAGCTGTGGGAAGCGGTCAAAAGAATGCGGGGGGAAAAAGGGACATCGGTCACCATCACCATTCGCCGGGAAGGGGTGGCCGAAGCGCTCTCCTTTGACCTGGTGCGGGCCGTGATTCCCATTGTCAGCGTCAAGCACGCCATGCTCAAGCCGGGATACGGCTATGTCTGGGTCACCAACTTCCAGGCCAACACCACCGATGAACTGAAAACCGCCCTGGCCGGGCTGGAGGCCGACAATGGCGGCGACCTGAAGGGCCTGATCCTCGACCTGCGGAACAATCCCGGAGGCCTGCTGGACCAGGCCGTGGCCATCTCGGACATGTTTCTGGATGAAGGCACCATTCTCTCGGTCAAGGAGCGGGAAAAAGAGAGCAATTACAACGCCCGTCCGGACAAGACCCGGCACGACTATCCCCTGGTGCTGCTGATCAACGGCGGCAGCGCCAGTGCTTCTGAAATCGTGGCCGGGGCGTTGCAGGACCATAAACGGGCACTGGTGATCGGCACCACCTCCTTTGGCAAGGGGTCGGTACAGACGGTGCAGCCCTTAAGCGACGGATCGGGAATCAAGTTCACCATCGCCCGCTACTACACGCCCAGCGGCACCTCCATTCAGACCAAAGGCATTGTGCCGGACATTGAGGTAAAGCCCGGGCTTCTGGATTCAGCCGACGAAAAAGAGGTGCCCCGGCTCAAGGAAAAAGACCTGAAAAACCACCTGGAAGCGGCGCCCATGAAAGACGCCCCCGCCGATGACAAAACGCAGGCGCCGGCAGCCGACGACAAGAAGACAAGGGAAGACCTGACCAACACCCGTTACGGCGACCTGGACCCGGACCTGATGCTGCGGGATGCCCAGATCGTCCGGGCACTGGATGCCCTGATCTCCTATGAAATCTTCAGCGCCCGGCACGCGAAATAAAGTGGCCGCGTTTCGAAACGCCAGATGAAAAAAAAACGACGCACTCCGGCCACTGCCCGCAAGGCATCGGCCCCTTCGACACCGGGCCACTACCTGAAAATCCTGGCCGGGGCTCTGCTGCTGGTGGGAATTCTCGGAGCAGCGGCCCTGGTGGGCCTGGTTTTTCTTCCCGACACCCCGCCGGACCGGACCGCCGGGCAGCCGGACGTGCCGGCCAGGCGGCCTCCCTTCGAGGTCTACCCGGAAACCGACCGCCTGCCCGACTCCCCACCCTGCGGACCGGCCCATGCCCCGTCGGCCCGGCCAAAGGTGGCCATCATCATTGACGACATGGGCTACGACCGGGCACTGGCCGGCCGGTTTGTCAACCTGGGAATCCCCCTGACCTTTTCCATCCTGCCCCACAGCCCCCGGGGCCGGGAGATCGCCCGGACGGCCCGGCAGAAGGGCATTGAAATCATGCTGCACCTGCCCATGGAACCGGACGAATACCCGGCGGTCAATCCCGGTGACGGGGTCCTGCTCACATCCATGGGCCCGGACGAACTGATTGCCCGAATGGAGAACAACCTGAACGATATTTCCCATGTGGCCGGTGTCAACAACCACATGGGGTCAAAAATGACCGCCGACTCCGCCCGCATGTACCAGGTCTTTTCGGTGTTAAAAAAGCACGGCCTCTTTTTTGTGGACAGCCGCACCACGCCCGAATCCCAGTGCCGGCCCGCGGCCCGGCTGCTGCAGGTGCCCTTTGCCGAACGGGACGTGTTTTTAGACAACGACTCAGATGTGGCGGCCATCGAGGCCCAGATCGACCGGCTCATCGCCGTGGCCAAACGCAACGGCAAGGCTGTTGCCATCGGCCATGCCCACGGCTCTACCTGCACGGCCCTTGAAAAGCATCTGGCCGCCCTGACACAACAGGTGGAACTGGTGCCCGCCTCTCACCTGGTCTGCCTGGTGCCCCGGTAAGCGATTTCGACGCACGCACTTCCACGCCCGTCATTACCCGGCTTGACCGGGTAATCCAGCGTAAAATTGATCTGGTGCCTTATCCCTTCGGAATGGGGTCATGCCTGGTTCTGGATCGCCCAATCAAGTTGGGCGATGACGAGGTAGGTGTTTGGGCGATGACGAGGAGGGGGACTGAACGATGACGAGGTAGGTGTTTGAGCGAGGACGCACTGCCCTGTCCGATTCGTATGGTCCGCTTCGTGTGCTTCGTGTGCTTCGTGTGCTTCGTGTTAAAAAGCGACCGGCCGCACCAAAAGCCACGGAGGGCTTTTCCCGTCATTGCGAGCGTCAGCGAAGCAATCTTGAACATATATGAAGGAGATTGCTTCGTCGTTTCACTCCTCGCAATGACACCCAGTATGGACAGAACTGGTTCGCCTCCGGCTCGATCCCGATACCGATACCGATCCCGATACCGATCCCGATACCGATACCGACTAAAATAAATTGGGGAAACATCAGGGTGTTCTGCGCGCCACCAGGCAGACCCACAGATCGGTGGTTTTCCGTTCAATAATGTCAAACCCGCAGGCCGTCAGCTTTGCTTCCACCATGGCCTGTTTTGGCTCGATAATACCGGAGCAGACCAGCAGGCCGCCCGGCACAACCACCCGGCCCACATCATCGGCCAGGGCCACAATCACCTCGGACAGAATGTTGGCTGTCACCAGGTCAAAGGCCCGATCCACACCGGTCACCAGATCGGCCCGCATGATCCGGCAGGCGTTCCCACCGGCAAAAATACCGTTTCGCTCCAGGTTTTCCGCCGCAATTTTCACGGCCACCCCATCGTTGTCAACGCCCCACACGGTTTTTGCGCCCAGCTTTTGCGCCGCGATCATCAGAATGCCGGACCCGGTGCCCACATCCAGAAAGGCCGTGCCCGGCGCCAGATGTTTTTCAACCATCTCCAAGCACATGGCCGTGGTGGGATGGGTGCCGGTGCCGAATGCCATGCCCGGATCCAGGTCGATGACCACCTCCCCCGGTTCAGGGACATGGTCCCGCCAGGTGGGCCGCACCACGATGTTTCTGCCGATCTTCTGGACAAAAAAGTGGTCCTTCCAGGCATTGGCCCAGTCCTGGTCGTCGCAGGGTGTAAACTCAAGCGTGCACCGGACCGGATGGCGGGCCGACAGGCCGGATGCCATCTGTTCCAGGTCGGCCCGGGTCTGTTCCAGGGCCTCGTCCACCGGCAGGTATCCGATCACCCGGCCCCGCACCCCATGGTCGGAAACCGGCACCGGATCCTCGGTAACCACTCCGGAAAGGCCTAGGTCATAAAAAATATTGCACACCAGTTCAGCGGCAGTTTGTGCAAAAAGGTCCTCTGTTTCAAAAACAATGCCCGCCTCCAGCCACTGCATGGGGCCTCCTTTGGCATAACAAGTTGATATTAAAAAAATTAGTTAAAATGTGCGCGTTTCAAGCCACACGGTTCCCATACCATCAAAAACGCCGGGCAATCAATGTTAAAGTAGTGCCCACTCTATTTGGATGCCAGCTTAATTTTCTTGACACTTCCAGACCCTGACTGATAAAAATATAACTTCTTTTGCCAGCAGATTGACGATTTGATGAATGCAAGAAGAATGGGGGTAAACAGCTTTTCACGCACTCACACCACTTTCCCGAAATCAACACCGGCCGGTCTGTTTTCAAACCAGAAAAACAGACCCGTGTCGGTGACGCGATAACAGCATAGGAGTCGGGCCGCGGCAGGCGCTTTCCGGCCGGTCGGCCCATAAGATGAAACAAAACAACAAGGAGAACAAAGCATGAAACACAAAAACAGATTTTCACTGTTGGGCATCGGGTTGATGGCACTCTGCCTGATGTTCGGCACCGGCCCGGCTGTGGCCGGCATTGTGGATGACGGGGCCGGCACCATCACGGTGACCGGTGACAACACCGACCCCATCACTGCGGCAGACGACACCACCGTCACGGTCAACACCGGCGCTACCCTGACCACGCCGGCCGATGCCGTCACTTTTACCGGTGATGGCAATGCCGTGGTCAACAACGGCGCCATCACCGCCACCGAAGGCAACGCCATCACCGTGACCTACGACAATGACGCGGAAACCACCCAGAGCCACACCGTGACCAACAACGGCGCCATCACCGGCGTTTCCGGCATCAGCTTCTGTACCGACCCGGACCTCTACCCCAATGAAGCAGGGGTGGCCAACAACGACATGGTCAACAACTACGGCACCATCGAGGCAACAGGCGCCTACCTCGCCGGCGGCATTGAGAGCGAAGAAGAGCCCGCGGCTGTGGCCATGGGCGAGGGCGCCGACCTGCTCAACAACTACGAAGGCGCTGAAATCACCGGATCCGTTCTGATGGGGCCGGGCGACGACCAGATCTTCAACTGGGGCAGCATGACCAGCACCTATGGTGCGGCCATTAAAATGGGCGACGGCAGCGATACCCTGGAAAACGCCGGCACCATCACGGCGGAGGATTCGGATTGTGCCGGTATCTCCATGGCCGACGGTGATGACACCGTTACCAACACCGGCACCATCGATATCGGCACCACCAGCGGTGCCGGTGTCTCCATGGCCGACGGCGATGACACCTTTAGGGAACCTCTAAAAATCCATTTTTTAAAAAAGGCCGTTTGCGGCGGTAAAAAATTTTCAGATTGGGACCTTTCGGGTAAGTAATGAAGCATAAAAGTCATATTTTACATCCCATTTTACCGACTTTTTCCACCCCGTCGGCGGGGTCCACCCTCTTGGGACAGACCTTACCCCGTTGCCCCCAGTATACTGTATCGGTTTATGTTGTACGCCAGATTCCTCAATCCGATTTTGGCCCTGGCTCGAACAATTCCGATCGTCCGGAGAATCATTTCTCCGGCCATCATCGCCTGCACTCCAAAAACATGTTCGACTCGCGATCTCGTCTTTGCCCGTGTATGGTTGCCCCGTTGCTCCCGCTTCGTCAGCTTTCGGTGTCGACATCCCTTCCGCTGCAGATGCTCCCGAAAACCCTCTTCCTTGAGGCGCTTCACCGATTCCTCCGAACGATATGCCGAGTCCGCATACACATCACGACTGCTGTTGCTCTCATCAATTATCTGGTCAAACACCTGGCTGTCATGAACCGCCGCATCCGTAACCTCATAATCCCGAATCAGCTTGTGCTTAACGTCCACGCTTATATGGTTTTTGTATCCGTAGTAGTTCTGTCCGTTCTTCTTTGTCCACCGGGCATCCGTGTCTTTCTGACGTCTCTTGGCCTCTTTCCATTCCTCGGGAATATCTCCCCGTTTGATTCGCTCGTTTTCTTCCCGGCTGTTCCGTTGACGAGGGGCCGCTACAATACTGGCGTCAATAATCTGCCCTTTTTGCGCCAGAAAACCATTTTCCCGCAAACAGACGTCAAACTTCTCAAACAACGGTTTGATCAAACCAGCTTCGGTAATCTGCTCCCGAAACAACCAAATGGTCTTGGCGTCCGGCACCCGATCTCCAAGGCCCAAACCCAGAAAGCGCATGAACGATATCCGGTCCAGAATCTGAAACTCAATCCGGTCATCGGAAAGATTGTACAACGACTGAATAATGAGAATCTTGAACATCCGTATTACATCGTAGGGCCTTGCGCCGGCATTGCTTTTTCGCTCTTTATGACGAATTTTTTCCAGAGGCTGGCGGAACATCTCCCAATCCACCACTTGATTCAATTTAAGCAGTGGATCGCCGTTTCTGTCGAGTTTCTCAAATCTCTCATGCCAGTCAAAAAATCCGGTCTGCATCATCGCCATTTCTCCTCAATGCCCGTATTTACTGAGTTTGATGAGGATATTTATAACACACGATGATTTTAGAAACCATGATAAAATAATCAATTTTTAGAGAAACCCTTTACCAACACCGGCACCATCGATATCGACACCACCAGCAACGCCGGCTTCTCCATGGCCGACGGGGATGACACCTTCACCAACTCCGGCACCATTACCATGGGGGATATCGGCTCTGCCGGCATCTCCATGGCCGACGGGGACGATACCGTCACCAACACCGGCACCATTACCATGACAGACATCGGTTCCAACGGCATCACCATGGCCGACGGAAAAGATGTGCTGACCAACTCCGGCCGGATTGAAATCGAGTATGCCTCCACCGGCGCCGTCACCATGGGCGATGGAGACGACACCCTGACCAACTCCGGCACCATAACCCTGGACGAGTCCGGAAGCCACGGTATCGCCATGGGATCTGAAAACGATACCCTGACCAACTCCGGCACCATCACACTGGGCGACATCAGCTCCGGCGGCATCTCCCTGGCCAACGGCGATGACATCTTCACCAACACCGGCACCGTTACCATAGAGAGTACCGGCGACGGCGGCATCTCCCTGGCCAACGGGGATGATACCTTTGACAACGCCGGCACCGTCACCATGGGAGATATCGGCACCACCGGCGTTACCATGGCCGACGGTGACGATGTGTTCACCAACTCCGGCACCGTCACCATCGGCGAGGCCGGCGACGGCGGTATTATCATGGCCGAAGGAAACGACACATTTACCAACTCCGGCAAAATCAGAATCGGTTCTGCCGGCACCGCCGGCATCAACCTGGGCACGGGAAACGACACATTTGACAACACCGGCTGGATTCGAATCAATGATGCGGGGTCTCCCGGCATCAGCCTGGGCGATGGCCGTGACGTGTTCACCAACTCCGGCACCATTATCATCGGCGAGGCCGGTTCTCCGGGCATCAATCTGGGGGAGGATGACTCAGCCGACGAATACGGGGATGACGACGCTTTCACCAACACCGGCACCATCGACATCGGAAATGTCGAGTACAACGGCATCGGCATGGGTTATTACGGCGACGACACCTTTGACAACGCCGGTACCCTGACCATCACCGAAGCCGGGTACAACGGTATCAACATGGGCTGTTACGGCGACGACACCTTTACCAACTCCGGCACGTTGACCATCACCGAAGCCGGGTTCAACGGCATCCACATGGGGGGCGGCGACGACGAAATCGCCGGTGACGGAGGCCTGGACTATTTTACCAACACCGGCACCATCACCATCGGCGCAACGGGCCAGTTCGGCATTCACGCCGGTGACGGCCCCAGTTTTTTTGACAACTCGGGCACCATCACCATTGCCGGGGTCGCGGGTGCGTATGCCAGCTACGGCGGCATCGGCATGGCCGGGGCAAACGATACACTGACCAACACCGGCACCATTGAGATCGGCTACCTGGGTGGATCCGCGGCGGACTATGCAGCCCCGGCCCCTCTTGAAGAAAACGGCGTGATCGAGCCCACCTACATCGGTCAGGCCTACAAAGGCATTGTCATGGGGCCGGGTTCGGACAAGCTGATCAACTCCGGCGCCATTCGCATCGGTTACATGGGATCTGCGGGAGTTTCCAGTTCCAAGGCATTGACCGAGGAGAGTGACGGCGGCGACTATTCCGGCATCATCGGCGGACTGGGCAACGACCTTATTGACAACAGCGGTACCATCGAGATCGTCAAAACCGACCACCACGGCATTGTCATGGGCCAGCACCAGGACACCATTACCAACACCGGCACCATCACCATCGGTGATACCGGTTACGGTGCTATCGCCATGAGCGACGGCGAGGACACCTTTGACAATGCCGGGACCGTCACCATCGGGACCAGTGGATATGCAGGCATCTCCATGGCCGACGGCCGGGACACCTTCACCAATTCCGGCACCATTGAGATCGGCGAGACCGGCCTTGAGGAAGAGGGTGGCTCCGGCATCAGCATGGGCGGCGAAAACGATGCGTTTACCAACACCGGTATTATCCGCATCGGCACATCTTACAACACCGGCATCACCATGGGATGCGGTAACGACACCTTTGACAACTCTGGTGCCATCCGGATCCGTCAGACACTGACGGATCCCGGCCTCACCCTTGGCGACGGAGACGATGTCTTTACCAATACCGGTACGATCCGCATCGGAACGGCTCAGGCCGATGTGGAAGAAGGGGATTATGGCGCGGCCATTGCCATGGGCGGGGGTGATGACACATTCACCAACGCCGGCGAACTCTACCTTGGCGACGGCTTCTACAACATCATCAAGGGCGGATGCGATGACGACCTGCTGATCAACGAAGGGTACATCGAAGGCGGCATCGTCATGAGTGACGGCGATGACACGGTCATTCTCCGCTCCGGATCAACGGTCACCGGCGCCATCAACGGCCAGTGCACAGACCCCGGCGACGCGGAGGGGACCATCGACGGCGACCTGATTGTTCTGGAAGGCCAGGGTCTTCATAACAATGACATTCTCAACTTTGACGTTCTGGAAAAGACCGGAGACGGCACCTGGACCGTTAGCGGCCTTGTCACCGTGGACGACCTGGTGGACGTGCAGGCCGGCACCCTGTTTCTCAACGACGACATCAGCGGCTATGACGGCACGCCGGACATAGAAATCGCCTCAGGCGCCACCCTGACGGCCAACGGCATCAACATGGACGGTGACGTGGAAAACAGCGGCACCTTCAACCTGGGGGGCAACATTCAGAGCACCATGGTCACCGGCGACTTCACCAATGCCGCCGGCGCCACCCTGGCCCTGGGCCTGTCCGACACCGGTGAGTGCGACAACCTCACCGTGGGCGGCACAGCCGGCATCGAGGGCGGCACCATCCTGGTGACACCGGTAGGCGTTCTTCAGGACGGTTCCACTTATACCGTGCTGACCGCCGACACACTGGACGGCGCGTTTGACCAGGCCACGGCCAACTCCATGGTGCTGAGCTTTGAGATGGATGACGAGACGGAACCGAATTCCATTATTCTGGAAACCGACCGTCAGTCCTATGCGGCGGCCCTGGCCGGCGCCGGCCTGACCGGTAACCAGGCGGCCATGAGCCACGGCCTGATGCAGCTGATCAACGACGCGCCCGACGGCGACCTGGCCGATGTGATCAACGCCCTGGACCGGCAGCCGGATGCGGCCTCCCTGGCCAACGCGTTGGGCCAGCTGTCGCCTGAGCTTTACACCCTGGGTACGGCCCTGACCGGCGTGAACACCGGTGGTTTTACCTCCGGCATGACCGGCCGGCTTTCCGGCCTTCGCGTGGCCGCCACCAACCGGGCCACCGAGGCGGGGCCTGTGCTGGCTGCGGTGCCTACCGCGGACCGGCAGGCGGGCCAGGGCTGGAGTCCCTGGGCCAAGGCCTTCTATACCACGGCGGAGCAGGACACCACCACCGGGTTCATGAGCTACGACTATGACGCCATGGGACTTAGCGTGGGCATTGACAAGGGTGTGGCCGACAACATGGTTGTGGGCGTGACCCTGGGAATCGCAAAGGCCGAGGCCGATGTCGACGCCAACATGGGTGAGCAGGATGTGGACACCTTTTCCATGGGGGCCTACGGCTCCTGGACCGGCGACAAGGTATACGTGGACGGCGCCCTGCTTTTCGGCATCAACTCCTATGACGCCCTGCGCCACATTCCCATGCTGGGCCTGACCGCGGCAGGTGATCATGACGGCGTGGACTACTCCGCCTACATCGGCGGCGGTTACATGGCTGCCATGGGCGACTGGAACCTGATTCCCACGGCCAGCATGCAGTACACCTTCCACGAGGAAGAGGGCTTTATTGAGACCGGCGCCGGGGCGGCAAACCTTGCCGTGGACAAGACCGACACCAGCTCCCTGCTGGGCAAGCTGGGCGTGCGGGTCAACCGGCTCTTCCAGATGGGCGACGGCATGGACCTGAAGCCCGAGCTGAGCGTGCAGTGGGGCCATGAGTTTGCCGACCGCGACCAGCAGGCCATGTCCTGGTTTGCCGGCACCACCACCGGCGCCTTCACGATCAACGGCCTTGAGGCGAATCGTGACAGCGGCATACTGGGGCTGAGCCTGACCGCCTTTATGGGCGACAGCCTCTCCCTGACCGCCGGTTACGAGGGCACCATGAAGGAAGAGTTCGAAGCCCACACCTTCACGGCCGGGCTTCGTTACATGTTCTAAACCACCCAATCCGGCATGCCGGCCAATACCTTCGGCCGGCATGCCGCTGTTATAAATCAAAAGCCGCTGTCCTTTCCGGACAGCGGCTTTTTTTGTGCCCGTTGCCTCTTTGTGGTGAATTTAAATTTTTAGAGATTCTCTGGATTTTTAACAGCCGGTGGCCTATGGTATCGTCATCGGCACTGATCGGAACGTTTAATAATTATGGGCTTCTTTAAATCAAAAGCAGGGGCCGGCCTGATCCTGCTGTCCGTCCTTATGGCGGGGCTTGCGGCCTGCGCGGGACCGGTCTGGGAAAACCGCTACCGGGCCGCCGTGGCAAGGGTGACCCCGGCCATGACCCGGCACTGTATTTCCACCCCCCGGTACCGGGTGTGCAGTGACGGAGAGAGCGTCCCACTTTCGGATGTGGCCGCCTTCATGGAACAGGCCGGAACCGCCTTTGAGCGGGTCCTGGGCCTGGATCCGCCGCTCCAGGGCGAGGACCCTTCCGCTGTCTGGCTTTACACCGACCGTGACCGGTACCGGAAAGTGGCCTCCGGCCTGGCGTTCCACTCATCAATTCCCGGGTTTTTTTCCCCGGTGGTGCCCTCGGCCGTTCATGTGCGATGGGAAAAAACTGAAGAGCCGTTCCCTTTTTCCCTGCTCCTGCATGAAGGGCTTCACCAGCAGGTCGACACGAGATGGCGCATCACCTCCCCCCGCCATAATCCCGGCAACCGAAACCAGGGCCATATCGGCCTTCCCCTGTGGGCAAACGAAGGGCTGGCCACCTATATGGAATCGGCCCGAATGGTCAACGGGCGGCTGATAACGGGGGGGATCAACAAAGACCGGCTGGCCGAACTGGCCCAAAAACTTGAAAAGAAAAAAGTGCCCGACCTTGCGGCTGTTTTGTCCCGGCCCTATGGCGCACCCTTTGATTCCGGGGATTACGCCATGGCCTGGGGGCTTGTGTATGACCTGAAACACGGGGCCGGCCGGGCCCACCTTCCGGGAGCACCCGACCTTCTGGACTTCTACCTGAAGGCCCTTGGAACCGACCTTTCGGATCGATACCAGTCGCTTTTGAACAACGATCCGACTGATTCCGCAGGGCCGGCCGTAAACTTTCATACATGGAACCCGGTGATGGCCCAACGCTCCCTGGCCCTTTTCAACCAGATCGTTGTGGGAAGCGGCGCTACTCCCGAGGCGTGGGCCCGGGACTGGCGGCAGCGCATGCTGGCTCTGAACACGTATGCGTTTGCCGGGTCAAATGCCGGCATCGCTGTAAACGCAACCGACCCACAAGGCGTGCTGATGGAAAAGATGCATCGGCATTAGAATTCAGAAAATCATCTTCCCCTCGCCGCGAATAACAGTGATCGTGCCATTTCAGAATACGTGTCCAGAACCTACCCTGTTCAAAAATTTGCAAAAATATCGGCCGACTTGCTTTTCAGGCCGTTTTGTTATTTATTTACAAGCAATTCAACTTACTAGGACACGGACACATTCATGCGGTCTTTCATAAAAATATTTGCGGCCTGGCTGTTTGTATTCTGTCTGATGCTGATGGGAGCCGAGATCGCCTTAAAAATCGGGGGGGTGCAGCCCTGGCGCCATACACTCCACCAGGTGAAAACATATATACGGGGGCCGGTTATGCATATGGAGGATGCCGGGCTGGGCTGGAAAAACATGCCCGGCAGACATGTGCATCCCGGATATTCAGATCTTACGGGACCGGTGATTACCACCTTCCTGGCAAACGGTGAACGCATCACCCGGCCTTCGTCCAAAACGGGGGGCCCCTATCATGTTCTGCTGCTGGGCGGATCTCTGACCTATGGCCGGGCCCTGAGCGATGAGGATACGTTCGCATGGCAACTGCAGGAAATGCTGCCCGAGGCTGATATCCGGAACTTCGGTTGCGACGGGTATGGCACCTACCAGTCCCTGCTTCTTCTGGAACATCTGACCACACAGTCACCAGCACCCGATCTTGTGATTTACGGCTTTTTTGATGACCATGAAAACCGGAATGTTGCCGCGTTTTCTCATCTTCGCATGCTTGCGGAATATGCCCTCCAAACCCGCAAAACCGTTGCTGTCCCTTACTGCACCATCCAACACAACGGCACACTGACGCGTCATCCGCCCACCCACTACCCATTTTTCTCGTTACGCGAGCACAGCGCACTGCTCACGCTGGCTCAGGCATCCCTTTTAAAATGGCGATTAAGCTCAAGAACCCGACAAAAACGGGTTGTTACTGAAAAACTACTGCTGCAAATGAAAGAAACATGCAGAAAGAACGGTGCCGAATTCATAGTAATCTTTTTGCAGGCGAATCCGCCGGGCTATCACCAATATCGGGCTTTTCTGAAGCAACATGCCATTGATTCCCTAGATGGCAGGCTCCCTCTGACAGACCGGCTTCGCGTACCCGGGGAAGGGCATCCCAATGCCCTGGCCAATCGATTCTGGGCTGAAGTCCTTGTGCCGATCATATTGGACCGTATTGCCTCGGAAGGGACAAAGCCGTCTGTTGGAAAAAGTCTCCGTGGGAAAGCAGTTGGCAGTAATGGTATCCGACCTGGAACCGCGCGCGCCACTTTCGGCAACTGAGGCGGACGGATTGTCAAAATACTTTTTTTGGGATATTGTCGCAACAACCATGATGACACTGGATCAAAAAAAACTCTACAGACTGCCCTGGGACCAACGCAACAGCCCTGGTGGATGGATTGAAATAACGGACCGGTGCGATCTGTCCTGTCGCGGCTGTTACCGGCACACCCTGGAAGGAGACCGGTCGCTGGAGACCATTTGCTCGGATGTGGTGGCGCTTCAGCAGGCCCTTAACTGTGAAACCATCGCCATTGCCGGCGGTGAACCCCTGCTGCATCCCCGGTTGCCGGAAATCGTCAGCTTTATTGCCGGGCGAGGGCTCAAACCCCGGCTGCTGACAAACGGCCACTGCCTGACACCTGAGCTGGCCGCCACCCTGAAAAAGGCCGGCCTTGCCGCCTTCCATTTTCACGTGGATTATCAACAGAACCGGCCCGGTTGGACGGGGAAGGATGAACAGGAGCATAACACACTGCGCCAGCACT
This sequence comes from Desulfosudis oleivorans Hxd3, assembly GCF_000018405.1. Classification (NCBI taxonomy): domain Bacteria; kingdom Pseudomonadati; phylum Thermodesulfobacteriota; class Desulfobacteria; order Desulfobacterales; family Desulfosudaceae; genus Desulfosudis; species Desulfosudis oleivorans. Next base: position 2,980,255 of record NC_009943.1, read on the forward strand.
ATGCCGACATGGTGTTCCAACTGGGTGGCGTGGAGTGCGGATTTTATACAACGGTCTATCGCTCCTCCCTGGATCAGATTCCCCATATCGTAAGGTGGCTTCACAAAAATCCCCACAAAGTCCAGCACCTCTCCCTGATCGTGTTTCGGGGGCTGCCGGACACACCCGCCATTACCTACCATGTCAACGGCCGGCCGGTGGACATTCGTCAAATGCGAACCCGGGTGGCGGACACCCACGAGATTACCATCCGTTCCGAAGATGTCTGGCGTATTATCAATGACCACTTCCCCGGTTCCTGGCCCAGCGCCTATACGCCAGGCACCGCGGCGCCGGAGACCTTCAAATTTCTTGTCATTCCTTATATTGGCAGCAAAAAACAGATCTTCGGCACCGCCGGCCCTGTCACAATCAAAATGGGTCTCTGGGTACTGCGTCTTTTTTCTCGAAAATATGCCATTGCGGCCCGCGAATTCGGGGTGGGGAAAAAAATTTTTCTGTTTGCGCTGATCGACGGCCGAATGCGTCAGGCATTGAAAACCTATCTGAAATGCGTGATACGAAACCCCTCTGTTCTGGCTGAAAAAATCTATACCCAGACCATCAACATTCAGCAGCCCCTGGAGGTTATCAGCGGCAAAATGAACCTGTGTGACGGCTGCGTCAACTACATGCTCCACGAAGGAGAACTGGTCCATTCCTGCCGGCTGGATGAATACAGAATGTTCGGCGGTCCTCTTGTGCCGGTACAATCCGACGATCCACGATAAATGACCGTCACCCAATCTCAGAAAAAGCCTGGGAAATAACGAATGGCAGCCCCGCAGCAACCAGAGCGCAAAATTTCCGTCGGGTTTTGGGTCCCCCTGTTTTTCCTGTTCGCCTACATTGTGCTGGGATGCGCTGGGGCCCTTGCTTATTACATAAATGATGATGTAGGGATCATCTATATTCTCCAACAGGGAGAATACCACACACCCGCCACTCACTCGGTATTGGGGTTTATTTTAAAATGGCTGTACGCCTGGAAAGAAAACTTTTTCTGGTATGCCCTTTTCATTACCATGGCTTATGTGGCAGGAATAGGACGCTTGTTTCTCTTTCTGGCGGCCTGCCGAAAATTATCGTATCCGGTAATGTTTCTGGTAACCGCCTTTGTGCTTCTGGGACTTCTGCCTTTTCAACCAAACGCCACGATCCTTTCCCTTCTGCTGACCATGGTGGCAATTTTACCGTTTCTGATCAAAAATATTGAACAGACATCATCCGTATCGTTCAAAACGGTTTTATCCTCGTTTATTTTTCTTTTTGTGGCCTGCCTCTACCGTCCACCGGCGGTGTTCCTGATGACCGGCTGCGCCCTGGGGATACATATTCTTCTTAACATTCGGCGGTCTGCCCAACCATACCCGGCAACTGAATCAAATGGTTTTTGGAAACGCGCCGGCATAATAACGACAATGATGATCTTTGCTTTTCTAATGCATATGTTTAATCTGTTTCTTTATAATCGCTCCCCGGAACACAGCCGCCTGCTTGAATACAATATGTATCGTCACAACTTTACAGATTCCAGCCGATACAGATACACGCCCGCCCTTCAGAAACTGGGTATTTCTGAAAATGATTTTCACATGATGATCTTCTTCATGGGGATTGACTCCCCCCCTTTGCACCTGGAAAATCTAAAGCGAGTGCCGCCCGTGCCGGCATTCACCCCCCACCGTATGGGTGCGGGCCTGAAACGGGCCGTTTATGCGCTCACCCATGGTCAGGCCCTGATACTAACGGCTTTTCTCCTGTTTACCAGCATTTTTTCCAGGCGGGCACGCATCATATCCGGCGGAACCGTTTTGACACTCTTCCTGATTGCATTATACACGTGCCGCATGGTGCCCAGGATATGCCTGCCCTTTCTTACCTTTGGCGCTGTCACTGTCACCGCCCTTCTTGGGCCGGGGGTTCACAATATTGCTTCACGGAAGCGCAAGCCTGTTTTCTATATGGCGATCATGATGGTGCTGTTTGCCGCCCTGTGGATGACCCTTAAACAGCAGACGGCGTTAATCGATAACCAGAAAAAAGAGCTGGCAATGACCGGCCCCGTTTGGCGCTTCTGCGAAGCAAACAACATCCAGACAGCGGCCTGTTGGCCGGGTGCCGTCTCAAACGGACGGCACATACTGTTTACCCCCCTGCAGTGGCCGGAAACACCCCGCCGTCTTCATCTTATAGGCGGATGGACGGGATCCTACCCCAAAATCCTTCAGCGGCTGCGATCGACCTATGGGCATGATATTTACGCGGGTCTGGCGCTGCCGGGTACCTATCACCTGGTTATGAACGCTTCGACGCATGCATCGATTTTTGAACGTTTCATACAAGAACACGGGCCTGAAGGGGCCGCGCCGCAACTTCTGCTTGTATCGGGACGCACGCGTTTATATCGAATCGTCGAAACGGGAACCGACCCTGTTTTCTAAGAAGGCAAACAGTTGTTTGGATCGGCGTGGTTTTAATCCGTATGGGAACAGAGACAACCGTCCCGGTCAAACGTGTTGTGGCCTATCCGTTATTCCCGTCGGTCTTTCCAACGATCCGCTCAATCAACAGCAAGGAAACGTTCGAAATTTTTTTTCGTCTGTGTATTCCACGATGCGCCCATGTCCACACCGCAAACAGCATGCCGCCCAGAGCCAGAAGCGCGCCTCCGGTCCATGTCAACCAGGAAGGCTGCCAATAACCGGAATCGGTTAGCCGGCAAAGGCCGATACCCAGCACTGCACCGCCGGCCATCAGCACTGTCAGGCCACCCCAAAAAAACCAGACAAACGGGAGCACCGGATATACCAGAAAAAAATCGAGGACCATGGATGCTGTTTCTCTGAGAGCATAACGGGATCGGCCCTGTTCCCTTTTGCGCCACGACACCGGCACCTCGGTCACCCGGTCGGCCAGGGCAGGCACCAGGGCTGTAAGAAAACGGCTGCTGTCGTTCTGGCCGATCCGGTCGGCCACCTTTCGGTTGATGGCCTTGAAACAGCCGTTATCGTGAAGGAACCGGCCGGTGTGCCGGTTCACCCATCGGTTCAGGAAAAAAGAAAAAACCCGCCGATGCCAAGCCTCCCTCCTTTCTGTCCGCCAGCCACAGACCAGGTCAAACCCTTCCCCTACTTTTTCCACCAGCCGGGGAATGTCTTCGGGAACTCCTTGCATATCCACATCGAAGTTGACCAGCACTTCACCGGACGCTTTTGCCAAACCGGCCCGCAAGGCGGCATGCTGGCCGGCGTGGCGGGCCAGACGGATGCCCATGGTATGGGCATGGGCGGCGCAGGCCCGGCAAATCTCCTCAAAACTGTTGTCGCTGCTGCCGTCATCCACAAAAATGACTTCGTAAGACGCACAGGTCCGTTTCAGAACGGTATGAATCCGGTCGGCGGCCCGGCCGACGCATGGACCGTCGTTCCAGACCGGCACGATAACAGAAACCAGGGGCGTTTTTTCCGGCACGGGCAAAGGCTCCTTCAGAGGTTTCCATTATGATAGTTATAGCCAAACCGCACCATTCGGAATCCGAACGCCTGCCAGACCTTGAGAATCGACCGGTTGGACAACTGAGTTTCAAAATCCATCAGGTCCGGCAGGTCCGGTTGCACGGATGCCCGGCTGCCGGCAAACCGGCGGGTCACCGCGGCATGCAAAAGCGATACATAGGCGCCGGGCGTCTTTGGGGAAACCGCTGTCAGCCCGCTTCCCCACAGCTCTTTTCCTGTTTGCGCCATAAAAATCCGGTGCTTTCGATATCCCAGAAAGCCACACACCCTGCCCCCTGATTGAGCGACCAGCACCTCGTCCGCCATGATCTTGCGGCAGCAATTGGTGGCCCATGTCTCATGCATGGCCCTCACGTTTTCCTCTGAAAGCCAGGGATCACGGTTGAACCTGGATTGAAAATCGGCGTTGCGCGCAAGCGTTAATACCGCTTCCCGATCCGCGTCCTCATACAGGCGAACGGAATGCCGGCACCGGAAGTCCGGCGCCCGCATCCTGCCGGGCTGATAAAGCCAGGTCACCAGGGTATCCATCAACAAAAAGTTGTTTCTTTCAAGAGCGTGGATCACGGCAAAATTGTCGCCAAACACCCGGCAGGAAAGGTGTTGCATGCCCTCTTTGCGGGCCTCGGCAAGGACGGTGCCCAGCAATTTTTCCGCGACCCGATACGCAACCACCGCATCCAAGGGCGCTAAAGAAACCGGCCAGAACCGGCCCATTTTTTTGCCAAACTGGTCGCTGTCCCATGGCAGGCCCTGAAAACCGGCAAGCCCGACGGGCGTGCCGTTCCACAGCGCGGCCCAGAGAAAAAGAGGCCCCCGCACATACTGGTCCCAGATTTCCGTGGCAAAAACAAGCCGCCTCTTTTTACGGTCGGCCCCGGGATAATGACGATAAGGGTTATGCTCATCAAGAGCGATAACCTGTTCCAGGATCGGCCTGTCGTTTTCCGTCAGCGGCACAATTTCTAACGACATGAATGCCCCCCCAAAAAAGAGTTGTTCTGCGCTTCCTCTCAATATATGTTTACCCTGCGGGTGCAAGGTGATCTCGGCGGTAAGACAGCTTATGAATTGACCGTGGCGCACTTTGTACATTAATATAACCATTGCGACGGGTTGTAAACAGTCAGGCACAGGAACGCCATCTTACCCCATGATAAAAAACATACTGGTCACCGGCGGGGCCGGCTATCTCGGCACCGTACTCTGCGAAAAACTTTTAGATAAAGGGTTTACGGTCCTCTGTCTGGACCGGCTCTGTTTTGGGAATGGGCCGGTCCGGCACATGAAGAACAACGCCCGTTTTTCCCTGGTGCAGGCCGACATCCTGGAGATGAACGCCCATTCGAATATTTTCACCGATATCGAAGCGATCATCCATTTGGCCGGCCTGTCCGACGACGTCTCCGCCGACCTGGACAGGGACCTGACACGGGCCGTCAATTATGAAGCATCCCTGAACCTGGCCCGCATGGCAAAAAATTGCGGTGTAAAAAAATTTCTGTTTGCCTCCACATGCAGCGTGTACGGCGCCAATGGTGACACAATGGTAAACGAGACGTCTCCGCTGCAGCCCCTCTCCTGGTACGCGCGGTTAAAAGCCGACACGGAGCGTGACGTTCTGGCCCTGGCCGGCAGTGGTTTTTTCCCGGCTGCGTTAAGACTGGCCACGCTGTACGGCGTTTCCCCCCGCATGCGGTTCGACCTGGCTGTAAATCGTATGGCCCTGCACGCCTGTGCCACGAACGCCGTCTCCGTGTTCGGTGAGGGGCTTCAGTGGCGGCCCTTTCTGCATGTGAGCGATGCCGCCGACGCTTTTGTCCACTGCCTGGGCCTGCCCGACGACACCCTGTCCGGCAGAACATACAACCTGGGGACAACGGCCGAGAATTACAGAATCCTGGACGTGGCCCGGCTGATTCAGAAACATACGCAAGACGCCCGCATCAACATGGTGCCCGGAACGCCGGACCGGCGGAGTTACCGGGTCGATTTCAGCGATTTTGCCCAACTGGGCTGGCATGCCGAGCATACTATTGAAAAAAGCCTGCCGGAACTGCTGGCCGCCATACGGTCGACGTCCGACCCCGGCGACGCGCGGTACTACAATCTGGACACCATGCAAAAACTCCTGCAAACACCGGCCATTGAAAGCGGCATGCCGATCCGGTCCACGGCACTGCCCTTTTGCCTGCCTTCTATCGGTCCGGAAGAGGAGGCCGAAGTACTGGCCGTCCTGCGCTCCGGCTGGCTGACCCGTGGCCCCCGCACAACGGCCCTGGAAGACCGGATGAAAAAATTTCTGGGGTGCGGTCATGCCATCTGTGTCAACTCCTGCACCGCGGCCCTGCATGTCAGTCTGACGGCGCTCGGTATCGGGCCGGAAGACGAGGTCATTACATCGCCGGTCACATGGCCGTCCACCGCCAATGTCATCGTGCACACCGGGGCCACGCCTGTGTTTGCCGATATCGACCCGGCCACCCTCAACATTGACGTAAAGGAGATAGAAAAAAAAATAACGGCCCGCACCCGGGCCATTATTCCCGTTCATATAGCCGGCCGGCCCTGCCCCATGGATGAAATTCATGCCCTGGCAAAAAGCCACGGGCTGTTTGTGATAGAAGACGCGGCCCACGCCATCGGCGCCGCCTACAAAGACAGGAAAATCGGTACCATCAGCGACACCACCTGTTTCAGCTTCTACCCCATCAAAAACATGACCACCGGTGAAGGGGGGCTGGTGGCAACCGACAACGATGCGCTGGCGGAAAAAATAAGGATATACAGCCTGCACGGCATCAACACTGACGCCTGGCAACGGCAGGCGCACGGCTCCCAAGCCCAGGGGGAGGTGATTTTCCCGGGATTCAAGTACAACATGAGCGACATTCAGGCGGCCATCGGCCTTCCGCAACTGGACCGGCTGGAATGGGCCATTGAACAGAGAAAGAACATCTCCGAACAGTACGACGACGCCTTCACCGGGCTGCCGGGTCTTTCCCGGCCCCGGGCCATTGACGGTGTCCGGGATGCCTGTCACCTCTATATCATTATTCTGGATGTTGAAAAACTGGCGATTGACCGAAACCAATTCCGCAAAGCCCTGCTCATGGAAAACATCCACACAGGGGTCCATTTTTTCCCCCTGCACCAGCAGCCCTATTACCGGAACCGGTTCGGCTTTAAAAAAGAGGATTTCCCCCACGCCGCCTATATCGGGGACCGGATCGTGTCGCTGCCCCTGTATCCGAAAATGACCCGGCAAGACGTGGATACGGTGATTCAGGCGGTTACCCGGCTGATCCGTTTTTATCAAAAAGCATGACACCGGTTGTCATTATTTTTTTTATGGACAGCACCGGCCGGCAACCCACGGGACTCCAGCAATGCCCGCGACAACAATACCTGCAATGCTGCTGAAAAGACACGCCATTCATGTTGTAATAGTGGCCCTGCCCTTTCTGATGTTTCACTGGATGGCTCCCTTTGTCAGCGACCTGGCGCCGGGCCTTGACTATATTCGTTATCGTATATGGCCTCAGGCGGAACTCCTGTTTGCCGTTCGTTCCGGCACCTTTCCGCTTTATACGCACTGGGTGATGGGTGGCATGCCGAGTGTGGCAGGCGTGGGGCTTGCCCAGGGCTACCTGCCATTTCCTTACGTCCTGGCCCTGCTGCCGGGGTATGGCACCGGCAGTGCCCTGCAGTGGAACCTCCTGCTGGACCTTTTCATTCTCGCGGCGGCCCATGTCGCAATGTTTCGTTTTTTACGAAAAACCGGCCTGGCCGGGGGCCTGGCCTTTTTCATCAGTATGGTCACCGTCTATTCCCCGCGCATCCTGCTTTCTTTTATATACGGCGCCGCCCTGCACACCTGGGCCGCTCAGATTCTTCTCTGCAGCGCCATCGGTTGTTACTACCTGCACGCCACCCGATGGAAAGGCCCGCTTTTCATCATCGCCGCCGCCTACTGGGTCATCAACTCCGGGAATCCACCGGAAGCCTATTATGGCATGCTGGCAGCCACCCTGTTCGTCCTGTTGCTGCCATACGCCATGGCCTCACACGAGCCCGGCAACAAGGTCGATACGCTTAAAGCCAGGATGGCCTTCTGGGGAAAAACAGGAGCGTTTATCGTCACAGCCATTCTGCTGTCGGCCGCCTACCTGTTGCCCCTTTATTTCGATATGGTGCGCAAAACATGGTTCCCCCATCAGAGCTATGAACAAATATCCTATTTTCTGGAGACGCCCATCGGGCTGATCAGTAATTTTTTTCTGCCGCTGCGGCCCCTGTTTGCCGCCAACTTTTCAGGAACCCCGCTTTATCTCGCGGTCATGCTGGTACCGGTCCTGTTCCTGCTGCGAGTCAAACTTCCAAAATTCATCGCTGTGCTCTGGGTCCTTGTCATCATCATCGGCCTGCACGCCCTGGGGCCTTTAACACCGGTCCACCGCCTGGCATGGGAATATCTGCCACTGGCATCTTCCATACGAACCCCGACCCGTATCTGCATGATGCTGCCCGTTCTGTTTATTCTGCCGCTGGTCTGGCTGTTTACCACCACGCCTTCCCGCGGCAACACGCCCCTGAAAAAGCAGCCGCTCTTTCTGCTTGCCATGGCCGCCATCGTCCTGACCCTGCTCTACCTGCTGATGGTTCCGCGGGCCGTGAAGATGAGTATAGGCGAAACCCCAAAAATCAATTTACAGCACATCCCCTCATGGGTGGAACCTGCGTCCACGGTTCTGGGGCTGGCTTCCCTGGTCATGGCAGGGCTTTATGCCGCGTGCCGCCGGTTCAAAAAAGAAACGGTCCTGCTGCTGTGCATTGCCGGTGTTCTTCATCTCGGCATCCTCCTTCGATACGGCCCCTTTCCCGCCAGCCGGATAGAACCCGGAGACCTGCGCACCTATACTGAACTTGCCGCTGAAAAAAGGCAAACCATCAACGCGTTTCCGAACCATTTCTATCCCATCGGCCAATTTATTTACATGGACGTCATCACCCAGGCGAAAAATTACATGGTGGAGCCGTTTCTGGGAAAAATATACAGAACATGGACCTCCGTCAACAGCCGCGATGCGGCATACGACCTGCTGAACCGGGGCCGAACCCCGGATATGGTTGTGATGGAAAACTATTCAGAACCGCAGACGCCGACAGCAACGCTCTCCTCACCCGATCTGCCACCGGACACGGTCAACCTGACCTACAGTTCCTGCAACCGCCTGATTTTCAGAACACAGGCCGCGTTGCCGTGCGTTTTTGCCACATCCCTTGCCCACACCGGCCACTGGCGCGCCTGGGTCAACAAAAAACCGGCGCCGATTTACCGGTCCAACGGCTATGCCTGCGCGGTATCCATACCAAAGGGCGCAAGCACGGTTGAATTCCGCTACTGGAGTCCCGCCGCGTTCTGGGGCATGGCAATCAGTTGCGCCACTCTGGCCCTTCTGGGCATCATCGCCGCCGCTTTCGGCGTAAAAAAAACCGGGAGGCGCGTCCTGGCCGGCCTCGTTGCCGCAGGGGCACTGGGCCTTTTTTTTCTGTGGCATGACAGCCTCTACTCAGGGAAAAATCTTCACACCCGGTACGAATGGATATCCCCACCCGTCCACAGGCCACAAAACCTTGCCTTTGGTAAACCCACCCAGATGTCCAGCAGCAGCCGGTCTCATACGTTTACCCACGACAGCGCATGCGCGGTGGACGGCGACACATCTGTGGCGTCCTGTTGCCTGACCCACTTTGAGCCCAATCCCGCCTGGGAGGTAGACCTGAAATGTGTTCGAAAGATTGAAGAAATTCTATTGCATATAACCTTACAGGGAGAATATTACGACAAAGTCCTGCCGCATACGCCGGGCAACACAAAGCAGATATGGGAAAAAGGTATTCTTGTTGTCAAAAAACAGCCGGAACTTTTTAATGGTCTGCCCCTGACCGTAGCCATATCAACGGATCGAACAGACTGGCAGGCCACATTGATTCACGCAATTGACACCAGAGCCCCCCTGCATCTGAAACTGGATACACCTGTAGACGCCCGTTATATCCGGATTTTCGCATCCGGCAAATCCAGGCTCTGTTTAAACGAGGTGGAGGTGTATGGCGCTTTTTCAGCGCCCCCTGCCTGTGACAACAACGGACAGCGTGGCGACGGTCAGCTCAAAGGGGCCGCACACCACGTTACAAACGGGTCGTAATCCAGAGACGCGCCAGGGTCCACAGGCTTTCGGCCAGATGGCGCCGCCCCATCTTGGACGTGCCGTAACGACGGGGCTGAACCACCACGGGCACGTCAACAATCTTTACGCCCTTTTTTGCCAGCACAAACAGACTTTCAAAAAAGAAGGCATAGCCGAAGGCCTGAATTGGAGAGAACAGGCCTTGATCGATATGATTCAGCCGATAGACCCGAAATGCACCGGTAGCGTCATGGGGCAGGTTCAGCAGCCGTTGCGTGGCCCAGTGACCGAAACGGGACAACCCCTCTCGCCACCGGCTCCAGCCTTCGAACCCGCCGGTTTCAACAAACCGGGATCCCACCACCACATCCGCCTCCCTGGCAGCCAAGAGCAGCACCGGAACGGCCTCCGGTGGATGGGTAAAATCCGCGTCCATGGTCACCAGCAGGCTGTAGCCCTGTTTATAAGCAAATGCGATGGCCTCCAGGTGGGCGCTGCCGATTCCTTTTTTGCAAGGGCGGTGAATAACCCGGATAGCGGAGTTGGCGGCCGCCAGTTTGTCAAGGATGCGGCCGGTGCAGTCGGGCGAGGCGTCGTCAATAAACAGGATGTCGGGATGCAGGTTCAGCGCGCCCAGCCGGGCAGCCATTTCGCCGATGTTGCCGGCTTCATTATAAGTAGGAATAAAAATCAGAAGATTGCCGTACCCGTCACCGTTCATGGAAAGCCCCTTTCTGAAGCCGGCCCCGCCCGCCATCGGACGCCTCTTGATGTGAAGCCGACCCTGAAGGTTAAGCCTTTTGCGTAACCCCGTCAAGAGACCCGACGCCGTCATCCCCGGTCAGCGGGACAATCAGCGGATTGCCGGTAACGGCAAAACAGGCGGACCGGACAAAAATGGGCGCCCGGTGACAAATTGCGTCTCGCACCCGGGGGGCACGGGCGTTGCCAATGGCCTCGCGTAAAATAAAAAATAATAATAAAATCATGTATTTTTAACGACTTCGGCTTAAACCGGTCTTCTGGTATGGTTTTTGCCGTTTACTATAGATATGGGCGGTATAAGTGTTTGCGACACACCGGCCCGGCGCCAACAAAAACATATCTTTTTCTTGACATCAGGGTTGAGTGTTGATAGGTTTTCCTGGAAAAAGTAAACACTGTTTGCAAGGACAAATAGAATTTTTATGCCTTCAACTATTTTTCTTTCAAGGAGAGGCCCGTTGAACCGATCCCCCTCTCGCGTCCGTAATCACCTGCTGCACCGCCTCTGTATCGGGCCGGCACTCTGTCTGTGTCTGGTGCTGTGCACAAGCCCGGCCCTCTTTGCGGGCATGGCGGTAATGACCGACAGCCAGCTTTCCAAGGTGGAGGGCGGCGATATCGTTAAAATCGATATCAGCGATCCGGGAGAGTTTTACGGGGGCGCGAACAATATCACAATTGTTCGTTTTTCCTCGGACATCTATGTGGAAAACTACGGTGAGCTGGGCGTCATGAAGATGGGCAACTACGTCCGCACCAACGCCGAGCTGGGAAACCTGGCCGGCCTGGGATCTGAAGCCCCCATCATCCGCTACAGCACAGACTATGGTACGGACCTGGACCGAAGCCCCGGAAAAGTGCGGACCAACAGCGGCCACCCGGCGCCCGGACAGACGACCGAGGCCCCTTATGTCGGCGCGGTGGGAACGTACATCAACAACTTTGGCCTCAGCACCGGCCCGGATTGGACCGAGTGGGACGTCAACTGGGAAAAGGTGCGCATGGGCGGCGAGCCGGACAACCCGCTTCAGGTTTACGGGGTTATCATGCGGGCCGAGTTCTCCGATTTCGGCACCACAAACCAGGAGCTGCGCCGTCTGGTGGTGGGTTCCAACAAGCTGTTCGGCTATTCCGGCGCCCGGCCCCTGGTGACCTCCGGATGGCTCAACTCGTCCATGGCCGATCTGAACCGGAGTATCGCGGCGCTGGGGGACGCGGGCAACGCGGTGTTCCAGCTGCAGCGGGACTGCATGATGGACCAGTACTGGCGAATATCCTCCCTTAACTTCAACCCCAACGACGTCGGTGATCATGGCTCGTTTCGAGATTTTTTCTTCAACACGGACCTGAATACGGTCAACGCGGGAAACGGGGACTTTGCCGGCACCTTTCGCATGCAGAACCACGGCTTTTTTGTCAGCATGGACCTGACCGACAGACGCTACTCGGGCTGGAACCTGATCGGCGGCGTGAACGAATACCAGTACTGGCCCAACTTTGAGGACGCGGGTGGTAACTATGCCAACGTCATTTCGTTTACCCACAATCCATAGGGTTAAAATGGGAATAAAACAGCCCTTCACATTTGTCTTGACGGTGCTGGCTCTGTTGTTCTGCCTGGGCAACGGCGCGCTGGCCTTGAATATTCTTACCGACAACGAGATGACCCGCATCTCCGGCCACGCCGGCATTAACATAGTGGCCGATGATCTCAAACTGCGTATGGAAGGCGGCACTACAACGCTGAACCTGAATCCCGACCGGTCTGGCGGCCATTACCTGAGAATTGTGGATGACGGCAACAGCGTTCTTGTTACGGGCGCTTACCGCGACAGTGACAGCGTGGCCCTCACCATCGGCAGCGGCACCACCGATACCGCCACTGCCCACTCGTGGCAGCCGGCCACCGTTGACATGCACATGAAGCTGGACGTGGGAGATGACGGCACCCGTACCGCCCTCAACCTGGCCCTCTACAACTGGGAAGCGGACATGTACCTGAAAGCAGACATGCTTCAGGCCAATACCAGCACCAGGACCAATGACCTGTTCGGCCTGAATGTGGGTGAAATCAACTTTGCCGACAACGGCGCCAACCCCTCCATGTACATGAAAATCGCCTCCCATGACTCAGGCACCGGCATCTCCGGCGAACTGGGCATGAAACTGCTGATTGACACCATCGGGTTTACCGGTATCAACCGGTCCACCCCCGCTAATCCCACCACCGGGAGCGCCTATGGTGAGGGGCTGCTGTTCTGCCAGGCATTTTCCGACAATGCCAGCGCCACGCATCTCGGTGGCAACTGGTCCACCGACTACTGGCTGGCCAACACCGCCTCGGGCATGTGGACCATGGGCAACCTGGATGTACAGCCCCTCACCCTGGATGTAACCACCTATAACAACAATCAGTATATTATTATGACCATTCAGGGCCACTTCACCAAACGGTTCACCTATCCGGATATGGGATCGACAAACATTGGCTCAAACACGGTATGGGGCCACGATGACGATGGCAATGGCGATATCACGGCAGCTGAAATGAACATAAACGTCAATCCAAACTCATCGACCTACAATGCGGACAACACCTGGGATAACGTCCTGGGCGAGGTACGGCTGGAACGGGTGGTGGCCTATGTGGACGGTGCGAACCGCAACATCGGGGGCCTCTCTCTGGAAGACCTGGCCATGGAACGCACCTACATGGTGATGACCCCGGATGGAGATCCCTACTCCGGCCACATCTATTCCACCAACGCCCTGAACCCGGGTGGCCTGGAAACCGAACTGCCCACGGCGGGCGGTGTCAACGGCAGGGGCGCTCAAGATACCACCTCCGCCAACTGGAATAATATTAAGTAACTGCCAGAGTCAAGGTGTCCTTGTTCTCCCATGCCCGTTTTGTAAAACCCGCTGTTTTCATTGCCGCCCTTCTTGCGCTGGCTGTGTGTGCCGTTTATATTCAGACCCTTTCCTTTTCCTTTATCGGATTTGACGACCCCGACCTGATCATCAACAATATCCATGTGCGGGCCGGCCTGACAGCAGACAGTCTGGCCTGGGCCTTTGGATCGGCCTGGCGGGAGAATGTGTTTTTCTATCCGTTGGCCATCGTCTCCCACATGGCAGACGTTTCCCTGTTCGGCCTTGACGCCGGGGGCCACCATCTTTCCAGCATGGTGCTTCACGCCGGTACGGTGCTGGGGCTCTTTTTTCTGCTTTTCTCCCTCACCGGCGCTGCCTGGCGATCCGGTTTCGTGGCCGGTGTCTTTGCCGTTCACCCCCTGCCCGCCGACTCCGTGGCCTGGGTGGCAGAGCGGTCCAATGTGCTGTGCGCTCTTTTCTGGATGGCAACCATGCTGGCCTATGTGGGCTATTGCCGGGCCGGCCGGCGCAAACCCGCCTGGTATCTTTTCTGCCTGGTTCTTTTTGTCCTGGCCCTGCTGGCCAAGCCGGTCGCCGTGACCCTGCCGGTGGTCCTGCTGGCCGCCGACTGGCTGGTGCTGGACCGCTTCAAAAAAAACCCGGCAACCGGCCGGCAACCAGGCTTTTGGCCGGTGCTGGGTGAAAAAATTCCCTTTCTGGTGCTTGCGGGCCTGCGGGCCGGCGTCAACATTGTCGTACCCGTGGCCACCGGCACCGCCGTCTCCGCCGCCCACACGCCAACAGGACTTCGTTTCGCCAACGGCCTGGCCGTGATTCCGGTCTATATCCGCCGGCTGTTTGCGCCGTATGATCTGTCGATCTATTATCCTTTTCCCGGCACCGTCGCGCTGTGGAAACCTGCTGCGGCCCTGTTGCTGCTGGCCGTTGTCACGGCCCTGCTGTTTTACCTGCGGCGCAAAAAATCACTGGTGCTGTTCGGCTGGCTCTGGTTCCTGACGGTTCTGGTCCCGACGCTTGGCCTGATCCAGTCCGGGCCCTGGCCGGCCATGGCCGACCATTTTGTCTACCTTCCCATGATCGGCCTGATTCTGGCAGCCACCTGGCTTGTGCCGGAAGAATGGACCTCCCCCGGCGCAGGGCCGGCCAGATATGTGTCGATCATCGCCATTGCCGTGGTTGTGGCGACGGGTGTGGCCGGCTTTTTTCATACACGGCACTACAGAAACTCCATCACGATTTTTGAGCAGGCCGTAAAAGTGACAGGCCGCAATTTTTTCGCCCTGACCGGCCTGGGCAACGCCTACGCGGAACAGGGCCGGCCGGACAAAGCGGAAGTTTTTTTCAAAAAGGCCCTGCTCCTTCAGCCCGGCTCGCCCGGGGCCCACGCCAATCTCGGGCTGGTTGCCGCTGCTCAGGGGGCGGAACAAAAAGCAAAAACCCACTTTACCGCGGCCCTGGCCGTTGACCCCTTCTTTGCCCCGGCCCATGTCGGTATGGGTAACCTGCTGCTGGCCGCCGGCCGGCCCGAAGCCGCCATATTCCACTACCAGCAGGCCCTGGCCACCGATCCGGACCTGGTATCGGCCCACAACAACCTCGCCCTGGCCCTGGCCGCATCAGGCGCAACAGACAAAGCCCTCAACCACCTCCACAAGACAATCCCGCGCTTTCCCCACCGCCCCGAGCTTCGCCGGACCCTTGCCCGCCTGCTGGCGCGGACCGGGGCCCGGCGATAAAACAGTGGCGGCATGCCGATCCTTTCTTTATTTTCTCCGGCGGGTCGGATATACTGCCGTTCAGCATCAGTGCGGCACGGCAGGACACGCATCAGAAAACCCCATACCATAAAAATTATGGAAACACGCAATCGACTGTCAACAGTGGCCATCTGCCTTTTCCTGGTTCTTTCCGCCCTGTGGGTCTATCACCCGATCCGCCACCACGCGCCCACCAACTGCGACGATTTTTACCTGACGCAAAACACCTTTATTATGGAACAATCCGGATGGAACCTGAAGACCCTTGTCTACGGGGCCACCCAAGCACCCACCGGCGTCTGGATGCCCATCACAGGGCTTCTTGTCGTTTTTGAGCATTTCCTGTTCGGCACCGACTTCGGCCTTTACCGCATGGGAAATCTGCTGCTTCACATGGCCAACGGCATACTCCTGTTCTTCGCGTTGCGCCGAATGACCGGGGCCTTGTGGAAAAGCGGCCTGGTGGCGGCCCTGTTTGTTCTCCATCCCCTTAACGTGGAACCCGTAGCCTGGCTGGTGGGCATTCGGGTGGTACTGTGCGCCTTTTTCGGCCTGGCGGCCATCTATTGGTATGCCAGTGCCGTCAGACGGCCGGCCACATGGAAATATGTCGTCTCCCTGTTTTCCGTCTCCCTGAGCATCACTTCGGTGGCCATGTACGTGACCCTGCCCTTTGTGCTGCTGCTGATCGACTATTGGCCCCTGGAACGAAAACCGCTTTTTATCACCCGTCCGGATACCGGCGGTTCAGGCTTCAACTGGTCCGGCGCAGGCCGCCTTTTGTGGGAAAAAATGCCCTTTTTCGTTCTGATTCTGGGCATGTCCGCCATTGTGCTGGCCGCTCATGACCTGCCTTTTGTTCACCATCACCCCCTGGCCCACCGGATTTTAAATGTTCCCCTTGCTTATGTTCAATACCTGGCAAAATTCTTTTTTCCAACCGGGCTGTCTGTCTTTTATCCGCTGCCCGTGGAATTTCCCGTATGGAAAGTGGCCGGCGCCGTTTTTCTCCTGCTGGCCGTCACCGTTGGGGCACTGCGCGCCGCCAAAACCCATCGGTTTTTTATCGTGGGCTGGCTCTGGTTTGCCGGCATGATGGTGCCGTTGAGCGGCATCGCCCAGATCGGCACCCAGGCCATGGCCGACCATTACATGTACCTGCCCATGATCGGCCTGTTGATAGCCGTTGTGTGGGGGGCAGACGCGGTTATGGGAAACTGGAAACACAAAGCCGCTGCCTCATGGACAGCCACAGTCGTGGTGCTGGCCCTTTTTACAGGGCTAAGCGCCCGCCAGGTGGGCGTGTGGAAAAACTCCTTTACCCTGCTGAATCACGCCCTGGCTGTCACGAAAAACAACTACGAAGCCCACAACCACCTGGGCCAGGCCTTTGCCGAGGCAGGGGATAATCAAAACGCCATCGGCCATTTTATTCAGGCCCTGGCCATTCGGCCCGATCACGCCAAGTCCCACCACAACCTGGCCAATGTCTACGTGCGGACCGGCAACCTGGAAAAGGCGGAACACCATTACCAACAGGCCCTGGTTGCGGACCCGGAAAATGCCGCCACCTTTAACAGCCTGGGCCTTGTGCAGGCGGCCCAGGGCCGCCTGCACAAGGCCATTGCCAGCTACCAAAAGGCGCTGGCACTGGCGCCCGACTTTGCCCACGCGCATCACAACCTGGCAAGAGCCATGGCCGTTAGCGACCGCCTCGAAGAGGCCGAGGTCCATTACCAGCGGGCCCTGGCCATTAACCCGGACATGGCCGGTACCCGGCTCCAGCTGGCTGAAATCCTGACCCTCAAAAACAGACCGGCCGAGGCTGCCCGCCACTATGAAATACTGACCGGGCAGGCTCCGGCATCCGCCGACCTGAACTACCTTGCCGGCCGGGCCTTTTATGAAAGCGGACAGACCGCAAAAGCCCGCCCTTACCTTGAACAGGCACTGGCCATCAATCCGCAAATGAAGGCGGCGCAAGACCTCCTGCTGCGAATGGACCAGACCTTGCCTGCGGACCATTGACACCGGTCCGGTAAAAAGATACAGACTTAAACAATAGTAGGTAAAGAAAGAGCGCCGGCCCGAAGCAAACATTTTCCATAACCCTGCTCCATAAAAAGACTCGGACTTTTGATTATTACCCTGATCAATCCCCCGGCCCTGGTGGCCCGGTACAACTACTCCACCCTCAGCCACCCGCCCCTTGGCCTGGCCTGCATCGCGTCGTTTCTTGAGCAGCAGGACCACAACGTACACATCAATGACGCCATCGGGCAGGCGATTGACCGGTTCGTGGCATATGAACCGGCCCCGGGGTTTTTTGTGCAGGGGCTCTCCTTTGAATCCATTATCAGCCGAATCCCTTCCCGCTCCCGGATCATCGGATTTTCCTGCCTGTTCACCCACGCCTGGCCCCTTGTCCGGGAACTGATTGCCGCCGTCAGGCGGGCCTTTCCCCACGCGTACCTGGTTGCCGGCGGAGAACACGCCACCGCCATGGCCGACATCTGTCTGGCCCAGTCGCCCCTGGATCTGTGTATTATGGGTGAAGGGGAAGAAACCATGGCCGGCGTGGTCCAGGCCGTTGAAGAGGGGCTTCCCCTGGACAGCGTTCCGGGTGTCGCCTTTCTGGACCGCACCACCGGCCGAATCATCGAAACCCGCCGCCGGCCCCGTATACGGAATTTAAGCCGTCTGCCCCGGCCGGCCTGGCACAGGGTATCCCCCCATGTTTACCGGATATACGAAGGGGCCGCCACCGGCCCTACCATGCCCATGATCGGTTCCAGGGGGTGTCCTTTTAAATGCCGGTTCTGCGCCGCGCCCAACATGTGGGGCCACTGCTGGAAAAAACGGGAGCCTGCCGATATCGTGGATGAAATGGAAGACTATGCAAAACGGTTCGGCACAAGGGAATTTCAGTTTTTCGACATCAGCCCGTTTCTCAGTAAGCCCTGGACCCGTGCCCTGTGTCAAGAAATCATCGACAGGGGCCTGAAAGTGGCCTGGCAGGCTCCGGCAGGGGTGCGGGCCGAGGTGATTGACCAACAGATGGCCGCCCTTCTGGTGGCATCAGGTCATACCCGGATTCAGTTTGCCCTGGAAAGCGGCAGCCCGGCCGTGCGAAAGGCCATGAACAAAAAAATCGACATTCACCGGTTCGAGGCCGGGTTGACCGCCGGGCTCTCATCGGGCATGAAGGTCTGCGTGCTTTTCATTATCGGGTATCCTGGCGAAGCCCTTTCCGATGTCCGCATGACCTTCAGAAGCATTCGGCGTCTGGCAATCAAGGGGGTGCATGAAATCGCCGTCTCAACCTTTCTGCCCCTTCCCGGTACCGCCATATTTGATGAGCTGCGTAAAAAAGGACAACTTGCGATCAACGATGATTACTGCCTGAAGATGGCCGACGCCACGGCCCTGACCCATGCCACCTCGTGGAACCCCCTGTTTTCGAACCGCCAACTGCTGCTGCTCAAGTGGCTGGGCATTCTTCAGTTTTACGGTTTATCGTTTCTGCTGCATCCCTCCCGGGGATTTCGCACACTCCGGAACCTGGTCCGGGGGGTTCAGGAGTCCAAAACCGACCGGGCCATTGCCGAAATCCGGCAAAAACTGGCCCTCCACCGGGCCGGAAAGGACCGGCGGCCGTAACTCGGCTACGCGCGGAACACGTCCAGGGCAAAGGCGGCCCACCGCTGAAGACGATGAAGTTTTCTGGGTATTTTTAAAAAGGTCCGGACCGTTCGAAGCGATCCGTAAAACCGCAGATAGGCGGTTTTCTGGAGCCGGTTCAGGTTGTACCCCGTGGCCTCCTGGTAAAAGGGCCGGGCCGGCAGGTAATGGGTGGCCACCTCCCGGCCGACGTCGGGATAAAGGGCGCGGGCCATCTCAGCCAGCTCGGTGCCTTCAAAGGGAATCACCGTGAAAAAATGGGCCAGGTCCAGCTTTGATTTCACCGCCAGGTCAATGGTCTGCTTCATCTCTTCCACGGTTTCTCCGGGAAAACCAATCATGAAATACCCCTTGACGATCAGTCCCCGGCTGGCAGCATAGGCGATGTTGTCCATCACCCTGGGAATATCGAGATGTTTTCGAATAATTTTCTGCATGCGGACCGAGGCCGTCTCAATGGCCAGGGTGATCATGTAGGCACCGGCCGCCTGAAGCAGATCAATGTCCTCATGGGTAAGCAGGTCGCCGCGAAGCCCGTTGGGAAAGGCGATTTTGATCTTCATGCCACTGGACATAATGCGGCGCAGAATGTCGTGCATGCGGGGCCGGTCGATATTGAAAATATCGTCGATGATCTGAAACTCCCGGACCCCGTATTGATGGTAGAGCAGTTCGATCTCGACCACAAAATTTTCAGGCGACCGCTTGCGGACTTTCTTGCCAAAAATGTTGTGACAGTAGACACAGTGATAGGGGCAGGCACGGGAGCTGATGATATGGGTGTAGGCCTTTTTTGCCAGCACGCCGTTCATCTCCGGGTGGTTTCCCCAGTAGCGCCGAATGTCGATCGCCTCATAATCGGGGAAAGGAACGGCATCCAGATCTTCGATATAGGGCTCTCTTTCATTGCACGCCACGGCGTCGGCTCCCCGGCAGGCAATACCCTTTACCGACTGAACATCCCCCTCCTCAATCACGGTTCGCACGAGATTTAAAAAAACCCGCTCGCCCTCGCCGATAACCGCTACATCCACCTCCCGGTGCCGGTCCAGAATATCGGCATAATGGTAGGTGGCATAGGGGCCGCCCACAACGATAAGGGCGCCGGGCGCATGGGCACGGATCACGGGAAGATAGGTATCCAGAAACGCGCGGTTAAAGGTCAGCAGGCTGATGCCCACCACCTGTGGAGAAAAACCGGTCAGCATGGAGACCAGTTCGGCCCGGCGATGCCGGGAGAGGCGCAGGTCGATAAATTTCGTATCCACGGCGCCGGCAAGATGATGCCGCAGATAGGAGAGCAGGTACAGGGGGCCGATGGGCACATCAACGATGGCGGGCCGAACATTTGTATAGGGCTTGATCAGCAGTACCCTGGTCGGGCCGTCCATCTTTTGATTGTCTCCTTTTTCCTTCCGCCACACCGTGTCGTAAGCGCCGGCACACCACTGGTGAGGACTCTACCACTTTTTTGTCCCTGATGCCAGCCGTCGTCCCAATTACCTGCCGGCAACAAAAAAAGGGTTTTCGACAGTCCCGAAAACCCCGATGTGTATGTGGCGCGCCTGAAGGGATTCGAACCCCTGGCCTACGGATTAGAAGTCCGTTGCTCTATCCAGCTGAGCTACAGGCGCGGGTAACCCGGATATTTCACGGGTTGATTTGGCCGCAGATGCAAGACGCGGGGCATAAAGCTGTAGTCAATCTACCGCGAATGTCCCGCAACACAGTCCCGCCCATGGCGGGATCAAGGCAACTCGCCCGAAGGGTGAAAATTTCCGACATACAATTGATATAAAATACCTCAAGCCGCTCATGACAGTCTGTATTTTCAAAAACCATCTGAATTTTATTCTAACCGCTTGTGTTTGGTACGAGCATCCATCCATGTCGAAAATTTTCATGAAATGTTCGGGTTAAAGCGTGTTCCTATCATACCACACCCCCCGTGTCCATCAACAAATTTACCCCGGAAAACTCCTTGTACGCCGGCCTGAATTAAGGTAGGATAATCGGGTAACATCGTTTATTGGAATAAGAAATCCGGTATTTCACAAAGGTCGCCCTGCTGCAAATGCACGGCCGGTCACGCAGTACCTGAAACGCAAGCCACCGGCCGGAAAGACATTCTCCGTACACCCCGAAAACAAAAACAGGCCGTGCGCGCACCGGCCGGTAATAACGAATATGACCGACAAATCATCAGCTTCCGCAAAACCGGCCCGCAAGGCCGGCCCGGCATCAAAAACCGCAAAGGCGCTGGTGCCTGTTTCCGGGGCCGGCAAAAGCCTGGTCAAGTACGATCCGCTGCAGCGTTACCTGAAAGAGGTCTCAAGGTACAATCTGCTGACCCGGGAGCAGGAGATCGAGCTGGGCAAACGCGTCCAGGAAGAGGGCGACGAGGAAGCCGCCTATATTCTGGCCACCTCCAACCTGCGGCTGGTGGTCAAAATCGCCCTGGAGTTCCAGCGTGTGTGGATGCAGAACCTGCTGGACCTCATTCAGGAAGGCAACATCGGCCTGATGCACGCGGTGCAGAAGTTTGATCCCTACAAGAACGTCAAGTTTTCCTATTATGCCTCCTTCTGGATCAAAGCCTACATTCTCAAGTTTGTGATGGACAACTGGCGCTTGGTCAAAATCGGCACCACCCAGAACCAGCGCAAGCTTTTTTTCAGGCTGAAAAAAGAGAAACAGGCCCTCATCGACCAGGGATTCGAGCCCCGGCCGAAACTCCTGGCCGAGCGGCTGGGCGTTCCCCAGAAGGAAGTAATCAACATGGAGCAGCGCCTGGACATGTGGGACCTCTCCCTGGACGAGCCGGTGAGCCACGATTCAGACACGCAGAAAGGCGATCTGCTGGACATTAACAACACCCAGCCCGTCGACGAGCAGGTAGGAGACAAGGCCCTGCGGCAGCTGGTGGGGGAGCACCTGGTGGAATTCAAAAAAACACTGACACCCAGGGAGCGCGATATATTTAAAACAAGAATCTATACAGACCAGCCCATGACTCTTCAGGATATTGGCGAGCGTTACGCGATTTCAAGGGAGCGGGTTCGCCAGCTTGAAGTCAATATCATCAAGAAGATGCGGGATTTTTTCAAGGAAAAGATTCCCGATTTTGATCAATACACCACGGATACGCACTGACATATGATCCGACATCTTTTCATCGCCGCTGCTTTAACCTTCCTGCTGACCGCCGGATGCCCGGCGCCGGTCACCACCCTGCAAAAGGGCGGTCCGGCAAAACCGGCCCGCACCCCGTCGGCCAACAGTTACTATCTTTTCACCCAGGCCCAGATTGAAAAAGAGAAAGGGAGCCTGGATTCGGCCACTGCCTGGATGACCAGGGCCGTGGCCGCGGACCCGGACTCGGCCTACCTGAAAAGAGAGCTGGCCATTCTCTTTTTGATGAAAAAGGAGAACGACCGGGCACGGCAGACGGTTGAACAGCTGCTGGCGGTCCATCCCGACGATGTGGACGGACAGATCCTGCTGGCCGGTATCCTGCACCATCAGGGCGACCTCCAGGGCGCGGCCCGCCTTTACGAGCAGGCCCTTGAAAACGACCCCGACCAGGAAGGCCTCTATCTTGTGCTGGGCAACCTTTACACGGAACAGGGGCAGATGGAATCGGCCGCTGGCGTTTACGAAAAAATGACCCGGCATTTTCCAGACCTATGGGACGGCCATTTCTTCCTGGGCAACACCCGCAAAGAGATGGGCCTTGCAAAAGAAGCGGAGAAAAGCTACAAAACAGCCATCCGGCTCAACCCGGAAGCCTTAAGCCCGCGGTTTGCCCTCCTGGACCTGTACGAACGGCAGACGCCGCCCACCGGGCCCGTCACGGTAACGGTAACGTCCGGGGACACCCTGTTTTCCCTCTGCCGCCAGGTCTACGGCAACTGCTCCCGGCGCCTGCTGGACCGTATTGCCGCAGCAAACCCTTCCATCACCGACATGGACCGGCTGAACGTGGGCCAGACCCTTCAAATGCCGCCACAGGAAGGCTCCGCGCACAACCGGCGGCAGGTTATCGACCTGTATACCGACCTGCTGCGTGATAACCCGGACAATTACCGGGCCGCCTTTGGCCTGGCCCTTCACCACCATGCAGCCGGAGACGTCGACGCGGCCCTGAAGATACTAAAGCCCCTGGGGCCCAAAAGTGATGAAACCCCGGGCGTGCTCCAGCCCCTGTTTCAGTACTATATCGACCGGGGGAAATACCCGGAGGCCGAGATCCTGGTCAACGGCATGCTGACCGGCGCCCCGGACAGCTCGGCCTTGAACTATCTGATGGGCATGGTGCAGGACCAGCGGGAAAATAAAGAAGCGGCTATTCGATTTCTCGCAAAGGTCCGCCCCAAAAGCCGGTTCTACGACAATGCCCGGTTTCACATGGCCCTGCTCCACCAGAGCATGGGAAATACCGGTCAGGCCATAGAGATCCTTGCCGCCCGCATCACCGACGAACCCGACGATGTCGACCACCTGCTCCGGCTGGGGGTGCTCTACGAAGAGGAGGAAGAATACGGGAAGGCGGAAGATCTGTTTGAACGGGGCCTTGCCATAAATCCGGACCATGTGGAACTGCTCTTTCGCCTGGGCGTGGTCTACGATAAAACCGACCGCAAAGAGGCCCTGATCACCCAGATGGAAAAAGTGATCGAAAAAGACCCGGACAACGCCGGTGCCCTGAACTACCTGGGATACACCTACGCGGAAAAGGGGGAGAACCTTGACCAGGCCCAGGCCCTCATTGAAAAGGCACTGGCCCTTCAACCCGATGACGGCTATATCACCGACAGCCTGGGGTGGGTCTATTTCAAAAAGGGAAATGTCGAGAAGGCCGTTTACTACCTGGAGGCAGCGGTAAGCCTGGTGCCCGACGACCCGGTGCTGCTGGAGCACCTGGGGGACGCCTACCGGGAACAGGGAAACACGGAAAAGGCCCTGGAGATGTACCGGCGCAGCCTGGCCAACCAGGAAAAGGACACAACGGGAATAAAGGCCAAGATTGAGGCCCTGCAAAAAGAGCTGCCATGAGATTCCGCTTCCTGCCGGCCCTCCTGCTGGCGGCCGTCCTGCTCACGTTGGGGTGCGCGTCGCTGCTTTCACGACCGGACAGGTCCGATCCGGAAGCCCTGCTGCTGCTTGAACGGGTGGCGGGGCACAACCGCCGGCTGGAAACCTTCAAGGGCCTGGGCGACATCTCCCTTGCCACCGCCGCCACCGGGCCCGCCGCCTTCCGGCTTGCCTGGATGTGCAGTATTCCGGACCGCATGCGGTTCGAGTTGATGGCCTTTTCAGGAAACCCCTTTCTGTCTCTTGCCACGGACGGCGACCGTGCCTACTGGCTGCCCCACGCCGAGAACAGCACCTTTCACACATTTCGGCAGAAACATCTGAACCTGAAAAAACTGATCGGCATTCCCATCACAACCGATGAGATTCTGCTGCTGCTGGCCGGCCGGGTGCCGATCCGGCCCCACGACGCCGTGGAGCTGGTAACCGGCGAGGCGGGCCGCCGTGAACTGCGCCTGAAGAACGGATGGCGGGGAGAGGTCCAGCGGATTCGCTTTTCAGCAAAAGAGGCCCTGCTGCCCGATGAAATCATCATGTTCACCGATTTCGGCAGGCAGGTCAGCTATCGCATCGTACTGGAAGAGATTCAGCCGGTAAACGGATTTGCCGTTCCCCACAGAATGATCTTTACAGCCGATACCGGCGATACCGCCTCCCTGAAAATCCGGCGATACTGGACCAACGTGACCATTGATGACGCGATATTCGTGCTGACCGATAAAGCTGCCGCGGAAAAATAAGCGCCCCTTCAGAGTATTAAGCCTCACCGCAAAGACGCAGAGACCCACGTGACTTGATGTCATCGTAAAAAGTCAGGATATTCACCTCCGATTTAGTGGGTGCAAAAAGTTCAAGGATTCAAGGGGTCGTGGGTTCACGGTGGTTGTTATTGACAGATTGACCAACGACTTTCGCTGTCGAAACATCAATGACAGGCCCCGCCCATTGCAGCGCAGCCGAGCGCAAATGCTTTTTTCGGAAAAAAGCGGGCAGGCTGTTTGAGCACCGCGAAGCGGGCGAGTTCCTGCCCGCGCCGAAAAAAGCGTTTGCGCGAGGGAAACCGAAGGCCAAGCTGCACGGGCCGGTTCTTTTGGTACTTTTCTTGCCGCCAAGAAAAGTACATGGATAAGCAGGATAAGGGAAATATTCTTTGAGGGAACTACCGTAAAGACAATTCGATACCGATACCGATCCCGATAGCGATTTCGATAAACAACCAGGGATCTACCACGCAGAAATTGGACTTTTTGCCACGCCGTCATGACCGGATGACAACAATGGCCACCCCCTCCAGAGAACGCACCAGCTTGACGCTGGGATCCCCCAGCACGAACTCCTCGGCCTTGGACATCCGTTTCCGGCCGATCACCACCATGTTGTAGGTTCCCTTTTTAAACAGGTCCATAATACCGTCGCCGATGGTGTCATAGGGATCGGTCACCAGTTCGGTATCCACATGATCCGGCAGAAAACCACCCTGCACCAGCCGTTCTCTTGCCTCGTCCAGCATGGTCTGGTACCGGTTCACCTGTTCGGCCATGAACTTTTTGCCCATCAGCTCCTCGCTGGAGGATGGCTTGCGGAACACATGCGCCAGCCGAATCCGCACATCCTCCGGGCGAAAAGGCAGATTGGCCAGATAGTCCACCGCCGCTCTGGAACTAACCGAATCATTGACCGCGAAAAGTATGGAAATCAATGGCTCACCTCCTGTATCTTTCTGAACCCGGGTTTGCACCCGGGGTTTTCACCTCATATCGGCTCAGCGGGGCAGATTGTTCAAAAACCAGCGCAGGTCCTCAAGGATCTCATCCACTGTTTCATAGTAAATGGTGGCCCCCCGTGAAAAAAACATCAGGATGCCGTTTAACATCTCCGGAATCAACGGGTGAAGCTTGGCCATGTTGATAAACCGGCGCGGATCCAGCAGCGAAAAGTCGTCGGCATCCAGGTGGTCCGCCAGGTCCTTGTACGTGTACCGGTCGTTTTTGATGTCGTAATAGGTATGAAACCCCTTGCCCACGGCATAACACAGAATGTTGCCCAGGCCGAAGATATCCAGCCCGAACGGGTTTTCCGTGGCCGCGAAATCATAATCAAAATCGATCCAGACAAAATTGCCGGTACCGTTTTCAACGATCAGGTGGTCGTTGCGAATGTCGCCGTGCTTCAGGCCGTTGGCGTGAAGCATGCCGATGCCTTCAAACGCCTTGACCAGGTTTTCCAGAATGCCGGGCAGATGGTCATGGAAATAGGTTTCATAGGGCATTCGAAACGACCCGATATACTCCAGAAACGTGGGGCCGTGCACGATGTCAAGCACCCGGATGTTGTTGCCCTTGTGATCATGAAACACATCCCCCCGCATGAAGAAGGGGTGCCCCCTGGTCAGGTTCAGCACGGCCCCCTCTTTTTCCGGGTCCCGGAAACAGCGTATCCGGACCCCGCCCAGGGCCGCCTCAAAGGACTCAAAATAGGCCAGCTTGATAATCTTGCGCTCACCGGTGTCCAGGTCTATGGCCCGCTTGACCCAGAACTTGGGATCCTCAATGCCGAACCGGAGCTCCTTGGCATGGCCGAGAATCTCGAAGCGTCTGCCGTCTACCACCAGTTCATCGCCGATCTCAATGGAAAAGAAATCGGAGGTGTCATTCACCACCCTTCGCCCGGCCTTCATTGATCAGCACAGCCCTTTCAGCAACCGGGGCGGAATGTTGCCCAGAACCGTCTTGACCCCATCAAGAAAATTCTTCAGCCCGTTTTTCTCCAGCACCACGGCCAGCTGAAGGGCAAGGGTAGAAATGGAATCCACATCCTCCTCGTGATACTCCTGCACCTGGTCCGTATACATCCGCAGCAGGCCCACCACATTTTTCCGGTACAGAATGGGCACCGACAGCATGGACTTGATGCCTTCCTGTCGGGCCGCCTCGGGGTAGTGCATCAGGGGGCTGGCCTGCATGTCTTCAATATAAACCGGCTCCTTGGTAAAAAAGGCCGAATACTTCTCATCCATGACCACCGGCCCCTTGCCGGTGTAGGCGTCGCTCAGGCCGTGGCTGGCCACCCGGAAAAGCTGCTTCTCCCGCTCGTCAAACAGCATGATGCAGCACCCCTTGAGAGAAAAGGTCCGGCAGAGCCCTTCCACGATATGGGTAAACAGCAGGTTCAGGTCTTCATAATTGGAAATGGCCCGGCTGATCGCCTTGAACTCCTTTAGGTAAAACTTTCTCTCCACCTGTCTGATCATATTTCCCCCTGATGTGAATATGTCGCCGCCCGGTCGGTACGGGACGCTAAAACATTATGAAAACCGGGGCCCACCGTTTCCAGCCGCCAGTTTCCGGTCAGGGTCGGCGCCATCAGGGCCGCCGCCAGCCGCTTTAAAAACAGTTTCCGGCTGATCTCCACGGCGCCAAACCCCACCAGATGAGCCGTGGTCATCTGGCAGTCGATCATGTCAAAGCCGCGATCCGAAAGAAACTGCACAAGCCTCACCAACGCCGCCTTGGACGCGTTGCTGGTCCGGGTAAACATGGACTCTCCGAAAAAGCAGCGGCCCAGGGAAACCCCGTAAAGCCCGCCGGCGAGCTCGCCCTCCTGCCACGCCTCAACGGAGTGGGCATATCCGGCCCTGTGCAGACGGCAGTAGGCGTCGATCATCTCGTCCACGATCCAGGTGCCGGGGCCGGACCGTCGGGGCGCCGCCGCGCAGGCGCGAACCACCTGTTCAAACGCCGCGTCCATGGTCACCTGAAAGGGTTTTTTGCGAAGCACCCGCCCCAGGCGCCGGGATATTCTGAGGTCGCCGGGGAACAGCACCAGCCGGGGATCCGGGGACCACCACAGAATGGGGTCTCCTTCGGCATACCATGGAAAGATGCCCGCCCGGTAGGCGGCCAGCAGGCGTTCGACGCAAAGATCTCCCCCCACGGCCAGCAGGCCGTTTGCATCGGCAAGGCGCGCCGGGGGGAAAGCTTCTGCGGCTCCGTCTAGAAAGAATACAGACATACGTTGAACCGTATGGGGCTCAGTGAAGGGAATCCGGCGAATCATAGGCAAAAGAGAGTTCTTCGCCCGCAACCCCCACACGCACGGCCCCTCCCTTTTCAAGGCGGCCGAACAGGATCTCGTCGGCCAGCACGTCCATGATCGCCGCCTGAATGAGCCGCTCCAGGGGACGCGCGCCATATGCCGGGTCATGCCCGTGCCGGGCCAGCCACTGCCGGGCATCGGCATCCATGGCAAGGGTGATCCGGCGCGCTTCCAGCTGGGCCGCCAGCTGGCCGACAAACTTGTCCACCACTTTTTCCATGATCGCCGGCGCCAGCCGGTTGAACCCGATGACGCCGTCCAGCCGATTGCGAAACTCCGGTGAGAAGAAATTTTCCACCGCCTTTTTCCCCCGGCCCGCCGGACTGCCGGTGTCGCCGGAAAAGCCGATGGCCTGGCTGCTGATCTCCCGGGACCCCACGTTGGAGGTCATGATCAGGATCACGTTTCTAAAATCGGCCTCCTTGCCGTTGTTGTCGGTAAGGGTGGCATGATCCATCACCTGAAGCAAAATATTGTAAACATCGGCGTGGGCCTTCTCGATTTCATCAAGCAGGAGCACGCTGTAAGGATGCTTGCGAATCCGGTCGGTGAGCAGGCCGGCCTGGTCAAACCCCACATAGCCGGGGGGCGCGCCGATCAGCCGGGCCACGGCGTGTTTTTCCATGTATTCGCTCATGTCAAACCGAATAAACGCCACGCCCAGAATCGCCGCCATCTGCCGGGCGATTTCGGTCTTGCCCACGCCTGTGGGACCGGTAAACAGAAAAGAACCGATGGGCTTTTCCGGCTTGCCCAGCCCGGCCCGGCTCCGCTTGATGGCGGTGGTCAGAAACGCGATGGCCTCGTCCTGGCCGAAAACCACCTGTTTCAGCTCCCGTTCCAGGCCCTCCAGCCGCTGCCGGTCATTTTTCGACACGCTGCGCACCGGCACACGGGCCATGTCGGACACGATCTTTTCAATGTCCGTGGAATGGACTTTGGTCCGGTGAGCCCCGCCGGAGAGGCGAATGGCGGCCCCGGCTTCGTCAATCACGTCAATGGCCTTGTCCGGCAGGTACCGGTCATTCAGGTACCGGGCGGAAAGGTCCGCCGCGCTCTTAATGGCGGCATCGGTGAAGGTGATATGATGGTGCTCCTCGTAACGGGACTTTAACCCCCGAAGAATCTTTACGCAGGCGGGCACCGACGGTTCGCCGATCTCGATCTTTTCAAACCGGCGGGACAGGGCACGGTCCTTGGCAAAATGGTTGGTGTACTCCTCGTAGGTGGTGGAACCGATGCAGCGAATGTCACCGGTGGCCAGCACCGGCTTGAGAATGTTGGAGGCATCCATGGACCCGCTGCTGGTGGCGCCGGCGCCCACGATGGTATGAATCTCGTCGATGAACAGAATCGCGCCGGGCTGTTTCTGAAGGGCCAGCACCACCTTCTTCAGCCGCTGCTCAAAATCGCCCCGGAACTTGGTGCCGGCCAGCAGGGATCCCAGGTCCAGCGAGTAAATCCGGGTGTCGGCCAGCATATCCGGCACATCCCCATCGGAAATCTTCTGGGCCAGCCCCTCGGCAATGGCGGTTTTGCCCACGCCCGGCTCTCCCACAAACACCGGGTTATTCTTGCGCCGCCGGCAGAGCACCTGTATGGCCCGCCGCAGCTCCATCTCCCGGCCGATCACCGGATCAAGCTTGCCTTCGGCGGCCCGCCGGACCAGTTCAACGGTGAATACCTCCAGGGGGTCGGTGACCTTTTTCTTTTCCGGCCGGCCGGTCCTTGTGCCCTCTTCCACATCCGGCGAAAGCGTCCCGTCATCGGTTCCATGGGAGATATACTTCAGCACCTCCAGCCGGGTGACCCCTTCGGACTCCAGAAAATAGACCGCGTGGGAGGACTTCTCCTCAAAAAGGGCCGCCAGAATATCGCCCACGGCCACCTTTTCCTTTTCCGCCGACCGCGCGTGGTTCACGGCCCGTTGAATGACCCGCTGAAACCCGATGGTCTGCTGCAGCACGTATTCATCTTCCTCGGACACCCGGTCGATCTTGTGCCGGAAGAAATCCTGAAGCGCCTCCTTCAACGCATCCACATTGCCGCCGCACCCGTAGATGATCTCGACGCCGGTGGCCTCGTGCAGAATCGCATACAGGATATGCTCCAGGCACACGAATTCATGACGGTGTTTTTTTGCCTCGCTCACGGCAAAGCCGAGGGTGGCGCTGAGTTCCTTGCTGATCATGACGTCTACTCCGGATATTTCACGAGTTGATTTGGCCGCAGACGCAAGGCGCGGCATGCGAAGCTGTAGCCGGTCTACTGTGAGTATGCCGCAACACAGCAGGTGCGGCCAAGGCGGCTCGCCCGAAGGGTAAAATTCTTCGGCATAATGGTGACATAAAAAACCTTACCCCCAGGACTGTTTGTATTTTAAAAAATGTCCTGATTTTATTAAAACATTTTAATCGAATATAAGCATTCAAACATGCCAAAAAATTTTATGAATTATCCGGACTATTCCCTTTCCATGCTACACTGCAGGGGAAATCCCCGTTCCCGGGCATAGCCATGCACCAGGTCGATCTTGGTTTCAGCGATCTCGTAGGTAAACAACCCGCAGCAGCCGACGCCGTTTCTGTGAACGTTGAGCATGATGGTGGTGGCGTCCTCAAGCGATTTACGGAAAATGTGCCGCAGGATCTCCACCACAAACTCCATGGTTGTGTAATCGTCGTTGTGAAGCAGGACCTTGTAAAGGGACGGCGGTTTCACCCGCGTACCGGTTTTCTGTAAACGTCCTGTCTGAATGCCAGAATCACGGCCGGCCATACGCCTGCTGCTCCATTGTCATAAGATGAGTGAAAACGACCTGCTTAACCCCAAAAATTCATAAAATATCCGGGTTGGCGCCACACACACCCGGGCACGGGTTGTCGGCATTGCAGAACGTGGTGATCCGGATCACTTCAGATTGCCGGCCGGCCGGCCGCCCGTTTGGCGCCGCCGGCAGTGGCTTTTTTCGTGTGTTTTATGATAGCGGTGTTTGCCACAAAAATCAAGTCCGGGTCAGGCCCGGATATTTCACGGGTCAGGCGCCGCAGCACTTCTTGTACTTCTTGCCGCTGCCGCAGGGACACGGCGAATTTCTGCCGATCTTGTCATCGTCCCGCTTGACCGGCGCCTTTTTTCGTTCATCTTCATCACCGCCCCGGGAAAGGGTAAAATCCTGCTCCTCGGGCTGCATCAGCTTTTCCACGGTATCCGGTGTTTGAATCTGAATGCGGAACAGAATGGAAAGGGTCTCCTCTTTGATCCGTTCGATCATCTCCTGAAACATGGAGAAGGCCTCTTTTTTATAAATGATCAGCGGATTCTGCTGGGCGTACCCCCTCAGCCCGATGCCCTCCTTCAGATGGTCCATGGAGAGCAGGTGGTCCTTCCACAGGGCGTCCACGGTCTGCAGCAGAAAAATCCGCTCCAGTTCCCGCATGTCCGGGGCGCCGATGGCTTTTTCCTTGTTCTCATAATGCCGGACCGCCGACTCATAAACACGGGAGGCCAGGGCCTCGGCATCCAGCCCCTCCAGTGACGCCTCGTCAAAGGCCAGGCGCATGTTGAACTGCTTGTACAGGGCCTCGTTGAGGCCGTCCAGGTCCCACTCGTCGGGCAGGGCGTTTTTATCGGCGTACCGGGCCGCGATCTCGTCGGCCTTGTCCGCGATCATGTCCAGAACAGGCTCCTTGAGATCCTCCTTGCGAAGGGCCCTGCGGCGCTGTTCGTAGATCACGGTCCGTTGTTCGTTCATCACGTCGTCGTACTCGATCAGGTGCTTGCGGATTTCAAAATTGTGGCCCTCCACCTTCTTCTGGGCGTTTTCAATGGCCCGGGTGATCATGCCGTGCTCAATGGGGTCCCCGTCCTTCATGCCCAGGGTCTCCATGATCCGCTTCATCCGGTCCCCGCCGAAAATCCGCAGCAGGTCGTCTTCCAGGGAAAGATAGAAGCGGGAGCTGCCCGGATCCCCCTGCCGGCCGGAACGGCCCCGCAACTGGTTGTCGATGCGCCGGCTCTCGTGGCGTTCCGTGCCCAGGATGTGGAGTCCGTCCAGTTCCCGGACCCCTTCGCCCAGCACGATGTCAGTGCCGCGGCCGGCCATGTTGGTGGAAATGGTCACGGCCCCCTTCTGTCCGGCGGCGGCCACGATCTCGGCCTCCTGCCGGTGCCGCTTGGCGTTGAGCACCGAATGGCGAATGCCCCGCTTCTGAAGTTTCTTGCTGAGCAGTTCGGACACGTCAATCGAAACCGTGCCCACCAGAACGGGCTGGCCCTTTTCATGAAGGGCGGCGATCTCGTCTAACACCGCCTCGAATTTTTCCGCCCGGGTCTTGTAAATTACATCCGCAAAATCGGTTCGCACCATGGGCATGTTGGTGGGAATCACCACCACGCTCAGCCTGTAGATCTTGGCAAACTCCTCGGCCTCGGTGTCGGCCGTGCCGGTCATGCCGGCCAGCTTGTCGTACATGCGGAAGTAGTTCTGAAAAGTGATGGTGGCCAGGGTCTGGTTCTCGTTTTCGATGCGAACCCCCTCTTTGGCCTCCAGTGCCTGGTGAAGCCCCTCGCTGAACCGGCGACCCGGCATCAGGCGGCCGGTGAACTCATCAACAATCACCACCTCTTTTTCGTCGGTGATAATGTAATCCACGTCCCGCTTGAACAGCGTGTGGGCCTTTAAGGCCTGGTTTACGTGATGAAGGCTTTCAACATTTTCCGGCGCGTAAAGGTTGTCCACACCCATGGCCTTTTCCGCTTTTGCCACGCCGGCCTCGGTCAGGGTCACGGACCGGGCCTTTTCATCAATTGTATAATCGTCTTCTTCCTTGAGGGCGGGAATAACGGTATTGGCCTGGTAGTAAAGGGTGGTGGACTTTTCCGCCGGGCCGGAAATGATCAGCGGGGTCCGGGCCTCGTCGATGAGAATACTGTCCACCTCGTCCACGATGGCGTAATGAAGGTCCCGCTGCACCAGCGAATCGCTGTAGAACTTCATGTTGTCCCGCAGGTAGTCGAAGCCGAACTCGTTGTTGGTGCCGTAGGTAATGTCGGCCCCGTAGGCCGCCTTGCGTTCCGCGTCGTCCATGCCGTGAACAATCACGCCCACCGACAGGCCGAGAAACGTGTAAATGGTTCCCATCCACTGGGCGTCCCGGGATGCCAGGTAGTCGTTCACCGTGACCACGTGAACCCCACGGCCGGTGAGAGCGTTCAGGTACACGGGAAGCGTGGCCGCCAGGGTCTTGCCTTCACCGGTTTTCATCTCCGCGATCTTGCCCTGGTGCAGCACCATACCGCCGATCAGCTGCACGTCAAAATGGCGCATGCCCAGGGACCGCACGGACGCTTCCCGCACCGTGGCAAAAGCCTCGGGCAACAGGTCATCCAGGGACTCGCCTTCCTGAAACCGCTGTTTGAAAACAGCGGTCTGCTGTTTCAGCGCTTCGTCGCTCTTGGCCTTCATGGTCTCTTCCAGGGCGTTGATCTGATCCACCACCGGATAGAGCCGCTTGAGCACCCGTTCGTTCTGACTGCCGAACACGGAGAGCAGCATATTGCTGACACCGCCAAACACCTTTTCTGAAAGCTTTTCGGCTGTCTCCCAGAACTGCATAAAATCGTTCTCCTTTTCTTACTGCCTGCTTTTTACCGCATGCCGAAAACCGGGCAAAAAAACAACCGGCACACTACAGGAGCTGCAAACCGCGCCTGGAGCCGGTATGAATGAAGGGATAATACCATTACAGTAAAACAACGGCTGTCAGTTGAGAATATATTTTTCCGGATTCACTGCCACGCCGTTGATCCGGACCTCGTAGTGAAGATGGGGCCCGGTGGAAATACCGGTATTGCCGACAGCACCGACCACGTCTTCCCGGGAAACGGTTTCCCCCCGCTTCTTGAAACACTCGCTAAGGTGACCATACCGCGTAATCACGCCGTTGCCGTGGTCGATCATCACGGCATTGCCCAGGGAGCCTTTTCTGCCGCTGAAAAGGACCACACCGTCCGCCGTGGCCACCACCGGCGTGCCCATGCGGGCGGCGATATCCAGGCCCTGGTGAAACTCACGGCGGCCCGTGAAAGGCGATTTCCGGTACTCAAAACGCGATGTGATCCACCCGCCGTTGATGGGCCGAATGGCCGGGGTGGAAGCCAAAAGCTTCCGCTTGTCCTCAAGGTAGTCCAGCAGGGAGGAAAAATTGTCCTTCTGCATGGAAAAGGCCGTGTCCAGCACGTTGAGCTGGGCGTGCATCTCCCGCAGCATGGTACCCCGGCTCTCCTCCAGGGCAGCGGCCGGCCCGATCTCGTCGGGAATGGCGCCGCCCACGCCGAACAGGTTGCCGCCCTCCGCGTCGTTTTCCATGTTGGCGATCACCCGAATCTTCTGTTCAAACTGGTGAAGCACCACCAGCCGGGACTTCAACTCATTGACCTGGGATACAAAATCCTGAATCCGGGCCTCCTGGCGGGAGAGTTCCGCGTCCTGGTCGGCCACCATCTTTGACAGGTGCCGGACCTTGAGGGCGGTCCGGCGAAGGTGGCTGTAGTCCGCAAGAAGTGCCACGGCGCCGATCAGGCAAACAAAGGCGGCAACACCCGCAATCCACAGCGTCCGTTTTGAAACGGTAAGCTGGCGTACCGGGGCCCCGGTGCTGCTTGTCACAAAAAAGGTGACCCGTCGGGGAGTAACGTTTCTCATGCTGCCTGTCTTCTTAAATTAATGACCGGTAAACCGGCCCTGCACCGGCATTCGTGGCACGGCGCATCGGCCTTTCTCAAGAACATATTCAACTATTTATAATACGTTATATCCTGCCTGTTGTACAGGTTCATTGTAAAAAAGGTCGGGCCTTGATTACATAGTCGGCGCCCGACCAGACGGTAAGCACCACCGCCACCCACAGCAGCCATGTTCCCAGCAGGTGCAGATCAATGCCGAAATACGGGTAGTGAAGCAGCAACGGAATGATGGCGGCGATCTGGAACCCTGTTTTGAACTTGCCCAGCCGGGAGGCCGATATGTCCTGGCCCGCGCCTACCATCACATTGCGCAGGCCGGTGATGCCGATCTCCCGAATAACAATAATGCAGGCCACCCACCCCGGCACCCGGCCGGCGGCGGCCAGCATAATAAACGCCGCCGACACCAGAAACTTGTCGGCCAGGGGATCCATGGCCTTGCCCAGGTTGGAGACCTGCCCGTATTTGCGCGCCAGAAATCCGTCAAAGTAGTCGGTGATGGCGGCCGCCGAGAAAACAAGGGCCGCCAGAAAAGCGGTCACCCGGTTGGACGGCAGCATGAGCAGCACGACAATCACCGGTGTGGCCGCGATCCGGGACGCGGTGAGCACGTTGGGGTTGGTCAGCATGCCGCCTATTGAAGAGATGTTCATACCGTCTTTTCCTGTGTTTCATGCCAACGGGCCGGAAATACCGGCCCGGCGGTGTCCGGTCTATTTTTTGGCCTTTTTCCAGTCGTTGAGGAACGCGTCGATCCCCCGGTCGGTCAGGGGATGGGCCGCCAGTTTCTTGAGAACGCCGAACGGGATGGTGGCCACGTCGGCCCCCATCAGGGCCGCGTCCAGCACGTGCAGCGGGTTGCGAATGCTGGCCACGATGATCTCGGTGTCAATGGCATAGTTATCGTAAATGTCGATGATCTGCTCCACCAGCACCATGCCGTCGGAGGCCAGGTCGTCCAGCCGGCCCACAAAGGGGCTGACGTAGGTGGCCCCGGCCTTGGCCGCCATCAGGGCCTGAAGCGGCGAAAAGACCAGGGTCACGTTGGTCCGGATACCCTGGTCGGCCAGCATGCGCACCGCCTTGAGCCCGTCCACGGTCATGGGAATCTTGATCACGATGTTCTCGTGAAGGGTCGCCAGCTGTTTGGCCTCCTTGACCATGCCGGCTGTTTTCAGGCTGATCACCTCGGCGCTGACCGGACCGTCCACCACGTCGCAGATGTTTTTGATAATGGTTTCAAAATCCCCGCTCTCCTTTGCGATCAGCGACGGGTTGGTGGTGACGCCGTCGGCCATGCCCATTTTGACGGCCTCTTTGATCTCGTCGATGTTTGCCGTATCGATAAAAAATTTCATATGCTCCTCCGTGGTCCAGCCTGTTAATAAATGGTTATGGATGGCGCGAAAAAAACGCGTCTTTGCACGCTTCTCCGCAGAAATAGATATCGTTTCCCTTGTGCCGGACGTGCAGGGCCGTTTGCCGGGGCACGTACACGCCGCACACCGGGTCCTGGACCATGACATCGTCGATACGGGCCGGCCCGCCGTCCACCGGTTCTCCGGCGGCCCCGTGAATCCGTCCGCTGCTCCGCCGAAACAGGCTCCGGACCGCGAAAAACAGGTACACAATACCGGCCAGCATCAGGAGTCGCACGATCATTGGGCATACTCCAGCACGGCCTGTCCATCCGGGCCCAGGCCGTCATACAGTTCCCGCATGCTCTTTTTGAGGACCGGGTGAACAACTTCCGGGTCTATATCACAAAACGGAGCCAAAACAAACCGCCGCCGGTGCATTCTGGGATGGGGAATCACCAGGTTCTCGGCCGCCATCACCATGTCGTCAAACAGCACGATATCCAGGTCCAGGACCCGGGGGCCGAACCGTATGGTCGACGCGGTCCGGCCCACCAGCCGCTCGATCTCCTTGAGCCGGGCCAGCAATTCCGGCGGGGAGAGCAGGGTCTCCACCCGGACCATGCCGTTGACAAACCACTGCTGGTCAGTGTAGTCCACCGGCTCGGTGGAAAAAAGCTTTGACCGGCCGGTCACCCGAATGCCGTCGGTGGCATCCAGCAGGTCCACGGCCATGGCACAGTTGGCGGACCGGCTGCCCAGGTTGGACCCCATGGAGATGTAAACCACATGGGCCACGGCTGGGGTCTTGCCGGTTCCAACCGTCTTCAGGGCCGCGCATGCCTCATTCATGAATAATCACCAGGTGGTTGGACGGCGGACCGGCCGCGCCCCCGTTATAACCGGTCACATAGTAGGTATACCGATACCCGCTTTCGATCTTTTCGCTGTACCGGCCCGTAACCGCCCCGTCCCGGGCCTCGACCGATACCCGGCCCGCCGGTTTAAAATCAGGGGGACAGGACGGGCAGGGATTGTTTACCAGGGGCTGCCGGTCACGAAAAATGTGAAAGACCTCTACCGGGACCCCGGCCGCAACGCTCCAGGAAAGATTCACCGTATCCCCCGCCTGTTGCGCGGAAAGGTCGGTCACCCGGGGCGGCACGGCCAGGCCCGGGGCAATCGGCATGGCCTTCCGGCCGCAGGCCGAAGCCAGCATTGCCAGAAGCAGGGCGGCCATTATTGCAATGACAGCGGGATGACGGTTACAGGCCATAGGTTTTTCTTTCCTTTTTTATCTGCCGCCGGGCCGCTGCAATGGCGGCCCGCACCGTTTTTTTGGCCGTACCGCCGAACGCCTGTCGCCGTTCAATCACCTTTTCCGGGGCCAGCACGTCAAACAGATCGGCTTCAACGGCAGCGGAAAAAGTTTTCAGCTCTTTCAGGGTCAGCTCGTGCAGCTCCCTGCCTTTTGCGATGGCTGCGGCCACGGCCTTGCCCACGCAGGCATGAGCGTCCCGGAAGGCCACGCCCTTGCCCACCAGGTAGTCAGCCATGTCCGTGGCGTTCAGGTAGCCCCGGGCCGCGGCCTGCGCCATGGCCTCGTTGTTTACCTTCATGTTGTCGAACAGTGCGGTGCAGACCGGCAGGCAGGCGGACAGGGTATCAGCCGCGTCAAACAGAAGGTGTTTGTCCTCCTGCATGTCCCGGTTGTAGCACAGGGGCAGGGATTTCATCAGGGTCAGCAGGCCCATCAGGTCGCCGAACACCCGGCCGGTCTTGCCCCGGACCAGCTCCGGCACGTCGGGGTTTTTTTTCTGGGGCATGATGCTGCTGCCCGTGGAAACCGCGTCGGAAAGCTCAACAAAACCGAACTCCGACGAGGACCAGAGCACCAGCTCCTCGGCCAGCCGGGAAAAATGCATCATGCAGATGGCGGCGGAAGCGGTAAACTCGATGGCAAAATCCCGGTCCGACACCGCGTCCATGCTGTTGGCCGACACCGCGTCAAACCCCAGCAGTTCGGCGGTATAGGCCCGGTCAATGGGATAGGGGGTGCCGGCCAGGGCCGCGCTGCCCAGGGGCAGGACGTTGATCCGCTTGAGGCCCTCGGCAAACCGCTGGGTGTCCCGGAAAAACATCTCGTAATAGGCCATCAGGTGGTGGGCGAACAATACGGGCTGGGCCCGCTGCAGGTGGGTATATCCCGGCATGATCACGTCGATATGCGCGCCGGCAAAATCCGCGATCCGCTGCCGCAGAGCCACCAGCCCGGCCACAACCGAAAGGGTCCGGTCCCGCAGAAACAGCCGCACATCCAGGGCCACCTGGTCGTTGCGGCTGCGGGCCGTGTGCAGCTTGCGGGCCGCCGGCCCGATACGGTCGAACAGGGCCTGTTCAATGTTCATGTGCACATCTTCCAGGGCCGGATCAAACACAAAGGTGCCGGCGTCGATCTCCTTTTGAATGGCCGCAAGTCCGGCCACAATGGCGTCGGCTTCCTTCTTTTGAATGATGCCCTGCCGGGCCAGCATGCGGCAATGGGCCATGCTGCCTTCAATGTCCCACCGGTAGAGCCGTGCATCCACGTCAATGGAGGCGGAAAACGCCTCCACCTGTTTGTCGGTGGCCTCGGAAAACCGCCCGCCCCATGGTTTTTCCGTCATGGTCTTTTCCTTTTTTTTTAATCGAAATCGGGATCGTCATCGGGATCGAAATCGATCCAGCCCGCGTGTCATTGCGCACAAGCGAAGCATCTTGTCCATACCCGTGTCATTGCGAGCGCCAGCGAAGCATCTTGTCCATACCCGTGTCATTGCGAGCGCCAGCGAAGCAATCTTGTCCATACCCGTGTCATTGCGAGCGCCAGCGAAGCAATCTTGTTCATAACGAAGGAGATTGCTTCGTCGCTTCGCTCCTCGCAATGACGGGAGCACGCTTCGCTCCTCGCAATGTCAAAAATTTCATGAAATATTCGGGCTATCGTCCGAGCAATGCATGCAGCCGCAGCCGCAGGGCATTGAGCCGGATGAAGCCTTCGGCGTCCTTCTGGTGGTAAACGCTGTCGTCCTCAAAAGTGGCAAAGTCGGCACTGTAAAGGGAGTTATCCGACCGGCGGCCCAGGACCCGGCTGTTGCCCTTGTAAAGTTCCAGGCGCACCTCACCGGACACATACACCTGGGTCTGGTCGATCATCTGCTGCATCACCTTCATCTCCGGCGAAAACCAGAACCCGTAATAGATCATCTCCGCGTACCGGGGAATCAGCGAATCCCGCAGGTGCATCACCTCCCGGTCCATGGTGATGGACTCCATGGCCATGTGGGCGGCCCGCAGAATGGTGCCCCCCGGCGTCTCGTACACGCCCCGGGACTTCATGCCCACAAACCGGTTTTCAACAATATCGGCCCGGCCGATGCCATGTTTACCACCCAGCTTGTTCAACGCCGCCAGCAGATTGGCCGGGCTCATGGCCTGGCCGTTGATGGAGACCGGGTTGCCCTGTTCAAAGGCGATGTCCACGATCTCGGGCTCGTCCGGTGCCTGCCGGGGGGAAACAGAAAGGGTAAACATATCGTCTGAGGGTGGATTCCACGGGTCTTCCAGAATGCCGCCTTCATAGCTGATGTGCAGCAGGTTCCGGTCCGTGCTGTAGGGCTTGGCCGGTGTGGTGGGCACCGGAATGCCGTGCTTTACGGCAAAATCCATCAGCGCGGTGCGGGACTTGAGGTCCCACTCCCGCCAGGGCGCCACGATGCGAATATCGGGCTTGAGCGCGAAATAGGTCAGCTCGAACCGCACCTGGTCGTTGCCCTTGCCCGTGGCGCCGTGGCTTACGGCATCGGCCCCTTCGGCCACGGCGATCTCGATCTGCCGTTTGGCGATCAGGGGCCGGGCCAGGGAGGTGCCCAGCAGGTACTGGCCCTCGTAAATGGCATTGGCCCGAAACGCCGGGAACACGTACTCTTTTACAAACTCTTCTTTCAGGTCGTCGATGTAGACCCCGGTGGCCCCGGTGGCCCGTGCCTTGTCGTCAATATAATCCAGCTCCTCTTCCTGGCCGATATCCGCGGAAAAGGTGATCACCTCGCAATCATGGGTCTCGATGAGCCATTTTAAAATCACCGACGTATCCAGCCCGCCCGAATAGGCAAGCACCACTTTTTTAATGTCCGACAAAGCAAACCTCCATGTTGTTGAAGTAAAAATTATGTTTAACCGTCATTGCGAGGAGCGAAGTGACGAAGCAATCTTCTTCGCATCCGGACAAGATTGCTTCGCTGGCGCTCGCAATGACACAGATAAGTTCAAGATTGCTTCGCTGCGCTCGCAATGACTTCTCATGCACGTAAAATCAGGGCCTTTAAAATGGCCTTGTGCATGTGCATCTTGTTTTCCGCCTGGTCCCACACAACGGACCGGGGCCCTTCCAGCACCGCTTCGGTGATCTCCTCACCCCGGTGGGCCGGCAGGCAGTGCATCACAATGGCATCCTTTTTCGCAAGCCCGGCCAGGGCGTCATTGACCTGGAACGGCTCAAACACCGCCAGCCGCTCCCGGTGCTCCTCCTCCTGGCCCATGCTGGCCCACACATCGGTGTAGATCACGTCTGCTCCGGCCACCGCTTCGGCCGCGTCATTGACCACAGTGACAGAACCGTTGCCCTTTTGCCGGGCATTTTCAAGAATATCGGGGTCCGGCATGTAGTCCGCGGGGCAGCCCAGCACCAGGTCCAGGCCGAGCACGGCGGCAGCCGCGATCCAGGAGTGGGCCACGTTGTTGCCGTCCCCCACCCAGGCGATACGCACCCCCTGGTATCCGCCCTTGTGCTCGATCACGGTCAGCAGGTCGCTGAGCACCTGGCAGGGGTGATACTTGTCGCTCAAGGCATTGATCACCGGAATGTCCGCGTATTGGGCATACTCCTCAATCAGGGACTGGGAATAGGTGCGAATGACCAGGGCGTCAATGTAGCGCGACAGCACCCGGGCCGTGTCCTTTACCGGTTCGGCCCGGGCGATCTGCATGTCCCTGGAACTCATGTAGATCACGGTGCCGCCCAGCCGGGTCATGGCCGCCTCAAAGGAGACCCGGGTCCGGGTGGAGTGTTTGTCAAAAATCATGCCCATGACCCTGCCGGACAAAACAGCGTCGTAAATGCCCATGCGCTGCCGTTTTTTCAGCTCCAGGGCCGAGTCAAACAGGATCTGGAAATCTTCTTTTTCCATGTCGTAGAGGGTGGTGATGTCTTTTTTCACAACGTAAAAACTCCCGCAAAGTTTCGTTTTTCAGGACAGATCGCCCAGCACCTCGTCCAGGCACGCGATCAGTTGGTCGATCTCCTGTTTTGTTACAATCAGGGGCGGGGCAAACCGCAGCACCCTGTCCTGAATGCAGTTGATCAGAAAGCCCTTTTCCATGCAGGCGGAAACCACAGGGCCGCCCTCGCCGGTCAGTTCCATGCCCAGCAGCAGGCCCATGCCCCGCACACCGGTCACGCAACCATGTTTTGACACAAGGGCGGAGAGCTTCTCCTTAAAGTAAGTGCCCATGGTTTCGCAACGGGCCACGATCTTCTCCTGGTCCATGGTGCGCAGCACGGCCAGGGCCGCCGCGCAGATTACCGGCGTGCCGCCGAAGGTGGTGGCGTGAGCTCCCGGCACAAAGGCCGAGGCAGCGGCCTCGGTGGCCAGCATGGCGCCGATGGGCAGGCCGTTGCCCAGGGCCTTGGCCAGGGTCATGATGTCCGGGGTGATGCCGAAGTGCTCGTGGGCAAACAGCTTGCCGGTCCGGCCCATGCCGGTCTGCACCTCGTCAAAGATCAGCAGTGCCCCGGATTCGTCGCACAGTTTGCGCACCGCCTCAAGATAACCGGGCGACGGGCAGACCACCCCGCCCTCGCCCTGGATGGGCTCCATCATCACGGCGCAGATCCGCGGCGACATCTGCTTTTTCAACGCGTCGATATCGTTGAAGGGCACGGTGACAAACCCGGACAGCAGAGGCTCAAACCCTTTTTGAATCTTTGCCTGGCCGGTGGCGGAAAGGGCCCCCATGGTCCGGCCGTGAAACGACTTTTCCATGGTCACAATGGTGTACCGGTCATGTTCGCCCCGGTCGTGAAAATGCTTTCTTGCCAGCTTGATGGCCGCTTCGTTGGCCTCGGCCCCGCTGTTGCAGAAAAAGACCCGGTCGGCAAAACTCTTTTCCACCAGCAGAGCGGCCAGCTCGGTCTGGGGCGTGGTGTAAAACAGGTTGGAGACGTGGCACAACGTGCCCGCCTGTT
This sequence comes from Desulfosudis oleivorans Hxd3, assembly GCF_000018405.1. NCBI lineage: Bacteria > Pseudomonadati > Thermodesulfobacteriota > Desulfobacteria > Desulfobacterales > Desulfosudaceae > Desulfosudis > Desulfosudis oleivorans. The sequence continues at coordinate 3,022,684 of NC_009943.1, forward strand.
TATAAAGCGCCTCGGCAACAGCCGGATGGGCATGGCCCAGGCCGCACACCGCGATGCCGGCAAAAAAATCGGTATAGGCCTTGCCATCGGCGTCCCACAGGGTACATCCTTCTCCCCGCTCAATCACCAGAGGCAAGCGCTTGTAAGTGTTGGCAAACACCGTGTCCGCCTGTTCCTTTATATTGGTACTCATCATTTAACACTCCGTGAAAAATTCATTTTCGCCGTCATTGCGAGGCGTGAAGCGCCGAAGCAATCCCCTTGCATCGGAAAAAGATTGCTTCGCCTTCGGCTCGCAAAGACGATTGTGTCGCCTGTTGCGTTCTCCGGGTATTACGCCACCACCTCGGTACCGATCCCTTTGTCGGTAAACAGCTCCAGCAGCACCGAATGGCGGCGCTTGCCGTTGATGATCTGCACCTTTTCAATACCGTTGTAAATGGCATCCAGGGCATACTCGATCTTGGGAATCATGCCGCCGGACACGGTGCCGTTTCCGATCATCTCCCCGATGGCCCCGGCGTCAATGGAAGAGATCAGGTTTCCGCCGCTGTCCAGCACGCCGTCCACATCGGTGAGCAGAATCAGGCGGGTCGCGCCCAGGGCCGACGCCACCTTTGAGGCCACCAGGTCCGCGTTGATATTGTAAGTCTCACCATTTTCTCCCACACCCACCGGGGCGATCACCGGAATAAAGCCCTGGGAGGCCAGGGTGGTAATAATATCCGGGTCGATGCGGGTCACGTCGCCCACCAGGCCGGGATCAATGATCTCCGGCGGGGCGTCTCCCTTTTTATCGCCCAGAATGGTGAGTTTTCTGGCCGAAATCAGGCCCCCGTCCTTGCCGCTCAGGCCGATGGCCCTGCCGCCGTGGCGGTTGATCTGGGCCACGATATCCTTGTTCACCTTGCCGCCCAGCACCATCTCCACCACGTCCATGGTGGCGGCGTCGGTAAACCGCATGCCCCGGACAAAACTGGTCTTGATGCCCATCTGCTCCAGCACGCGGTTGATCTGGGGGCCGCCGCCGTGGACCACCACCGGATGAATGCCGATGAACTTGAGCAGGGTGATGTCCCGGGCAAAGTCGTTTTTCAGTTGTTCGTCCACCATGGCATGTCCGCCGTACTTGATCACGATGGTCATGCCGGCAAACCGTCGGATATAGGGCAGTGACTCAATCAGGATATCAGCCACATGGGGGTCCATTACCACCTCGCTTTTGTGCTTTTAAAAGGCTGCTTTCAATTCGAATGACGCTCCGGCTTCTTACAAAATAAACCGGCTCAGGTCCTCGTTGCCCCGAATGGTCTTCAGCCGGTCGGTCACATAGGCCCGGTCAATGGCCACCTTTGTGCCGGCCCGATCCGGCGCGTCAAACAGCAGGTCTTCCAGCAGGTACTCCATCAGGGTGTGCAGCCGCCGGGCCCCGATGTTCTCGGTGCCGGCGTTCACCTCCTCGGCCATGGCCGCGATCTCCCGCACCGCCTCATCGGCAAAGGCCACATCCACCCCTTCCGTGCGCAGCAGCTCGATGTATTGCAGCAGCAGGGCGTTTTCCGGCTCGATGAGAATGCGGAAAAACTCCTCTTTTCCCAGGGCGTCCAGCTCCACCCGAATGGGAAACCGGCCCTGGAGCTCGGGAATCAGGTCCGAGGGTTTGCACATGTGAAAGGCCCCGGACGCGATAAACAGAATATGGTCGGTCTTTACCGCGCCGTGCTTGGTCATCACCGTGCTGCCCTCCACGATGGGCAGAAGATCCCGCTGCACCCCTTCCCTGGACACGTCCGGGCCGGAGCCCTTGCTCGTGGCCACGATCTTGTCGATCTCGTCCAAAAAGATGATACCCGACTGCTCCACCTTTTCCACGGCCATGCGCACCACCCGGTCCATGTCCACCAGGTTCTGGGCCTCCTCGTCGGTGAGCATCTCCAGGGCCTCGGGCACCTTGACCTTGCGCCGCTTCTTGTTCTTCGGCAGCAGGCCGGCAAACATGTCCTTGAAGTTGACCCCCATCTCCTCCAGGCCGGAGTTGGAAAAAATCTCCACCATGGGCATGCTCCGGTCGGCCAGTTCCAGGTCCACGTACCGGTCCTTGAGCTTGCCGGCCCGCAGCATGGTGCGCAGCTTCTCCCGGGTCGATACCCGGCCGTCGTCATCGGAAACAATTTCAATATGAGAGCCCAGGGGTTCATCCCCATCGGCCCGCTGGGGCCCTTCCGGCCGGGGCAAAAGCACATCCAGAATCCGCTCTTCTGCCAGGCGGACCGCCTTTTCCCGCACCGCCTCCCGTTCCGACACCTTCAGGTGGGTAACGGTCAGTTCCACCAGGTCCCGGACCATGGACTCCACGTCCCGGCCCACATACCCAACCTCGGTGAACTTGGATGCCTCAATCTTTAAAAAGGGCGAGTCGGTCAGCCGGGCCAGGCGGCGGGCGATCTCGGTCTTGCCCACGCCGGTGGGCCCGATCAGGATGATGTTCTTGGGCGCGATCTCCTCGCGCATGGCCTCCGGCACCTGTCGCCGCCGCCACCGGTTTCTCAGGGCAATGGCCACGGACCGCTTGGCCTTGGCCTGGCCCACGATATACTTGTCCAGTTCGATTACAATTTCCGCTGGTGTCAGATCACTCATATAAATCCTGCCACGGTGAAAGCCGTCCTGCCGCCTACAGCTCTTCCACCGTAATTTGGTCGTTGGTATAAACGCAAATGGCGGCGGCAATGGCCATGGCCGCTTTTGCGATGCCGGCCGCGTCCAGGTCCGAATGCTCAACCAGGGCCAGGGCCGCGGCCCGGGCCGCCACGCTGCCGGAACCGATGGCCAGCACCGGGGCGTCGGGTTCGATCACATCGCCGGTGCCGGAGATCAGGTACATCACCTCCTGGTCCGCGGCGATCATCAGGGCCTCCAGCCGCTTTAAATACTTGTCGGTGCGCCACTCCCGGGCCAGTTCCACCGCGGCCCGGGTCAGGCTGCCGTTGTACCGCTCCAGCTTGGACTCCAGCCGCTCGGACAGGGCCATGGCATCGGCCGTGGCCCCGGCAATGCCCACCACGATCCGGTCATTGTATATCCGCCGCACCTTTTTGGCGCCGTGCTTGATCACGGTGGCTTCCATGGTGACCTGGCCGTCGCCGGCCACCACGGTGACGCCCCTGTGGCGCACCGCCAGGATCGTGGTGCTGCGCATGGTCCCGGCAGGGCTATTTGCGTGGGTGGGCATGATCATAAACCTCCATCAGTTTATCCATGGACACATGGGTGTATTTCTGTGTGGTGGACAGGCTCTTGTGGCCCAGAATCTCCTGGACGGTTCTCAGGTCGGCGCCGGCGTCCAGCATGTGCGTGGCAAAGGAGTGGCGCAACGCGTGCGGCGACAGGGAAACCGTCAACCCGCACCGAAGGGCCGTCTGTTTTAAAATCCGGTCCATGGAACGGGTGGTCAGCCGCCCCCGGTTTTTGTTCAAAAACAGGGGGCCTTCCTCTACGCCGATGCCGGTCTCTTCAAACAGCCGGGTGCGGTAAGCGGCAATCGAGGCCAGGGCTTTTTTGCCCACCGGCACCACCCGCTCCTTTGCGCCCTTGCCGTAAACCCGGAACACCCTTTCGTCTGTTTCCACGTGGGCCGCGTCCAGACCCGCCGCTTCAGACACCCGTATCCCCGTTGAATAGATGGTCTCGAAAATCGCCCGGTTGCGCAGGTCCAGCAGCGTGTCTCCGGTGCTGGCGTCCAGCAGCCGGAACATGTCGTCCACGGAGAGAAAGGCCGGAATCTTTCGCCCGATTTTGGGCGACAACACGGCCCTGGCCGGGTTTCCCGTCATTATGCCCCGTTTTTCCAGGTATCGAAAAAAGGAGCGCAGCACGGAGAGCTTGCGGGAAACCGTGCTTTTATCCATCTTTTTCTTGTGGAGAAACGCCAGGTAGCCGCGGATGGCGATCACCGAGATGTCGTCCAGACACACCGGGTGCTCTGTGTCGTCCGGGGGGGACAGAAACGCCAGAAACTCCTTCAGGTCGGCGCTGTAGGCCCGGCACGTGTTGGGCGAATAGCCTTTTTCCGATGCCAGGGATTCAACAAACGCGTCGGCCAGCGGCTTTGCCGGGTATGCCCCGTGGTCCTTGGACAACCGTCACACTTCCTTTCCCCGGCTGTCGCCGCTACGCAGCCTTTATCGCCCGCCGGGTCTTCTTTTTCAGCTTGCTGATACGGCGCCGCAGCCGGGTAGCCTTGGCGGCATCATCAGCGCCCAGGGCCGCGGCCCGCTCTTTTTTCAATTCGCGAATGCTGCCCTTGAGCTGTTGGAGGGCGGTCAGGTCTTTTTTCACCTCTTCCACCACGATGCCCCTGGCTTCGCGAATGACGGCCAGCAGCTCATCCTTTTTCATGCCGTGGGCCCCGGTGATCTCGGGAATGGTTTTGGCCACTTCCCGCAGCTCGGTGGCGGTCATCTTCTCAAGGGGCTTTTCCTCGCCGCTCTCCTGGGCCGGGGCTTCAGGGGCCTTTTCTTCTGCCCCGGTTGCTTCCATTGCTTTTTCTTCTTCCGTCATACTGTCATCCTCCTTGGTGCGCATATGAAAAGATGCTGTTATGATACTAAAAAATGTATTATTTCAACAGAAATTAAAGCCCATGTCAACAGCCGCGCCGAACATTTTCAAACAATAAGACCAAAACCCGGTTTTGTACACCCTCTTCTACAATCGTACTCGTGCTCGACCCTCTTTCCCTACCCCTGAATGCGGCCCCCAGTTTCACACCTTGTGTTCCTTCACGTGCGGAATAATCCGGGCGCGCACCATTTCAGCGGTCTGTTCATCAGAAAGGTCGGCAAATTCGGCATAGGGAATCTCATCCAGAATAGTGACCTGAATTTTATGCCAGCCGTGAAAGTTCATGCTTTTTTTGGGCAGCGCGTGAGTGGTGCCGTTGATGGCGATGGGCAGAATGGGTTTTTTCAGCTTTTTGGCCAGGTGAAACGCCCCGGGCTTGAAGGCTTTCACCTGCCCGTCCCAGGAGCGGGTGCCTTCGGGAAAGAAAAACACGGAACTTCCCTGGTTCAAGGCTTTTTCCGCGTCCGCCAGCATTTGCAGAATGCTCTCCTTGTCCCCGCGCCGAAGCCGGATGTAACGGTTTAAGGTCATGTTCCAGCCGATAAACGGCACTTTAAACATCTCGATTTTGGACACCCACTTATAATGGAAGAACAGGGTAAAGCAGACCAGAATGTCCAGCTGGGACTGGTGGTTGGACACAATCACCCGGCTTCCCTTGCGCGGAATTTTTTCGCGCCCGGAAACCGTCACCGACCAGGCCGGCATCACCCAGATGTAAAGCGACCCCCACAGGCAGGTGAACCAGTGCAGGATCACCAGCCGCCGGTCAAACAGCACGGTCACCAGCCAGATGGCCAGGGCCACAAAATAGAGAATGGCGCAGGTAACACCGATAAACGCGATAAACAACCAGGAAATGGTACGGTTAAACATATTTTCCTCCCTGACGGCTTCACTGTTTGATAATTGCCGCTTTTACAAGCCTGTTCTTGACCTTGCTCCCCGCCTACTGCCTGCCCAGCAGCTCATTGGCGATCACGATTCTCTGAATCTGGTTGGTGCCTTCATAAATGGTGGTGATTCGGGCGTCCCGGTAAAACCGCTCCACCGGATACTCCTTGATATAGCCGTAGCCGCCGTGAATCTGAATGGCCTGGCCGGTGACCCGCTGGGCCATCTCCGAGGCATAACACTTGGCCATGGAGGCCGCTGCCGTGCAGTTCTCCCCGTGCTCCTTGACGGCGGCGGCATTAAGTACCAGCAGTCGGGCCGCCTCCACATCCATGGCCATGTCCGCGATCATCCAGCGAAGCCCCTGAAAACCGGACAGGTTCTGCCCGAACTGCTTTCTGTTTCTGCTGTATCTGATGGACTCGTCCAGGGCCGCCTGAGCAATACCCAGGGACAGGGAGGCAATGCCGATGCGGCCGGCATCCAGGCCGGACATGGCGATTTTAAACCCCTCCCCTTCTGAGCCCAGCATGCGCGATGCCGGCACCCGGCAGTCGTTAAACAGCAGGTCCACCGTGTCCGACGCGCACTGGCCCATCTTGTCTTCGATTCTTCCCACGGAAAACCCGGCAAAATCATGGGTCACCAGAAAGGCGCTGATACCCCGGCTCCCTTTTTCAGCGGTCCGGGCCAGCAGAATCACCACCCCGCCGTTTTTCCCGCTGGTGATAAACCGCTTGGTGCCGTTGATAATATAATGATCCCCATCCCTCACCGCCGTGCAGGTCATGGCCTGGGGATCAGACCCGGCCTCGGGTTCGGTCAGGGCAAACGCGCCGATAAACGCTCCGGCGGCCATGGGCCGCAAAAATTCTTCTTTTTGTTCTTCGGTACCGTATTTTTCAATGCTGCCGCAGCAGATGGAGTTGTGCACCGACATGATCACCGCGGTGGAGGCGCAGGCACAGGCAATCTCGGACAGGGCCAGGGAATAGGCCACGGTGCCGGCGTTTTCGCCCCCGTATTTTTCAGACACCAGCATGCCCAGAAACCCCAGGTCCCCCATCTTCTTTAAACTGTCCGCCGGATATTCATGGGTCCGGTCCCGCTCGGCCGCCAGGGGCGCCAGCTCTTTTGCGGCAAACTCCCGGGCCATTTTCTGAATCATCAACTGCTCTTTGGTCAATTCAAACGCCATATCGCCACTCCCATCCGGGCCAGACCATCGGTTCGGCCCCGCTATAAATTTTATCCGTTATAACCTGTCTTTACGGAAAAACAAAGCCCTTTGCCACCCTTCGCCTCACCCGTGCTCGTGATCATGCTTGCCGCTCACACATGGCCATCGGAGTCGGGATCGGGATCGAAATCGACACCCCGGCACAAAATAGGACGGTTACCATCCTATTTGACATCAAACCTTTGCCGTCACTATAGCCCGTATATTTCATAAAATTTTTCGGTATAAAATTGGCGTAAAATGCATCTCGCCGTTCATGAGAGTCTGTATTTTCAAAACGCATGAGTTTTATCACAGCAATTTGTTCTTTATCCAAATATTCATCTGTGTCGAAAAATTTCATGAAATATAAGGGGGTAATATATTGACTATGCCCTCCATAAGATTTAAACTAATTTAGAATTTTGATCGTTCGTGTCGTGCTGATTGTTCGCGTTATGATTTTTCATTTCCCCCATTCGGCTAATGCAGCCAAAAACTCCGACACCGATCAAATTCTTCTCCTCAATCCAACTGAACCCGAATCCGCCAAACGGCGTATAGGTGTTCGGTATTTACATATTTATACCCCCCCAAACATCAGGAGAAGATCATGGCAAAAATATTAAGGATTAACACTAAAAATAAGACCGCGACGTTTGAAACCCCTTCGGATGAATACAAAAATCTCGGGGGACGCGCCCTTACATCGAAAATAGTCCTTCGCGAAGTTCCGGGCACCTGCCATCCTTTAAGCCGTGATAACAAGCTGATCTTTGCACCGGGCATGCTCACCGGTACGCCTGCAGCCAATTCCGGCCGAATGTCCGTGGGGGCCAAATCACCTCTCACCGGTGGGATCAAGGAAAGCAACACAGGTGGTATTATGTCGCAAAAACTGGCCCGTCTGGGTATTCAGGCTATTATCCTTGAAGACAAGCCGGATGATGATGCCTACTCCATCATTGTGATCACCAAGGATTCCGTGGAATTTCTTCCGGCGAATGAATACCTCGGGGTGCTCAACGGAGACATGATGCCCAGACTCTGGGAACGTTTCGGAAAACACGTGGGTGTGGCCAGCATCGGCCCGGCCGGTGAACAACGGTTGACCAGTGCATCCATTCAATTCGCCGATCCCAAAGGCCATGCCGGTCGTGCCGCAGGACGCGGCGGTCTGGGGGCGGTCATGGGATCAAAGAAAATTAAAGCCATTGTGGTAAATGACACGGACACGGACCGTCCGTCCCTCCACGATCCGGAAGCCTTTAAAACCGCCAACAAAAAATGGGGGGAACTTTTGACGGGCCACCCGGTGTCCGGTAACGGGCTTCCAGCATACGGCACCGCCGTTCTGGTCAATATCATCAATGAAGCCGGGGCGCTTCCCACCAAGAACTTCCGTAGCGGCCGTTTTGATCATGCCCAGGACATCAGCGGTGAAACCCTGTCCGCAAACATCGAAAAACGAGGGGGTATCGTGTCCGAGGGCTGCCATCCGGGTTGCGTGATCAAATGCTCACAATGCTATCATGACAAAGACGGCAACTTTCTAACATCCGGCTTTGAATACGAAACCATCTGGGCCTTTGGCGCCCACTGCCTGATCAAGGACCTGGACGACATCGCCATGCTGGACAGGCTGTGTGACGATTTCGGTCTCGATACCATTGAAACCGGTGTCACCATGGGTATTGCCATGGAAGGGGGACTGATCCCCTGGGGTGACGGCAAGGCCGCCATCGAACTTTTGAAAAAGGTTGGTACCGGTGAACCGATGGGCAAAATCATTGGAAACGGAGCGGCATTCACAGGCCAGGCCCTGGGTGTTGACAGGATTCCTGTGGTTAAACGCCAGGCCCTCCCCGCCTACGACCCCAGAGCCGTGAAAGCCGTGGGTGTCACTTATGCCACATCACCCATGGGAGCGGACCATACAGCCGGTTACGGGGTCTGCCAGAACATTCTTCACGTGGGCGGGACCATCGACCCCTTGAAAAAAGAATTCAATGTGGGCATATCCAAAGATCTTCAGGTTGCCACGGCAGCCATTGATGCGGCAGGTCTCTGTCTATTTGTGGCCTTCCCCGTTCTGGATGATGCCACAGGCCTGCAACTGATCGTGGATATGCTCAACGCCCAGTCCGGTCTGTCGCTGACCACCGACGATGTTGTGGCATTAGGCATTTCTATTTTAAAAGATGAGCATGAATTCAACCGGCTGGCCGGATTCACCCAAAAAGACGACCGCCTTCCGGATATGTTCAAGGAGACCTTTCCGCCGCACAACACCACCTGGGATTTCACGGATGCGGAACTTCAGGAGGCCAAGACCTTCTAGCCCGGACATTTCATGAAAAATACGGGCTAGCCCGAAGGGTGAGATATACGGGCAAAAAAGTCGTTGATGACAACAACACATTCATGATGATGGGCACGCAAGCTTAGCCCATTCTACGGCTTCTGCATGTCGGGCGGTAGGATGGTAAAGACAATGCCGTGCCCATCATGTTTAATGTCAGGATTTATCATGGGTGCGATTCTTTTCAACGCGTTTTCATTTCTTCAAAAAAAACTGAGAGAAAAAAACATCCCCTACAGCAATGTGACCATTCCTTTTCAGGAAGGCCAACGGATCTCCGACATTCTCGAAATCATGGAGATTCATCCAGATGAGATTGAAGGGGTGTTCGTCAACGGAAAAATCGCCCCTAAAGAGACGCCGCTTAGTGACGGGGACAGGATCGGCGCTTTCCCTCCCGGGACCCCCGGCCCTTACAGACTGCTTTTGGGAATCGTGACAAAGGGAGACCATGAAGATTGAAATCAGGCTTTTCGCCTCTCTTGCACCCTACGGGAAGACCCCTTTGATTTCACCCGAAGGCATGATGGAATGTAAGCCCCCGACCACGGTGGCCGATCTGGTTGAGGCTCTGGCCGTTCCACAAGACGAGATCAAGCTGGTATTTTTAAACGGGAAGCACGCAGGCCTGGATGCGGCTGTTAAAGAGGGGGACCGGATCGGCCTCTTTCCACCGGTCGGAGGCGGATAATGACACCTGTCAAAACACTTATCGAGAATAAATCGTTTCAAAAAGAAGATCACAGGGGCTGCCGTGTCACATGCATCCGGGAATCGGATCTCCTGGAAATATCAATATCCCATGGCCTTTCCATGCGGGAGGTGACCATCACATGCATGGTACAGGGCGTCACCCCCTTGCGTTACCTCCGCAACGCACCGTCCATCAACCCCAATGAACAGATCACCCTGGCCCGCTCCTGTGTATCCGTGGCCGGCGCCGGAGGCCTGGGAGGCCATGTCATCACCCTTCTTGCACGTCTTGGTATCGGAGAAATCAGGGTATTTGATCCCGACGATTTTGATGAGACCAATATGAACCGGCAGACATTCTGCACCACAGAGACCCTGGGAAAAAATAAAGCCCTTGCCGCTGCCGCAGCATGCCGGGCCATAAATCCGGCCGTGGATGTGAACCCACACCCCACGGCTGTAAAATCACCTGACCACATCTCACAGATGACCGGGTCCCAGGTCATCATCGATGCCTTAGACAATGCCCGGGACCGGCATGCGCTTGCCGATATCGCCCGATCATTGGACATTCCGATGATTCACGGCGCCGTGGCCGGTTTTGAAGGACGGGTCATGACCGTCCTTCCCGAAAACACATCGTTTGCACACCTGTTCCCACCTGAACAAAACGCATCCCCCCAACCTGTCTTTGCAGAACAGGTTCTGGGAACCCCTGCACTTTCACCTGCCTTTATTGCCCCGCTTCAAGTCATGGCTGCATTGCACATCCTGCTGAAACGGGACACCACACTGACTGACCAACTGATCCATGCGGATCTTCAAACACCGTCCCTAAACATATTCACCTTTTAACCCGTCTTTGCCGAAAAAACAAAACCCTTTCCCACCCTCCGCTATACTCGTGCTCGTGCTCGTGCTCGTGCACGTACCCGCCTCCCCTCTCCCGCCCCTGTGCGCCCCCTCGCAATTTGCGCAATTCCGGTGCGCCGCTCCCACAAAGAAAATTTAACCGCACACTCCCGGGAGCGCCGCACCCCAGTGCGGCATGGACGTTTTTTTTGTCATGAAACCGGCATGCAGACGAAAATCTACTCATGTACTTGACATCAGGCCGTTTCTGTCGCTATAGTGCCGATAATTGTAAAAAGCAGTGTCAACCACCAAAAAGGCGTTTAAATATCATTACTCTCGTAATCCTGTTCTCGGACTTTGTCTACTTCGGTGTAACCGAAAGTGAGGAGAAACATGAAAATTCTGGCAAAAAAATTCATGCGTTATGTGCTGGTTGGTTTTAGCTTGATACTGCTGACGGGTTGTGTGCAAGAAGAAACTGTCCAGCCGGTTGCTCGGCAACCCATTGATCCCATCCGTGACATTTATGTCAAGCTAACCAACAACTCCTTTAATGACCGGTCCCTCAACCTGGAAGCCAAGAATCTCATTCACGCGAAACTGGAAAAAATAAAAAGCAATTATGAGGATCCCTGGTTTTCCGCCTATATTGAATCGGGCCTGCAACAACATATCAAAAGAAACCAACTTTTTACGCTTCAGCCTGCTTACAACGGCATGTATGATCTCCAGTACCAGGTGCACGCCATCCAGTCTTCACCGCAGCACATAAAGGTATTGATCAATATTATTGATCCCAAGAACGGGTACATCTTTTATTCAGATCATGAGGAATACCCCCTGGTTGATTTTGATGTTGATAAATACAACAACTTCAAAGCCTTATATGATGACAGGCTGGAGCAGCAATTTCTGGCATCCAAAAATGCCCAGATTGTCTTCAAAGCTGATGGCAAGGGGGGGACTTTTAAGGAGAAAAACCAAAATATTTTTGTGGTAAACGCTTGGAATGCTTACAATGTGGAAGTGGATACCGGTTATGGAGGGTATTATCCTACCGATATGACGCTTACGATAAACCGTAAAAAATTTGAGCTCGGTAAAGACAAGATCTTTTATGAAGGCGGTTTTGCCCCCGGTAAAATAATCTGTGAAGCCTCGTTCCGGGGCGCCCGATGGGACAATGTGGCCAAACAGGAGATGATCGTTACCGACACCTTTATTAAACGCTTTGTGCTGGACGCTAAGGAAAAAGAGAAACTGCAGGTAAATATCGCATACCATTTTGATGGACGTCAGCAGAATATTACTGTCGAGGTAAGTGTATTAAAAACTGTTATACAGCAGGGCATTAAAGGGGAGCAGTATGAGGTTATCCAGCAGTTCTGATTATATGTACTTCCCGGACACTTCCTGCAGAACATAAAACGCCGCCCCGGCCCCTTAAAAAAGCCGGGGGGCGTTCGGTTGTCCTCATTCATAATCTGACTCGTGTACCCCCCTTCCCCCCCTGTATTCCCCTTCACAATTTGCGCAATTCCCTTGCGCCGCTCCCACAAAAAAAACAACCGCACACACCCGGGAGCGCCGCACCCCAGTGCGGCAAAACAACGACCGGCCCTGCACGTCAAAAAACTTTCATGCCACCGGCATGGGCGCTTTTTTTCATGAACCCGGTATGCATGCGCGAGACTGCCCATATGCTTGACATCAGGCCGTTTCCGTCGTTATAGTACCGGCATCGTGGAAAAAGCGGAGTGACCCGCGCAGGAGAGGGAGATAAATATCAGTGCCCATAAAATTTTCAGAATCACGTGCATCTGTTCATGCCGGTCTTTTGGACGGGTGATATCAAGCAAGAAGGCTGAATAACACCCCTAAGACGGTTGCCATACTGTAAGGTCCGCAGCCCATCACCATATCGGAAGCCGGACTGACGTACTGTAATAGGCACTTCGGCAGTATAATTTTGTTAGCGAGAAGATACTACTATGGCCAAAAAACCAATAACCTTCGACACACCTTTTGACACCTACACTTCTTCTGGCGTCATTGGTGAGGGAGGCGCGGGGCGGGTGTATATTGTCAATAATAGTGCTGGGAAAGAATACGCTCTAAAATGCCTTGCCCCTGAGCGTATTAACACAGAACGCCTAAAGCGATTTAAAAACGAAATGCAGTACTGCCAGCGTAACAATCATCAAAATATCATTAGATTAATCGATACCGGCGCAATATTCATTAAAGATGTAAAATGTCCATTCTATGTCATGAGGAGGTACTCCGGCACATTAAGAACGATAATGGGAAAGCTGAAGACGGACGCAATACTACCCTTGTTTTCACAAATATTGGATGGCATTGAGGCTGCACATCTTGCAGGAGTTTGGCACAGAGACTTAAAACCAGAAAACATCCTCTATGACCAACGTAAAAATCGTTTGGTACTTGCAGATTTTGGAATCGCCCACTTTGAAGAAGAAGAAATCTATACTGCTGTCGAAACAAGAATAGCCAGTCGAATGGCAAATTTTCAATATTCTGCCCCTGAGCAAAGAACAAGAAGTGTAAAAATTGACAATCGAGCCGATATTTTCCCACTTGGATTGATCCTTAATGAAATGTTTACAGGGGAAATATTGCAGGGTGCCGGCTATAAAAAAATCTCTGACACATCTGGTAACCATGCTTATTTAGACGACCTTGTTGAGATGATGACCCAGCAAAATCCAGCAAATCGTCCAGATTCGATTGCAAAAATCAAAATGGAACTTATTGGCCGGAGAAATGCTTTTGTTGCTTTGCAAAAATATGATGAATCAAAGAAACAAGTTGTCAGTGCCGCTGAGCCTCCAGAATTTGAGCCGATCCAGATCGTAGGTCTTGATTATGAGTCTGGCATCCTAAAACTACAATTGAACCGAAATGTACCACCTGGGTGGGAGCAGGAATTCCAGAATCCTCGAGGAGGCCATCAGTTCATTATAGGATATGGTCCTGAACGATTTAATATTCGTGGGGACACAGCGTCAATTGGTATACGTGATAATGAAAGTACTATTCAAAAAGTAGTTGACCATGCAAAAAATTACGTGGCCGCAGCGAACCAAGGCTATATACAACAGGAGAAGCAAAGGGCAAGGCAAGAAAGTCAGCATAAAAGAGCTGAACTTGAGAGACAAATCGTAGAATCAGAAAAACGAAAAAATATACTTTCGAATATAAAATTATAACTTCGAATTTACTAACCCGGATATTTCACGAGCTGATTTGGCCGCAGATGCAAGGCGGCTCGTCCGAAGGATAAAATTTTTCGACATAAAATTGACACGGGTGACACGGACAAGGGGCCTGTTGAGCTACCTTCACAATTCATCCCAGGGAGGAATCTCCTCCTGTGCTTCCGCACGCCGGCAACAAGTTGCCGGCGCTACCAGCGAGAACAGCGGAGTCTCTGACGCAGAAAATTTGGGGCGCGCAGATGGTGACCTCAAGCGTTAGGCTGTGAGATTAAAATGGATAATAAAAATGCAGTAGAAAAGATTTCAGAAAACCTCCTCACAAACATTGGGGCAACTCTTCTATCTGCTTTCTCAGGCAATCCGGTCGCCTCGCTTCTACCTGTTCTGACGGGAGCACTTGCAAGTGGTAGGCACAAAAAGCGCGTAGAGACTGCTATTCGAAAAATAGATGCAATTCTAAGGGCACATGAGGCTCAACTTAAAGAAATAACTGATGCCCAGTATAAAATAATTAACGAATCGGTATTAGCGCTTTTCCAAACGGTTGAACAACGCAAAATTGACTATCTAAAAAACAGCATTGAGCGCGCACTGTTTCTCCATGATGTAACAGTTCTTGAAGCAGACGCTTTATCCAGAGTCATTCGCGATATCTCAGCGGCAGAAGCTAAATTCTTGCTAGAAAATAAAGATTATGGATCAGTTCAGATCGGAGATTTCCCGGAGGAATCGCAATCTGATGTATTGTTTATACCCAAGAACTCCCCATTAATCTTAATTGTTTCCGGTCTTATGTCTTTAGGTTTACTGGTGCCCAGTGAATCAGTTTGGGGCGCACCGGATCGAATGATGTTTTCTCCGATATGCGAGCGACTCGTTGAATTATTATATTGAATTGAGGGGAGGCCTCTACCCAACACGGGTGACACGGGCAACTTATTGCCGGTGCCACCCACGGATATAAGTATCATGTCCCCGGAATACACCGGAATACACAATACACCGGAATAATGCCCCGGAATAATGCCGGAATACTGAAAAATTATGAGAGAGGAAACGGCTATGTCTATGGCAAGAAATGTTTTGTTAGTCTTTTTAATTTGTTTTATTTGTAGTTGTCTTGGAACGCATATTCAAAAAACTAATGGTATAGATTTTCAACAACCCAATTTGCCCGCTGGTTATAATAAAAAACATAAATGGATAGGAGAAAAAATAATATTTTTAACTAGATATGAATCTGTTCAAGAATATGGATATCAAAACTATTCCTATAGAGAGAACAGCTTTTATCATCCTTCCTACAAAAAACTTGTTGGAAAAGTTGGTGAAATAATAGGTGCTAAAGAAGGATATCCAACTAAATTTATATTAAAATTAAACGATTCAAATAAAATCCTTTATACTACTGCATATGGCAACTCCCTCAACGATATAGCTTTCCTTTCAGAAATGGATAATGCTAAAAAGTTTATTGGGAAAACGGTATGGAATAAAAGACATCCAACAGATGCTAGCGCAGATCGACATGGTTATATCCGATGTCAACGTACAATAAATAAATTTGAAAAGTTGACTATCACTAATGTCAAATGGGGTTATGGTGAGCATAGTCCTTTAAGATTCTTTTTTAGAACAGAAGATGGCGTTGAAGGCTATTGGGATGGTAGTTTCAGTAGGATAAATGATTCATCAAATCATTTACTACAACCATTTGAAGAAAATTGGTATTTTGAAGACCCTCATGCAATTTATCCAGATTGGCCTAAAAAAACCTGGGATGCAATTGAAGCGGGTAATATCTTTATTGGTATGACCGATGAACAGGCCAGTCTCTCTTGGGGAAAACCAAATAAAATTAATAAGACTGTGGGAAGTTGGGGAGTTCATGAACAATGGATTTATAACAATCAATATTTATATTTTGAGAATGGACGTCTTGAAAGTTTTCAAAGCTATTAAAAATCAAAAAGGCAACCATGAAAAATCTTGAAGGAAAGCCTGCCGTTTTTTTCAGCCTTGACGACATCAACGGGCATACCATCCGTCTTGACGACTACCAGGGGAACTGGCTGTTGATGGTGTTTCACCGCCATCTTGGCTGACTGCCCTGCCGGGCACACCTCACGCAGTTGCGTGAGCATGACGCAGACTTTGACAGGCTGAATGTGAAAATCGTTGTGGTTACATTTGAACCCGACTTTGCATCCATAAATTACATAAAAGAGACCGCCCTGACATGGCCGCTTATTGTTGATGAAAATCGGGGGCTGTATAAAAGTTATGGGATGGATGAAGCTTCTTTTCTGGATATCTGGGGGCCAAAAACATGGCTGGCCTACACAAAGGCGATTATTAAGGGGCAGAAACTTAAAAAATCAGATGCTGATATTCGACAGCGGGGCGGGGATGTGCTGATCGACCCGGAGGGTATTGTGCGGATGCATCATGTGGGCGCGGGGCCGGGGGGCCGGCCCGGTGTTGAAAAAATTCTTAAAACGATAAAAGCGCAGGATAAGATACGAAAGCATAAGGCGTCATGAAGGGATATTGCCGCACTGGGGTGCGGCGCTCCCGGGGGAAAAGGGTTGGTCGCCTTTCGATACCGATCCCGATCCCGATTTTGATCTGGTTTGTTTTGTTACAGGAACTTCATGATTTGCTGGACATCGTCCCACACCGGGCGTTTGAGGGAGGGGTCGGACAGGATGTCCCGGGGATGCCAGGTCGGCATGACAGGAATATTCTGATAGTCGTGAAACCGGCCCCGCAGATGGTCCAGGGGGTCGTCCGCGCCAAGAAGGGCCTGGGCCGCGGTCTCTCCCATCACCCAGATCACGGTTGGCTTGACCTTGCGGATCTCTTCTTCCAGAAAAGCGCGGCAGGCAACCAGGGCCCGGGGCGCGGGCTTCGCGTTTTCAGGCACGGGGCAACGGACCATGGCCGTGACAAACACCCGGTCCGGAGCCAGTTTCATGGCCAAAAGAATGCGGGTAAACAGCTCACCCTCATTGCCGGAAAACGGATCCCCGGCCCCCAGGGGTGAGTCGCTGACCACCATGAGCCGGGCCAGTGAGGGCCCCCGGCCATGGACCGGGCTGGGGCCGGCGGATGCAAGAGGGCACTGGTCGCACCCCTGTCGGACCGCGGTGCCCGGGTCCGGCGCCAGGCAGCCGGGCCGGTCCCACTGTGTTGCCATTGTAAGGGCCTCCCGGCTGCAATCAATGCCATTCCTGCCGGAATCCGTATAAAATTGAAGGGTCCGGGCCACCTGGTCGAGCAGGTGGCAAACTTTCCGGGCAGTGATTTGTTGCGGGGTTGTCATGGCCTCTGGTTACCACTGATCACTGTTGAAAGTCAAGATTGACGGATTTTGGCTTTTCCCGAAACCATCAATATTCAAGGCCACCGGAAGGCCGGAATAGTCCTTGACAACAATCGTTTGGCTGGTCTATTTTGTCTTTTTTACGGTTCCGTGCGCGTGCAGCGGGAAAGGTTTGATTTGTAAATGAAAATTGTTATATGCGGCAAGGGCGGCAGCGGCAAGAGTTCGGTTGTGGCCACGCTGGCCCGGGCACTGGCGGCAGAAAACCTCACGGTGCTGGTGGTGGATTGCGACGAATCCAACACCGGCCTTCACCGCCTGCTGGGCCTTGACCGGCCCGTGAACCTGCTGGACCACCTCGGCGGTAAAAAGGCGTTCAAACAGAAAATGAACCAGGCCCTGCCCGATGCCAACGATCCCCTGCTGGGGGGCCGGCTTTCCATTGATACCCTGCCGCCGGACTGCGTGTCCAAAAACGGGCGCATTCACCTGGCGGCCGTGGGCAAAATTCACGAGGCCGGTGAAGGGTGCGCCTGCCCCATGGGCATGCTTTCCAAGAACGTGCTTTCCCGGCTGGACATGACCGGCGACCAGGTGGTGATCATCGACACCGAGGCCGGCATTGAGCATTTCGGCCGGGGCGTGGACGGCGGCTGCGACCTGATCCTGGGTGTGGTGGACCCGAGCTTTGAGTCCTTTGAACTGGCCGGCCGGATCGCCGCCATGGCCGGGGCACTTGCCACCGAGTTTGCCTTTATTCTAAACAAAGTGGACGACCGGTCCGCCGCTGTTATGGCGGACCATGTGGACGAAAACCGTATTATCGCCCGCCTTCCCTTCAGCGACGATCTGTTCATGAGCAGCCTGAAGGGAGCGCCCCTGAATAGCGACATGCCGGAGATCGCACCGGTGTGCGACCTGATTAAGAACAGACTGGGCAGGAGAACTTCATGTTAGACGCTGCAATGATCAATGCGCTTGTGATGATGGCCGTGCTGGGATGCGTGATCGGCATCGGCCTGGCGATTGCCTCCCGTGTTTTCTATGTCTACGTGGATCCCAAGGTAGAGGCCGTGGAAAGCGCCCTGCCCGGGGCCAACTGCGGCGGCTGCGGCCTGCCCGGCTGCGGTGCCAATGCCGCGGCCATCGTGGAGGGAAAAGCGGCCCCCAACTCCTGCGTGGCCGGCGGCGCTGACCTGGCCGAAACCATTGCGGCCCTGCTGGGCATGTCCATTGAGGCCAAAGAGCCCGACATTGCCGTGCCGGACTGCACCTACAGCGTGGCCGAGGCGAAACAGAAATTCGTGTACAACGGCATTTCCGACTGCCGGGCCGCGGCCCTTTTGTCCGGCGGTATGAAGATATGCACCGTGGGCTGTCTGGGCCTGGGCACCTGCGTGCGGGCCTGCCCTTTTGGCGCCCTGACCATGGGTGAAAACGGCCTGCCCGTGGTGGACAGGGAAAAATGCACCGGCTGCGGCACCTGCGAACGGGTCTGCCCCAAGCACATCATCAAGCTTTCATCGGTCACCCGGCGCATCCTGCGGGAATACACCACGGACGACTGCATCGCCCCGTGCCGGCGGGCCTGTCCGGCAGGCATCAACATTCCCGAATATATCCGCCAGATCACCCTGGGCGACTACACGGCTTCCCTTTCCGTCATAAAAGAACGGCTCCCCTTTCCCGCGGTGATCGGCCGCATCTGCCCCCGGTTCTGCGAAACCATGTGCCGCCGCACCCTGGTGGATGAAGCGGTGTCCATCAACGGCTTAAAGCGGTTCGTGGCCGACGCGGAAAAAAGCGCCGGCCGGGTCAAGCCCTTTATGGCGCCGTCCACGGGCCGGCAGGTGGCGGTGATCGGCGGCGGCGTGGAAGGGCTTTCCGCCGGCTATTTCGCGGCCCGGCTGGGCCATTCAGCCATGGTGCTGGAGGCCTCGGACAAACCGGGCGGACTTTTGCGCAAGGCCATTGCCGCCGAGCGCCTGCCCCAGGCGGTGATGGATGACGACATCGCCGGTATCAGGGAAATGGGTGTTACCGTCAAAACCCGGCAGATCGCGGGCAGAGACTTTACCGTTGATTCGCTGCTGGCCGACAATTTCGAGGCCGTGCTGCTGGCCACCGGCGGGTGGGACAGCCGGCTGGGGTTTGATAATCCCAAAACCCTGGCCCAGGGCCCGGTGGCGGGTATGGCCCTGCTTATCGACGTGCTGAAAAAAGAGGTCCCGGTCAAGGGCAACGTGGTGGTGATCGGCGGCGGGGCACTGGCCCGGCAGACTGCGGACGCCTGCACGGCGGCAGGAGCCGCGTCGGTCACCTTCCTGTTGCAGGAGAAAACCGAAGCCGAGGCCGGACTGCCCGCGGACATGTCCGGTGCCGCCATTGTTTTAAATGCCGCTGTTGAGCGGCTTTACGGCACAGGTCCGGCTGTTTCCCAGGTGGAATACACCGACCTGGCCACCGGCCAGCCCGTCAGAATAGAGGCCGGCACCATTGTTTTTGCGGCAGGCCGGTTTCCGGAACTGATTTTTGCCCGCCGGCCCGAAGATACCACCGATGACGACGGCGTGATCAAGCTGCCGGTTCAGTGGCAGGCCGTTCCGCCCTACAAGACAGCCGACGCCGCCGGTCAGCGGGGCCTGCTGGCCGACGGTGATCCGCTCTCCGACATGGACGCGGCCATCAAGGCCATCAACGCGGGCCGCAAGGCCGCGGCCTGCATGCACATGCTGATGTACGGCGATCCTTTGGCCCTGCCGGACAACCTGCTCTCCCCCGACGCCGTGGTGCAGACCATTGACGCGGTATTCGGCGTGCTGCCCAAACCCCGGATGATCATGCCCCTGCGCGGCGACGCCGAGGTTGCGGCCGGCATGGAACGGGAGGCCGGGTTCTCCGAAACGGCGGCCCGGACCGAGGCGGACCGGTGCTTGAAGTGCGGCATCATCTGCTACCAGCACATGTAAAACAGCGCAACGCCGCAAACAGCGGCAAAAAGAAGGCAACATGGCAACAGAAGAAGGCATTGTGATTCGAACCAGCGGAACCTCGGCCTGGATCCGGACCCAGCGGGCCGCCGCCTGCGAGCACTGCCAATCCAAGGACTCCTGCAAAACCATGGGCGGCGGAAACGATATGGAGGTGGAAGCCGCCAACCGGGTGGAGGCCAGGACCGGGGACCGGGTGGTGGTCAGCTTTGCAACCGCCTCCCTGATAAAAGCCACCTTCCTGATCTACATGTTTCCCATTCTCTGCCTCATGGCCGGGGCCGGCATCGGTGTCAGGCTTTCCCAGACGGTTTTTCCCTCGGTGGACCAGTCGGTGCTGTCGGCCGTGATCGGGTTCGGCGCCTTTGTGCTGGCCGTGGTCTTTGTCCGGATTCGGGGCAACCGCATGGCCAAGGAGGACCAATACAAACCGGTCATCATCCGGGTTCTCAAAAACCGCCCCTCGCAATCCCAATAACCGCGCAACCCTTTATTTCTCCGGATAGACAAACACCTTTCCCTGGTAGTTTTTCACCACCAGGTGCCCGGTTTCGCTGGAGACCACATAGTCGGGCAGCAGGGGAACCTTGCCCCCGCCGCCGGGCAGGTCGATCACATAGCGCGGCACCGCCATGCCCGGTACCCGTCCCACCAGGGACCGCATCACGGAAAGCCCCCTGTTGATGGGGGGCCGAAAATGGCCGGTGCCCTTTACCACGTCTGGATGGTGCAGGTAGTAGGGCCGCACCCGAATGCGCAGCAGTGCACGCATGAGGGCTTCCATGGTGATTGCGTCATCGTTGATGCCGGCCAGCAGAACGGTCTGGCTGCCCAGGGGAATGCCGGCGTCCGCCAGCCGGGCGCAGGCGGCCTCGGCCGGGGCCGTGATCTCCCGGGGGTGGTTGACATGCACGTTGACGTAAAGCGGCAAAAACTTTTTCAGCAGAACCACCAGGTCGCCGGTGATCCGCTGGGGCAGGGCAACCGGGGTGCGGGTGTGAATGCGAAGGGTCTCCACGTGGCCGATGGCGGCAAATTTTTCTAAAGCGGCACAAAGTTTGTCATCTTCCAGCATCAGGGGATCTCCCCCGGAAAAAATCACCTCCCGGACGGCAGGGGCGGCCCGAACATAGGCCGCGGCGGCGTCCACCTGGTCATCGGTAAGGGAAGCGGCGGCCCTGCCGGCCAGCCGCTTGCGAAAGCAGAACCGGCACACCACCGGGCACCGGCCCGACACCAGCACCACCACTCTGTCCGGATACCGGTGAATCAGGCCCGGCACCGGGGACTGGGCCGTTTCCGTGAGCGGATCATCGTCGGTCAGGGTGCCGGAAAGCTCCCGCGCGTCCGGCACCACCTGACGCCACAGCGGGTCGCCGGGCGCCTGAATCAGGGAGAGATAATAGGGATTGACGGACATGGGGTAGGCGCGGCAGACCGCCGCCGCGCCAGGGGGTGCCTTCAGCCGGTCCGGCAGGTCCTTCGGGTCGGCAATGGCCCGGCCGGCAATGGTTTGCCAGGCTAACTGATTCGGATCATGGATAATAACAGGGTCTTTACTTGCCATTTGTCGGTTTTTATGCAACCATCTGCCACTTGAAAAGCGTGTTGCCCGAATTCTTCACGAAACATTCGGGTGTGTCCTATGTAACCGTCCCCGGAAAAATTGTAAATGGAAAAACGGTGTGACTGGGCGGGTACCGACCCGGATTATATCCACTACCATGACACGGAATGGGGCGTCCCCCTTCATGATGACGGCAGGCTGTTTGAAATGCTGGTGCTGGAGGGGGCCCAGGCCGGGCTGAACTGGCTGACCATTCTCAAAAAGAGGCCGGCCTACCGAA
This sequence comes from Desulfosudis oleivorans Hxd3, assembly GCF_000018405.1. NCBI lineage: Bacteria > Pseudomonadati > Thermodesulfobacteriota > Desulfobacteria > Desulfobacterales > Desulfosudaceae > Desulfosudis > Desulfosudis oleivorans. Next base: position 3,044,734 of record NC_009943.1, read on the forward strand.
AAGCCTTTGACGATTTCGACCCGGTCCGGGTGGCCCGGTATGACGCGCGCAAAATCGACCGACTGATGGCAGACCCCGGTATTGTGCGCAACCGGAAAAAGATTGATGCCGCCGTGACCAATGCGAAAGCGTTTTTAAGGGTGCGGAAAGAATTCGGCTCTTTTGACACCTATATCTGGTCCTTTGTGGAGGGCCGGCCCGTTGTCAATGCGTGGGAAACCGTCAAACAGATGCCGGCGTCCACCCCGGCATCCGAGGCCATGAGCGCGGATTTAAAAAAACGGGGATTTTCCTTTGTAGGGCCGGTAATCTGCTATGCCTTTATGCAGTCCACGGGCATGGTCAACGACCACATCGTGACCTGCTTCCGTTATAATGAGATCAACAACCGCCAAGCCACGGGGAAAAGACCATGATTCCTGATATTCCGCCCCATCAGAACGTGGGATTTATTTCAACGCGCCTGGCCGGCACCGATGGTGTGACCCTGGAAACCTGGAAATGGGCCGACATTTTCAAGGAAGAGGGGTTTTCCTGCTTTTACTTTGCCGGGGAGCTGGAAACACCGCCCGAGTGTTCCTATCTTTGCGAAAAGGCCCACTTCAGCCATCCTGTGATCGTGGACATCTTTGAAAACTGCTTCGGGGTCCGGGTCCGGGGCCGGTACATCACCCAGCTGATTCATCGGGTAAAAGAGGAGATCAAGGACCACCTCTACACCTTTATTCAGAAGTTCAACCTGGATGTGCTGGTGGTGGAAAACGCCCTGGCCATTCCCATGAACCTGCCCCTGGGCATCGGCCTGGCCGAACTGATCGCCGAGATCGGTATTCCCGTCATCGGCCACCACCACGACTTTTTCTGGGAGCGGGAGCGGTTTCTCACCAACTCGGTGTGGGAGTACCTCAACATGGCCTTTCCGCCCCACCTGTCCCAGATCCGGAACGTGGTGATCAACTCGGCAGCAGACAACCAGGTGAGCCTGCGCACCGGCATCTCCTCCACAGTGATCCCCAACGTGATGGACTTTGAAAACCCGCCGCCCCCTCCCGACGACTACACCCAAAACGTGCGGCAGGACCTGGGCATCGCCGACGACGAGCTGTTTGTTCTGCAGCCCACCCGGGTGGTGCAGCGAAAGGGCATCGAACACGCCATTGAGCTGGTCAGCCGGCTGGAACGAAAGGCCAAACTGGTGATCTCCCACGCCGCCGGCGACGAGGGCATGGAATACTATGAGCGGGTGAAAGACTTTTCCGAGCGCATGGGTGTCACCACCGTGTTTGTGTCCGACATCATCAATGACCAGCGGGACACCCTGCCCGACGGCCGGAAAAAATATACCCTGGATGATATCTATCCCTATGCCGACCTGGTGACCTACCCCTCCAACTTCGAGGGGTTCGGCAATGCCTTTCTTGAGGCCATTTACTACAGACGGCCCATTGCCGTGAACCGCTACTCCATATACGCAACGGATATCAAGCCCAAGGGGTTTTCCGTTATCGAGATCAACGGGTTTGTCACCAAAAAAACCGTGGACCACACCCGGCGGGTGCTGGATGACGCGGACTACCGCCACCGGATGGTCACCCACAACTACGAGGTGGCCAAGCGCTACTACTCCTATTCCGTGCTGCGCCAGAAGCTCAAGACCATTATCACCGACTGCGTCGGCTACCAGTTCTGATTCGGACCCGTGTGCCATGCTCAATGAACTTGCCATCAAAAACTTTGCCATCATCGATGACCTGCGCATCCGTTTTGACCGGGGGCTGACCATCTTAAGCGGCGAGACCGGGGCCGGAAAGTCGATCATCATCAATGCCGTCAACCTGCTTTTGGGGTCAAGGGCCACGGCCCGGCTGATCCGCACCGGGGAAAGCACGGCCGAGGTGGAAGCGGTGTTTGACGTGGCGCCAAAAAGCGAGCTGGCCCGCAAACTTGAGGTGAACGGCCTTACCGGCGACAATGAGCTGATCATTCGGCGGGTGGTGTCCGACACCAACAAGAACCGGATCTACATCAACGGCCATGCGGCCACCATCCAGGTGCTTTCCGACATCACGGCCAGCCTGGCCTCCATATCGGGCCAGCACGCCCACCAGCAGCTGCTCAACGAGGATCTTCACCTTTTGATTTTAGACGCTTTTGCCGGGCTGACCGGGCAACGGGAAGCGGTGGGTGAAAAATTTGCCACCCTTGTCCCTATGCTGCGCGAGCTGGAAACCTTAAAATCCCGGCAGGCGGACCAGGCCCGGCAGCAGGAGCTCCTGGCCTTTCAGAAGGACGAGATCGAAAAGGCAAACATCACTCCGGGCGAAGACCAGAACCTGGAACGGGATAAAAGACGGCTGAAAAACGCCCAGGAGCTCTACACCCTGGTGTACGGCTGCATCGAAGGACTTTACGACGCCCAGGGCGCGGTGATCGAACAGCTGGCCCTGGTCCGCACCAGCCTGGAAAACGGGGCCCGCATCGACGACACCCTGGAGCCTCACCGGGCCGCCATCGTGGATATCGAGGCCCGGACCGCCGATGCGGTAGAGGGACTGCGAAGCTATTTAAACACCATCGACACCGACGGCACGGCCCTGGAACAGGTGGAAGAGCGGCTGGACCTGGTGGTCCGGCTTAAGAAAAAATACGGCCCCACCCTGGAGGATGTGCTGGCCCGGCTGGACCAGATCGCCGCGGATCTGACCGGCCTGGAAAACCTTTCCGGCCGGATCGGGCAAATGGAGACCGCCATTGCCGCGGCCCACAAGGACCTGGCCCGGGCCGCAACCACCCTTTCGGCCAAACGCAAAAAAGCGGCCCCCGGCTTCTGCCGGGCCATCGAAGCCGAACTGGCCCAACTCAAAATGGAGGGCACCCGCTTTGACGTAGTCTTTTCCGCCACCCCGGCGGATGCAAAGACCAGCCCGTTTCTGACGGCGGACGGCAAGATCATCACCGATACCGGCCTCGACAAAGCCGCCTTTTCCATTGCCCCCAACGTGGGTGAAACCGCCAAGCCCCTGGCCGCCATCGCCTCGGGCGGCGAGCTCTCCCGCGTGGTGCTGGCCATAAAGGCCATGCTGGCCGGAAAGGAAGCGGTGGAGACATTGATTTTTGATGAGGTGGACGCGGGCATCGGCGGTGAGGCCGCCGAGGTTGTGGGAAAGAAGCTGGCCGCGCTCTCCCGCTTTCACCAGACCCTCTGCATCACCCACCTGCCCCAGATCGCCCGGTTCGGGGACATTCACTACCGGATTGAAAAACAGGTGAAGAGCGGCCGTACCGTCACCCACATGGTGCGGCTGTCCGATGAAGACCGCATCCAGGAGATCGCCCGCATGACCGGGGGCAAAAAAATCACGGAAAAGACCCTGGCCCACGCAAAAGAGATGCTGGAAACCGCCGCGTCCGCCAAAGCCGACTGATTTTTGCCGGTCCGTGCCGGGCGCCCCGGCTCCTTCCCGTTATTGCCCGCCCCCCTCTCCCTTCGCCATTGCCCAGACCTCTCATCCCCGTCATTGCCCAACTTGATTGGGCAATCCAGTGTAAAACTGGTCTATTTCCTTGTTGAATAAGGTATGAGGTCAATTTGATTCTGGATTACCCGGTCAAGCCTGGTAATGACGAAGGCGGGAGCGCGGCAACGTGTGTCGAGTGAGCGAAGCAATCTTATCCATGTGCGAAGGAGATTGCGTCGTCGCTTCGCTCCTCGCAATGACGCGGGCCTTGGCTTCGCCGGGCAATGCCCCCGCGCGTCAGGGCGCGACCATGTGATTCAGCGGCCCGCTTCCTTTGCCGATGCCCGGGGCCCGGGCAATAGCCTGGGTGACATAGGCCTTGGCCCGGGCCGCGGCATCAAAAAAGTCCATGCCCAGGGCCATGCCGGCGGCCAGGGCCGACGAAAACGTGCAGCCCGTGCCATGGGTGTTACGGGTTTCGATTTTCGGGGCGCTCAGCATTTTAAAGGCCCGGCCGTCAAAAAGCACGTCCACGGCCGCCTCCCCCTGAAAGTGCCCTCCCTTGATTACCGCCTGCCGGGCCCCCATATCGATCATACGATGGGCCGCCTTCTGCATGTCCTCAAGAGAAATAATCTCAAACCCGGCCAAAAGCTGGGCCTCAAACAGATTGGGGGTCACCACCCGGGCCAGGGGAAACAGATGAAAGGCCAGGGCGCTTTGGGCCTCTTTTTTCAGCAGGGGATAGCCGCTCTTGGAGATCATCACCGGGTCCAGCACCACCGGCGGCAGGTCCCGGTCCGCCAGTGCCCCGGCAATGGCCTTGATCAAACCGACGCTGGAGACCATGCCGATCTTGACGGCATCCACCGGCGTATCTTCAAAAATGCAGTTAATCTGCCCGGCCACGATATCCGGGGCGATCTCCTGAATGTCGTAGACCTTCTGGGTGTTCTGAACGGTCACCGCCGTGATCGCGCTCATGCCGAACACGCCATAGGCCTGAAAGGTTTTCAGGTCGGCCTGAATGCCGGCCCCGCCCGAGGAATCGGAGCCGGCGATGGTTAATGCGATGCGCATGAAACACTTCCTTCCTTATCGAAATCGGGGTCGGGATCGGAATCGATTTTTATGCTCTCTTACATAGCCCGAATACTTCAATCCACCAGCACCAGCCCGCAAATATCCGCCATTTGCGTTGCACCGGTATCGGGCGATGGCTGCGCCATGCGCATGGTCCATCCAGCGGTTTCAAACAGCCGGGCCACGTCAATACCGAAGCCGGACATGGAAGGCCGGGCATACTGGGGATAGCGGCACTCCCCTTTTTGCAACAGCGGCGGGCAGTCGCCGTGGGCGTGGCAGAAGATCTCCCTGCATGAGCCCCCGGCATAGGCCCGGGCACGGGCAAAACCGGCCTGAACGGCTTGTCTTTCAATGGCGGCCGCTGTTTTCTGAAGGAGCTCAAACGCCTTTACGCGCTGCCCGGAAAACAGCATTTCCGCCGGCACATCGATGATAAAAAAGAGCGCCTGGTGAAATGTTTCCAGCTCTTTTTGAAGCTCCAGCGGGCCGGGAACATGGGGCGGGCAATTAATTGACAGCCCGTAATTGGGGCAACCGGGGGCCCGGCACCGGTCAGCCAGGCTGCCGTCGATCACGACTTTTGCCGCCGGAAGCATGGCGGCACGGCAGGCGCCGGCGCCAAGGGCAAAATCAACAAGCGGTTTGAACTCTGGTGACAGGCTCAATTTTTCCCCTTTGCAAAAACATAAGAAAAGGGAATGGCGATCAGGTCGCCGACAATGTAGCTGACCATGATCACGATCACCAGCCCGGCATAATCCGGCAGGTTCCCGGTTACCACCAGGGGCACGATGACACCGGCCACCCACACCGATTTATACAGCAGCTGCATGCAGAGCACCGGCAAAAACGTCAGCGGCGCCCTCAGCCCGAAAACCGACATGACCCCGAAGGCCAGCCAGATGCTGGCCGCGATACCGAAAAATATCGGGTCCTGGTCGCCCATGCCGAAGAGCCGTTGCGAAAGCCCGGGGGCGAAAATCATTCCCGCACCGGAACCGCCGGCACCGAAAATGGTGTACCAGTACATCCCCTTGATCCAGCCCATGCGAACTTTTCTGTTTTGGTCCATTTTGCACCCTTCCCCTGTTTCGTGCTGTTTTAACAACAAAAGGCGGCGTGGCACATCGCCGATTTCTCAAGTCTTTATCTATCATCTTCAGGGCCTCTTGCAAACCGTACGGCGCTTTCTGTCTGGCGGTCTTCACGCCTGCCGGGACCGGGGTTCAAAAAACGATTTCGGCGCGCAACGGCAGATGGTCGGACGCGATTTTCGTCAATGGGTTTTTCAGCGGTGCGATGGTGTGCAGGCAGGTTGCCGGCCACACCAGTATTCTGTCCAGTGACAGCAGGGGAAACCGGGCCGGAAAGGTCGACGGCGTGTGAATATGGTCAAAAAACCGGCGCGCCTGCCGCAACGAACGCGCCCCGGCAATCCACTCATTCAAATCTCCCATCAGCACAAAAATATCCGCCGGTCGCCGCTCAAGCACCTTCAGCAGAAGCTTTACCTGGGCACGGCGTTCGGCTGCCCGAAGGCCAAGGTGGGTGGCAACAATGCAGATACGCCTGTCATCCACCGACAGCGTCAGGCAGATGGCCCCCCGGGGTTCACGCTGTTTAAAGCTGAGATTGATATGTTCTACATGTTCCACCGCATCACGGGTTAATACGACATTGCCATAATGTGCCGCGTCCCGGAACATGGTCATACCGGGAATGACCCGCATTCCAGTCTCTGCCTGAAAACCACTGACCCATTCCCGCAGGTCGCTGCGGATAGTGGATACCTCCTGCAGGGCAATAATATCGGCATCCAGCTGATTTATCACCGCCATGGTCCGGGCCGGATCAAACCGGCCGTCCGTACCCACGGATCCGTGAATGTTGTAAGTGGCCAGTTTCAAAAGGGTTGTCACGTTCATTGTCAGGCTGAAATCAGGAGCCGGTGGCAGTGAGGCTGTCGTCCCCGTCAGACCTTCGTTTCAGCCAGCGTATCAGTATGCCGGCCGCGAGGATTACCAGCACGACAGTGGCAACCAGCCACACGGTATTGCCCGGTGCCGGATCCCGAAGTGTCGCGTATGCGCGGTCGGCAATCAGGGTGACGGCTGCCATGCCGGGAACCATTCCCAGCATGGTACCCAGAAAATAGTCGCGAAAATGGATATGGGAGGCGCCGGCCACCAGGTTGACAAGGGTAAACGGGGCCACCGGCACAATACGGACAAACATAACGTTGATCATGCCGTGCCTTGCGATACGGCGACTGATGGTGTTGAGCCTGGAACCGGCCAGTTTCCGAACGGTTTTCCGGCCCAGCTGGTCCCCGGCCCAATACACAAGCATGGCGCTCAATGTGCCGCCGACCAGGGAATACGCAAACCCCGCTACCGGGCCGAAGACGATCACCGTGGCGATAACCAGCAAGGAGAAAGGAAACGCCACAAACCCTGCCAGGACAAACCCCAGCATCACCCACAGGGGCGCTGCCGGCATCTCCCGGACAGTGGTAACAGCCCCGGACAGCACATCCATGTGCAGCCACTCGTTTAAGGGCGTCCACCGCCACATGGCGGCCAGCCCGACAATGCCGCCGATCAGTATCATCCAGGTGAAGATACGCATCCGGGCCGGGGGCTGATACGCCTCGGGCACCATATGCCGAAGCATCAGGTCCGGACGCAACGGGTGTTCCGGATCCAGCACTTCGGTGTCGGGGACCAGGCGGTCGACATCCGGGGACAGATTCAGGGGCAGCCGGTTCAGGTAACGGGTATCCGTGTTATTGAGCTTGCTGATGCAACCGGCCAGGGACTTCTCACGCTCCAGGGCATGGCGCACCTGCCGCGGCGTGCAACCCAGGTGTTCGGCCATCAGCCGGTCACGAACGCCTGCGATAGCATCGCTTGTGCCGGAATTGCCGTCCGCCTCAAAAATGAGATTGCATTCACTGTCAAGGCCCATGGACCGGTTGTTCAGGTTGGCCGACCCCACGGTGATCAGCCGGTCATCCACAATCATCAGTTTGGCGTGAACATTGACGGGGCTGGTATCCAGGCCGGGGCCGTCCGGATAGAACACGTGTAACCGCTGGTGGACGTCGTGCTCTTTCAGCCTTTTTATCAAACGGACCCGCAGCACGTCCATTGTGTGCTGGGAGAGCCAGCCATCCGTGTTCCTGGGAGTTATGACCACGATCTCCGGCCCTGACGGCTGTTCCAGGCTGGCCTGAATCGCGTCGCCGATGGCCGGCGCGGTAAAGTACTGGTTTTCGATATAGACATGCTTTTGGGCCGACCGGATGGCATCTTCATAGAAACGCCTGATCTCCCGTATTTCCGTCTGCTCCCGATAAGCGCACTGGGTTCGGGCCAGTCCGGCCATGACATTCTTCAGATCCGGTGTGACATCGGCGGGCCATGGATCCCCCGTCTGCCGGCCGTTGTGTGCGACCGGAGTATCACCGGTGACTTTCCGCCATCTCTCTTTCACCAGTTCTCCAAGGGCCCCGGCAGCCTCACCGTCGACCATCACCATCACATCGTGGTAGGGCCTGGAAATCTTTTTGTCCACACGGTCACGCAAAGGGTTGTCCGGCCGGTGATCAGACGTGTCCCACCGCCCCATTGTTAAATCAAGCCCGCCGGTAAACGCCACCGTGTCATCAATGACAACGATCTTCTGATGCTGTGAGGCACCTTCGGCAAGATACCCGTCCAGGTGAAAGTGAATCCGGGAATGGGTTTTCCAGTCCAGTTGATAGGTGGGCAACAGCTCCCGGTCCAGCGTGTACAGCATGGCAAAATCCCAATTCAGAATGTAAATGTGAAGGTTGGGATTTTTTTCGGCCAGGGCATTTAAAAAATCTCCAAGGCGAGGGGGATAGCCGTCATCGGTGCCGTTCCGGACCAGGCGCACGCGACTGTTGATGTCCCAGCTCAGTATGTACACCGTCTGCTTCGCCTGTTTCAGGGCTTCCCGGAAAAGGCGGAAATAATCGGCGCCGTCAATAACAAACCGCACCCTGTCCGAGTGCTCGATACGCCAGCAGTTTTTTTCTGTTTCAAGTATGGATGTCATGGTCTGTTTGATAAAACACTAAAATGAATGGTTTGAATGTCGCCTGTTTCTGAGGCGGTATTAAATGAAACCGAAAGGAACAACAGAAAAAAGTCTTTTTTCCCAATACCGTCCGCGCATTTATATACCCAGCGGCCTTCTGAAAAATATTACATATTCAACACCGTGTGTCACGCATGAAATTTTAACCCGAATATTTCATAAAATTTTCCGACATTGGTTAATTTTCACATAAGATACATTGTCGGAATGGATTTCAGGTGTTTTTTTAACACAAACTGTTATGAACGACTTGAGGCCTTGTGTGCCAATTTTATGTCGAAAAATTTCACCCTTCGGGCGAGTCGCCTTGGTCCCGCCATCGGCGGGACTGTGTTGCGGGACATTCGCGGTAGATATACTACAGCTTCATGTCCCACGCCTTGCATCTGCGGCCAAATCAACTCGTGAAATATCCGGGTTAAGACTTTTTTTGATTCTGCTTTTCGTCTCTTGACGGCTTCACATAGCATGCTTATTTTTTCTGCCAGACAGACGGACAATTACGCCTAAACAAAAGGAGGCCGAATATGTACAATACATTTTTACCGTCACTGATCAACAGGGAGTGGGCGGCGGACGATAACGCCTATTTCGGGAATATCGTGGACAGCCTGTGGAAGTCATTTGACCTGCCTGCGGTGTTTTCCGAAAAAGGGGAGTGGTCCCCTGCCATTGATGTTTCTGAAACCGAGGCCGCTTATCTTGTAAAAGCCGAACTGCCGGGTCTTGACAAGGAGGCCATCGACATTTCCATCAACGACGGTGTGCTGACCGTAAGCGGCGAAAAAAAGATGGAAACCAGAGAGGAAAAAGAGAATTACATTCTCACGGAAAGCCGCTGCGGCAGTTTTTCCAGAAGCTTTACGCTGCCGGCGGACGCCTCCACGGACAACGTGGACGCCACCTTTACCAACGGCGTGCTGACGATTTCCGTACCCAAAAGCGAAGCGGCCCGGCCCAGAAAAATCAAGGTGTCGTAAGAACGGCATTGATGCCGATTGAAAAAAGCAGGGAAGCAGAGCCTTCCCTGCTTTTTTTATGCTTTTTTTGAAGAAACGGACAAACCCCGCCATTTGCATTGCCCAGCCGCAAACCGTCATGGTAAGATACGGCCGTTCTGACGCGCCTTTAACTTCAGCAAAGGAGCTGCCATGCGAATCACACTGCCCTGGGGAAATGAATCGTTCGACCTTGACCTTCCGCCCACATGGACCGTCATTTTTCCCAAACCACAGGAATCGCTTCCGACTTCATCAACCAGCGAAGCGGCTGTTGTGGCCGACGCCCTGGCCCGGCCCGTTGAAGCCAAAGCCCTTGCGGATCATGACCTGGCCGGCAAAAACGTGTTGGTGATCGTGGATGACAACACCCGGCCCACGCCTGCCCACCGGTTTTTTCACCTGATTTTAGAAGCCCTGGAAACCGCCGGGGCAGACCTGGACCGCGTGACACTGCTGACGGCCCTGGGTATTCACACAGCCATGACCGCCGACGAGGTCAAACAGAAAGTGGGGGCCGAAAACCTTGAAAAAATAGCGTGGGAGAACCATGACGCCTTTGATCCGGAGGCCAGTGTTCACATGGGCACAACCAGCCGGGGCACGCCGGTTGCTTTGAACCGCCGGATCAAAGAGGCGGATCTCGTCGTCCTGGTGGGGCTGATCGAACCCCACCTGATGGCCGGATTCGGCGGGGGTATGAAAAACATCCTGCCCGGCGTGGCCTCCGCGCAGACCATCGGCACCCACCACGAGCTGCTGACAAAACCGCCTTACCAGGCCAACCGGGTGGGCATGATGCCGGAAGCCAACGATTTTCGCTTAGACCTTGAAGAGATTCGGGCCATGATCCCGGCCGGGATCTTCTGTATCAACGTGGTGCTGAACCACCGGGGAGCCATCACCGCCTGCTTTGCCGGAGACCCGGTGGCGGCCCACCGCCGGGGGGTGGCCTACACCCGCCGCTTTTTCGGTGTATCCATGGACCGGCCCGTGGACGGAGTGATCACCAATTCCTTTCCCATGGAGATCAACTTCAAACAGAGCATGAAGTGCGTGGGCAACGCCCTGCCGGCGGTCAGGCCCGGCGGGGCGGTCATGGGCTTTCTCCGGGCTGACCGGGGCATGGATGATATTCCCATGCCTGACGGATCACCGCTTCCCCTGCCGGTGGTCAAGGCGATCCTGCGTGCCATCGGGCCTTCGCGGGTGTATGGGCTCTTAAACCTTGCCAAAAAGGGCCTGGACATAGAAGAAAAGTTTTTATATTATTACACTTTGCAACTTGTCCGGGGCTACGACATCTTTCTTTACGTGCCGTCCCTCACCGACGAAATTGTAAAAAAACTTTTCTTTTTCAAGGGGGAGTGCAGCGATCCGGCCAGGGTCATCGCCATGGGGGTTAAGAAACTGGGCAAACAGGCCACGGTGGCCGTTTTCCCCCATGGTGGATCGACTTTTCCAATACTGAAATAAAACCACTGGCACACCGACAGGGAGATAGCAGGGAGACCCATGGTCAAGTACGTATTCAGCCGGGAGGACATTCGACAGATCAAGGAAAGAGGCCTTTCCGAGCAGACGGTCAATCACCAGTTAAGCCTGTTTGACAGGGGCGTCGCCTCCCCCGAGCTGGTGGCCCCGTGCACGCCGGAAAGGGGGGTGCTGGTACTCTCCGATAAGGAACGGCGCCGCCTGGCAGCCCTTTCGGAACCGGTGGTTCAGCAGGGACGAATCACCAAGTTCGTGCCCGCCTCGGGTGCGGCCACCCGCATGTTCCGGTCCCTGCTGTCTCTTTACAACAGCCCCGACGCCCTGGACCGGACCTCCATTGACCGCCAGAGCGGGCAGCACAACAAGGAGTATGCCGCCCTTGTCAGCTTCATGGATAATATTGAAAAGTTTGCCTTTCATGAAGCCCTGTCCGCTGTCATGGCCACGGCGGGAAAAGAGTGCCGGGCACTGGTGGCCGCGGGCCGCTACCGGCCGGTGCTTCGTCATCTGCTGACCACCGCCGGACTGGGATATGCCGGCCTTCCCAAGGGCATGATCCTGTTTCACCGTTATACAGACGATACCGGCACTCCCCGCGCGTACACGGCTTTTGAAGAACATCTGGCCGAGGCCGTGGAGCTGGCCACCGACGGAAACAGCGTCTGCCGCCTCCATTTCACCGTGCCCGAGACCCACCGGGACAGTGTTGCGGCTCTCCTGAAACAGACATGCGATGCCTGGCGGCAGGCGGACGGCATCCGGCCTGACATCACTTTTTCCACCCAGCACCCGTTTACCGACACCATTGCCGCGGACCATGCCAACATGCCGTTTCGGGACGAAAACGGCCGGCTTGTGTTCCGGCCCGGCGGTCACGGCGCCCTGCTGGACAACCTGAACGACCTGAACAGCGATATCGTGTTTATCAAAAACATCGACAACATCTCCGTGACCGGCATGCGGCACAAAACCGCAACGGAAACCCGTGCCCTGTTCGGCCTGCTGGTGGAGCTGCAGCAACAGGTATTTGCCTGGATGGAGCAGCTTGCCGCCGATCCCTGCCCGGACGAGACGGTTGACCAGGCCATTGATTTTGCCTGCAACCGGCTCAACCTCTGCCTGCCCGAAACACTTTCGTCCGCCGACAGAAAACAGCAGAAAAAGTTCCTGCTGACCCTGCTGGACCGGCCCCTTCGCGTATGCGGCGTGGTGAAAAACGTGGGCGAACCCGGGGGTGGCCCCTTTTTCGTGCGAACAAAAGACGGGGTCCTGTCAGCCCAGATCATTGAGGCGGCCCAGGTCAACGGCGCCACTCCGGACCAGCAGGCTATCTGGCAGAGCGCCACCCACTTCAACCCGGTGTTTATCGTCTGCGGCCTGCGCGACGCAAAGGGCCGGCCCTACGACCTGAAACGGTTTGTGGACCTGAACATGGGCATCATCACTGAAAAATCCACCAACGGCCGGCCCTTGCGTGCCCTGGAGCATCCCGGCCTGTGGAACGGGTCCATGGCCTTCTGGAACACCGTGTTCGTGGAAATATCACCCCTGGCCTTTAACCCCGTCAAAACCGTGTTCGACCTGCTGCGAAAGGGACACCAGCCCGAAGGAGGGCTGTGATGAAACTGCTGCTGTGCGGCGCCAACGGCCAGCTGGGAAAAGACTGCATGCGGCACTTTGCCCACGGCTGGGACATTGTTCCCGTTGATGTAGACGAATTGGATATCACCGACCCGGCCGCCGTACAGGACATGGTCGGGGACCACCGGCCGGATCTTATTCTCAACTGCGCGGCCTTTACCGCCGTGGATGCCTGTGAAACCGAGCAGGATACCGCCTTTGCCGCGAATGCCGGGGGCCCGGAAAACCTGGCCCAGGCAGCCCAAAAAAGGGGCTGCCGGCTGGTCCACATCTCCACTGACTACGTGTTTGACGGCGAAAGGCCGGTGCCTGAAGCCTACATCGAAACCGACCCGCCTGATCCGGTATCGGTCTACGGCCGGTCCAAGCTGGCCGGAGAACAGGCGGTGCTGGAGACCGGCAGCGCCAACACCGTGGTGCGCACGGCCTGGCTCTACGGCATGGGCGGTAAAAACTTTTTAAAAACCATGCTGGGCCTGGCCCTGAAAAATCCCTGTACGCCCATTACCGTGGTGGCCGACCAGTTCGGCTGCCCCACCTGGTCCGATACCCTTGCGTTGCAGCTCAAGGTCATCGCCGAGAAAGGGGGCGGCGGCATCTATCATGCCACCGGCCAGGGATACTGCTCCTGGCACGATCTGGCCGCCTACTTTCTAAAAAGAATGGATGTGCTTCATGCCATCTCCCCCTGCACCACCGCCGACTACCCCACGCCGGCCCGGCGACCGAAAAACGCCATCCTGAAAAACCGGCGCCTGGAGACCGAAAACCTGCTGGTCATGCGCAACTGGCAGGACGATGTGGACGATTTTGTGGACATGCATCGCCAGCAGCTTCTTGAGGCGTGCCTGCCGCCTGCCCGCCATATCGACTGACCCGGCAACATCACGCCGGACAAAGCATAAGAAACGCCCTGAATATTAAACTTCACCGCAGAGACGCAGAGGGCGCAAAGAAAGGGATGGGTGCTACGCGCAGCAAACCATTTTTTTATAAGAAGAACCTCCAATTTTCAGTGAGCCCCATAAAATTAATTAACTCGTAAAAAGTCTATTTGGGATGGCAAAGTAAAAAGTTCAAGATCAAGGCGTCGCAAATCTCGAGGAATGAGGCGTACTTGTCGTACGCCGCAGTGACGAGGGGTGCAGCGCAACGCAGGTATTGGGCTTTTTACGAAGCCATCAAAATTAATGGAGAAGACATGACCACCGAAGGCATCCGACTTGAAAAACGTGGTTCCATCGCCCTGGTGCTGCTGGACCGGCCGTCACGGCGAAACGCCTTTAACACCATGATGTTTGACGCACTCAAACGGGTGACCGCCGAACTGGAACAGGCCCTGCCCCGGGCCGTTATTGTCACCGGCACCGGCGAGAAGGCCTTCTGCGCCGGGTTTGACGTCAACCCGGACAACCCCCTGGTGGTAGAGCTGTACGAGGCCATGGAAAAACAGGACCGGCAGGGGATGATGGACGGCATGAAGGTGGTGCGGGAGGCGGTGGACGCGTTTGTCTCTCTGCCGGTGCCCATTATTGCCGCCATCAACGGCCTGGCGTACGGTGGCGGCGCTGAACTGGCCAGCCGGTGCGACATGCGGGTGATGGACAAAAACGCGGTGATCTGCCTGTCGGAAGTCCGGCTGGGGCTGATGCCCGACTGGGGCGGGGGCGCGGCCCTGGCCCACCTGCTGGGGCCGGCCAAAGCCGCGGACCTGATTCTTTCGGCCCGAAAAGTCGGCGCCGATGAAGCCCTGCAATTGGGGCTGGCCAACCGGGTCAGCGCGCCGGGCCGCTGCCTGGACGAGGCCCTGGTCCTGGCCGGCGCCATCTGCGAAAACGGCCCGCAGGCCGTTCGCCACGCCCTGGCCGTGATCCGTGGAAGCCGGAACATGACCCTGGACCAGTCCCTTGACATGGAAATGGAAAAAGCGGTGGACCTGGTGGCCTCCGGCGAATGCGTCCACGGCATCACCGCGTTTCTTGAAAAACGCAAGGCCGAATTCCCTGATATATAGACAGCCAAACCGATCAAACACAGCCGGTTGCAAGAAAATCCAGACAGTTTTTAAGGTACCGTCCGGGCGTTACAGATGCCGCACTGGGGTGCGGCGCTCCCGGGTTTGTGCGGCAGGCTCCGCTTCATACGCTGTAGAGCGTAAAAGTTCAGAGCCGCCCTGCGTTGTATCCCTTTCACCGCACGCCGTACACATGCTCCATGGCCAGGATGACCGCGTGCATCTGGTGCTGGGTCACGTCGATCCGAAGCTCGTGCTGGGTGTCGCCGGGATGGCGGGGCCGGCCCGGCCAGGCCCGGGCCGCGTTCATGATGCCGCCGATGGCCGCCGGATCGTCGGTGGGGTGGGCCGAAAGAAAGGGGTTGGCATGGACCAGGGGCCCGCCGATCTGCCACGCGGTCAGCTTGTAAAGAGAGCGGTCAATGACATACAGCAGGTCTGTCATGGCCAGAATGTCACCCCGCTCTTTTGCGATGGCATAGGCGCTGACAAGTCCTTCAACGGCGTAGGCGTGGTTTCTTCCCCGATCAAGTGTCTCGTGGACATGCATCATCCACCAGCCAAGGGTCAGGGTCACGTCCGCGTAGAGATCGGCCTCTTTCCACCCGGCCAGAAAGTATTCAAGAAAAGACATGCTGCCCCACTGGTAAAACCCCTTGGTCAGGGTCATGTCCTTGCGGGCTTTCCATGCCTGGACCAGGTAGGTGTTAGCGGTGGCCCGGGCCGCTTTTTCAATTACCGGCACCAGGAAGTCATAGCCCAGCTGCCGGGCCGCCTTGCACAGGCAGAGCAGGGTTTCGCCGTCATAATAGGGGCTGGAGCCGCTGCTTCTGGTTTTTGTCGCCGGCGTGTAGCTGTCGGCAAAAAGGCCGTTGTCCCGCTGGGTCCACACAAGATATTTCAAAAAGCCTTCCAGCTTTTCGGTAAGCATTTGCCGGCGGGCCGCCGGGATGGGGGTATCGGTTTTCAGGTACTCCACGATGGCCAGGGCCACCAGGGCCACCGTGCCGGTGCTGACCTTGGGATCATTTCCGTACCGGACCAGAAGGGTACCCGGCACCGGGCCCTCAATGGTCTGGTCCAGCCAGAATGAAAACCCCTTTTGCAATGCCGCTTCGGTTTGATCGTTGGGCCGGTGGCGGTGACAGAGCGCCAGCCCCCAGAGCGAGCCGGCCTGGCGTACCTGGCTGTCGCCCGGCACCCACTCTTTTTTCAGCCAGTCATACATATAGCCAAAGTTGCCGGCGGCTCGCTGGCTTTTCAGCATGAAACCACGGCCCAGCGCAAACGTTTCTTCCAAAACGGCATCGTTCATCTTCAGCGTCATATAAGGCAGCATGTCCGTGGCATCGCCAGGGGCCGGGCGGGCGAGAGCATCCTTTCTGTCCGCCCACTGCTGGGCCTCACGGATCATCTTCACCGCCGCCGGCAGATCATCAGCCGGCAGGGCGTCCAGATCGACTTTCATCCGCAGCTCACGGGCGCTCTTTGCCACTGTTGGTGATGGGACCGGCGCGATCTTTTCCGGGGTCACTTCTTTCCGTGAATCACTCTCCTTGCCGCAGCCGGCCGCAACAAGGCCAACGGCAACACAACAAAATAAAACAAGAAAGAAAAAGGAGGTCCGCATTTTTTTTGTCCTTTGATGATGCATCGGTCCCCGTATCACCGACCCTGTCGCAGCAACGAATCGGGCCTGTCTCACACCGCCTCGCCGAACCACTGGGGATAGTACTTACGCATCTCGGCAATCATCAGGTCAAAGGGCATGTCGTCAAAGGCCCCGTATTCATGCACATACTCCATGTGCTGGTTGCCGCTGTTGTCGTAGGGATGAAACACGGAATCGTTTGCCCCGTCAAACTCCAGGGGGCGGGTATTGAATTTATCGCACATGGCCCGGTTAAAAGCAGGGGTGGCCTTGACCCACCGGCCGTCGATCCAGAGCACGGTGTAGCCGTGAAAGACAAAAAGGTCCCCGCCCATGAGCTTTTTCAGCCGCTCCGTGGCCAGGTGGTTGACCACGTTGCCAAAGCCCAGTTGCGCCGGAATGCCCATGGCACGGGCTGCGGCGGCCAGAAGGATCGACTTCTGAATGCAGAACCCCTCGCCGGCGGCCAGGGTAAAGCTGGCCTTATAATTTTCCCGCTCAAAGTTGAAAGCATACGGATTGTAGGGAAACCCGTCCCGCACGGCATAATAGAGGTTTACCGCCTTGTCTTTGGCAGTGGCGCCTTTGCCGGCGGTTTTTGCAAAATCCATCACCTCGGGAACGTCGAAGTCCATGTACGGGGTGGGAGAAAGGTGCTGATCCATGATATTTTCCTGTGATTGTAAACGGTTCATGGGAATCACACATACCAGAAAGCAAAAAACCGTACAACCCTTTCCTTGACACGGGCAGGCACTCTGTTGTCTATTAGCCCGAATATTTCATGAAATCTTTCGACATTTGTGAATTTTTATATAAGATACCGTATGTTGTAATTGATTTCATGAAATATCCGGGTTAGAGACCATCAACGCGCAACGTATTCGGGACGGCAGGCATGCATCTGTTTACCAGGCTCATGGGTCTTTTCTGGCTGTTTGCCGAAGGCCTGATCATGGTATGGGTTCGCGGCGGACTGGCGTATCTTGAAACCGGCCGTTCCCGCCAGCGGATCTACATCCTGTGCTGCCTGGCCCTGTTTGTCACGATTGTGTCGCTGTACGCCGGCAAAAGTTTTTTTCTGGACCGGCTGCGGATCGGTCCAGATACCGTGACCGCCGTCCTCTACAACCGGTACCTGTGGAATTTTATCTGTACGCTCTGGGTGCTTATCGAAGGCGCCATTGCGGTTTACGTGTTTCGCATTTACCGGCTGCTCAAAAACCCGACATCCCCCGGGCCACGGTTTCCCGGCTGGGGTATGGCCCTGTTGTGCGTGCTTTTTCTGGCAGGATTCGGTCTCTACCACGGCTACCTTCATTTCCTGGTAGACCGGTCGGCCCTTTCCGGCCAGGCCATTGTCAACATCCTCCGGTTTTACATAAAGACGTGCGGCGTTTTCTGGATTCTCATCGAATGGATCGTGGCCCTGATCGGCGTAAAAACCTACCTGGTTCTGAAAGGCGGCCCCCATGCCCCCGTCACTGGCTGAAAGCCTGTTTATCACCATTGGCAACGGCTTTTCACCGGAAGTCCATCTTATCGTCACCAAGATCCAGGGCCTGCTCTGGAGCACCGCCGATATTGTGCTCATCTGGTTTCTGTTAAAAATCGTCGGCCTGGCCAGGGCAGACCAGGCCAGGGCCGGGGCGGTATGGCGGTACCGGCTGCTGGTGCTGTCCGCCGTCCTGGTCCCTTTTCTCATTGTGATGCCCACGTCAAGGGCCTTTTTTGTCCTGGAAAGCGGAATCTTCGGCCTTCAGTTCGGCGTCCTGATTTACACCCTGGCTACGGACACGCGGTCCCTGCTTGACTTTCTGCGAGCCATTATTACCAGGGCCAGAACGTGATGCCGATCCACCGTTCTTGTCAAACGGGCCGGCCTGTGGAAGAATGGCCTACGGACAGGAACCCTTAAACAAGGAGAAATAATGCGAGCTGAATTATGGGCACTGTTAACCGCCGCCTGCTGGGCAACCGGCTCCCTGTTGGAAAAACGGGGGGTGATCTCCGGCGGGCTGGCCCCGGTCATGGGCACTACCGTCCGCACCCTTGTCTCCCTGGCCTTTCTGACAATCATATCCTTTCCCTACTGGGGCCAGGTACGCGCGGCCGGACCAAAGCCCATCGCCCTGATCGCCCTGGGCGGCGGCATTCTGGCCGGGGGCCTGGGCATCATGTTTCTTTACACGGGCCTGAAACACGGTCATCTCTCCACGGTGATGACCATTGCCTTCTGCATGGCCCCGGTGCTGGGCACTGTCTTGGGCTACCTTTTTTTAAACGAGCGGCTCTCCCTGGTGCAGACCGTGGGCATCGTGCTGTGTGTGGCCGGTGCGGCCATGGTCACCTTTTTCAAACAGGGATGACCCGAATATTTATGAAACTTTTTCAAAACAAATAATGATCCGTACTGACAAAAAAGGGGACCATCATGATGGAAAAACCGCTGGTTGGCATCAGCACCTGCCTGATGGGAGAAAGCGTCCGCTATGACGGCGGCCACAAGCTGGACCGGTACCTCAGGGACACCCTGGGCCAGTACGTGGATTTCGTGCCGGTATGCCCGGAAGTCGAATGCGGCCTGAGCGTCCCCAGGGAGGCCATCCGCCTGGTGGAGACCGATGGCGCCATTCGGCTGATGACCCAGAAAACCGGCATCGACCTGACCGACCAGATGGTGGCGTGGAGCGCCCGGCGGCTGAACGAACTGGAAGGGCTCCCCCTGTGCGGCTATGTGTTCAAATCCAGGTCCCCCAGCTCCGGGCTTTACCGGATCAAGGTATACCAGGACGGCGGCGGCGTGAAAAACAACGGCACCGGCATATTTGCCGGCCTGTTTGTCAAACGGTTTCCCCTGGTGCCGGTGGAGGAAGAGGGCCGGCTCAATGACCCGCAACTGCGGGAAAATTTCATTGAGCGGCTCTTTGTGATGCAGCGGTGGCATCTTTTAAACCAGGAACGAAAAACCGTGGGGCGGCTGGTTGCGTTTCATGCGGCCCACAAATACCTGCTCATGGCCCACTGCCCCCAGACCCTGAAAAAACTGGGAGCCCTGGTGGCCGATGGCAAAAAGCACCCTGCCGGCAAACTCTACGATCTTTATATGGAGGCCCTGATGCCGGCCCTGGCCAAAATCGCCACGCCCCGGAAAAATACCAATGTACTGCTCCACATCATGGGGTATTTCAAGCAGACCCTGGAGAGCGATGAAAAAGCGGAGTTAAAGGAGATCATTGACCGTTATCACCAAGGGCTGGTGCCGCTGGTGGTGCCCCTGACCCTGATCAACCACTACGTTCGCAAACACGGAACCGAATACTTAAAAGACCAGATATACCTCAACCCGCACCCCATGGAGCTGATGCTGCGCAACCGCGTGTAACGGCTAACCCGAATATTTCATGAAATTGTTCCGACACGGGCCGGTTCTTTTGGTACTTTCCTGCCGCCAGAAAAAGTACACGGATAAGCAGGATAAGGGAGATAATCTTTGAGAGCACGGGCGTAAATACAATTCGATTTCGATACCGATAGCGATTTCGATTTGGATAAACAACCGGGAGTCTGCCCTGCCGTGATTAAAACCGTTTTTGGAACTGTTTACCTGGTGTCCATCCATCGGTTGTGGGGGTAGGAAAAAAGTTTCCAATTCAGAAATGAGAATTTTTTCGCAAGATCAAGGAAAACAAGGAATTCCGCGGAGGCGTACTGTTGTACGCCGCACAAGGAAGCCCGCAGTTTGACGCAGAGATTGCGGAAAAAGGCCATTTATGGATGGAAACTACCGGTGTTTCCGGCTTGCAGGATCCCCTCAAATACCTTATGATCCACGCAAAACAGGGTCGGCAGGCACCGGCTCGAACCACAAAGATTTGATTTTAATGATATTACAGGGATAAACGAATGAAACAAATTATCACACGGTTTCCGCCCAGCCCCACCGGCCACCTGCACATCGGCGGGGCACGAACGGCTCTGTTTAACTGGCTCTATGCCCGGCACACGGGCGGCAGGTTCATCCTTCGCATCGAGGACACCGACGTGGAGCGCTCCACCACACAGTCCGCCGAGGGCATTATCAAGTCGCTGGAATGGCTCGGTATCGACTGGGACGAGGGCCCCTATTTCCAGTCCCGGCGCATGGAGGTGTACGCGGAATATATTCAGCGGCTGCTCGCATCAGGTCATGCCTACTACTGCACCTGCTCGCCGGAACGGTTAAAAGAGCGCCGCGAAAGGGCCCTGGCCGAAGGCCGCAACCCCACCTATGACGGCACCTGCCGGGAAAAGGCCCTGCCGCCGTCGGACGATGCCGTGGTGCGGTTTCGCACGCCGGATACGGGAAAGACCGTTCTGGATGACCGGGTCAAGGGCGGCATCGCCTTTGACAACGCGGAGATAGGGGACTTTATCATTCAGCGAAGCGACCAAACCCCCACCTACAACTTTGCCGTGGTGGTGGATGATATTACCATGGGGATCAACACCATCATTCGAGGGGACGACCATGTCACCAACACCCCCCGCCAGATCCTGATGTACAGGGCACTGGACAGTGAGCTGCCCCTGTTCGCCCATGTGCCCATGGTCCTGGGCAGGGACCGCTCCCGCCTGAGCAAACGCCACGGCGCCATGTCGGTGCTGGAATACCGGGACACCGGCTACCTGCCCGACGGCCTGATCAACGCCCTGGTGCGGCTGGGCTGGTCCCACGGAGACCAGGAGTTTTTCACCCGCAAGGAGCTGATCGAGCTTTTTTCCCTGGAACATATCGGCACGTCGGCCGGCGTGTTTGACCCGGACAAGCTGCTGGCCATCAATGCCGAGCACATCAAAAAAAGCGACCCCGCGGCCTTGGCGCCCCACCTGCTGCCGCTTTTAAAAGAAAAGGGCTACGCGGCTGAAAACAACGACTACCTGCACAACGCCATCCATACCCTGCTTCTGCGCAGCAAGACCTTAAAGGAGATGGCCGACAAGGCGGCCTTCTATTACGAAGACCCGCTCTCCTATGACCCGGCGGCCACGGCCAAGTTCCTGGTTCCCGAGAACATGGAAATCCTTGAAATGCTGGCGGAAAAACTGGCGACCCTCGATTCTTTGACGGAGAAAGACCAGGAACCGGCCTTTACGGCAGTGATGGAAAAAACCGGGAAAAAATTTGGTAAAATCGCCCAGCCGGTGCGCGTGGCCCTGACCGGCAGAACCGAAAGCCCCGGCATCTTTGAGACCATCGAAGCCCTGGGCAGGCGGAAAACGCTTGAACGGCTGGCCGATGCCGTGGAAATGATCAAAAAATCCACTTGACCTTAAGGCCGCCTTTTTGTATCTTTGCAAAACGCACTGAGGGATCGTCTAATGGCAGGACGACGGGTTCTGGCCCCGTTAATCAAGGTTCGAATCCTTGTCCCTCAGCCAAAACAACGCAAAACGGAGCCGCCTCCATGAGGGCGGCTCCGTTTTTGTTTTCAGGCCTGCGCCCGGCCCGGTAAATCACTTCCGCCCGTTACCCCGCCTTCGTTTGGCCTTCGTGGTGAAACGTTCTGAAGGCCTGGTACAACTGGTCGGTTATAAACACGAAGGACACGAAGCTCTCGAAGCAGAATTACAAGCGGAGCCGGTTCTCTTTATTTCGATACCGATACCGATTTGGATAAACAGACGAGACGCTTTCCTGCCGAGTTAAAACCGTTCTGGAAAACAGGCGGATTACATGCCCTTGAAAAAACCCTCCTCATCCACCGTATCGGCGGGTTCGGCATACTCGGTGGGTTCGGTGCCCTTCTTGAAACACTCAAAAAAGGTTTCCCGGGAGTCATCGGTTGCCAGCAGCCCGGTTTCGGCGTCAATGCGGGAAAACACCACGCCCTCGGGCACCTCGAACTCCTTCACCGGTTTGCCGGCCAGTATGGTCTGCATGAACCCCAGCCAGATGGGGCTGGCCGCGCTGGCCCCGGTCTCTCCCTTGCCCAGGGACTGCTCCTCGTCAAAACCCACCCACACCACGGTCACGAAATCAGGGGTGTACCCCACAAACCAGGCGTCGTTCAGGTTGTCGGTGGTGCCGGTTTTGCCCGCGGCCGGCCGGTTCAGCTCCCTGGCCCGGCGTCCGGTGCCGTGTTCCACCACCCCCTCGAGCAGGTGGGTCATGATATAAGCGGTGTCGCTGCCGATAACATGGACCGGCTCGGCTCGATTTTCCTCCAGCACCCGGCCCTCCCTGTCCTCTATCCGGGTAATAAACACCGGTTCAACCCGGTCGCCCATATTGGCAAACACGGCATAAGCCTTTGCCAGTTCAACCGGCGCAAGGCCCGATGACCCCAGGGCGATGGAAAGATCCCGGCTCAAAGGGGAAGTAATGCCCAGTTTTTTCGCGTAGTCATGAATATAATCCACCCCGATATCCATCAGAATTTTGATGGTGGGAATATTGTGGGACTTTTCCAGTGCCCGGCGGAACAGGGTGGGGCCGAAAAACCGTTCTTCATAGTTCTGGGGTTTCCATGTGAAATTGCGGGCCGTGTCTTCAAACACGATGGCCGAGTCGATGATCACGCTGGCCGGTGTATACCCCTTGTCCAGGGCCGCCGCGTAAATAATGGGCTTGAAGGCCGATCCCGGCTGCCGTATGGCCTGGACGGCCCGGTTGAACTGGCTTTTTGCCGCGTCCCGGCCCCCGATCATGGCCCGCACAAGGCCGGGCCTGGCCTCCATACAGATCAGGGCCGCTTCCACCGCCGGCTCCTGTTCCAGGGAGAGCCGTAAAACAGCGGTACCCAGCGCCCGGTCCTCAGCCGCCGGGGCCATATTCTCAGGCGATTCCGCAAGGCTGACAATTCTCACCCATATCACATCCCCTGTTTTCAAAGCCTGGGAAGGTTTTTTGATCGTAGCGGCCGACTGGTACCATGCCACCCCTGGGTCGGGCCGGCGGGCCCACTTCATCTCCTCAAGGGGGATCTCTCCGGCGCCGTGGGCCAGGCGCACCCACGCGCTCTCTTTTTCATCGTCCACATCCACCACCACGCCCTGGACAATGTCTCCCACGACGGCCAGCTCCATCTTCCCGAGGGCCTCCTCCCGCAGGGAGGACAGAAAAGGCTCGATCTCTTCTTCGGAAATACGACGAATAGGGCCGCGGTACCCCTGCCGTTTGTCCAGGTCCCGCAATCCCCTGTCCACCTCGCGCCGGGCCGCCTCCTGCATGGAAAGATCCACGGCTGTGTACACCGAGAGCCCCTGGTTGTAAAGCGTGTCCCGCCCGTATTTGGCTTCCACGTACCGGCGGACATGCTCGGCATACCACGGGGCATTCTCCTGGAACAGGCTCCGCACCGGCTGGATTTCCAGTTCCGCCTCCCGGGCTGCCTGGGCCTCTGCCTCGGAGATATACCCCCCGGTGACCATCTGGTTTAACACATAGAGTTGCCGGTTCTTGGCCCGGGCCGGGTACCGGTACGGCGAGTAGCGGCTGGGGGCCTGGGGAAGCCCGGCAATCAGCGTGCATTCGGCCAGGGAGAGTTCTTCCACGGGCTTGCCGAAATAGTTTTCCGCGGCCGCGGCCACGCCATAAGCGCCATGGCCAAGGTATATCTGGTTTAAGTAAAGATAGAGAATATCTGCCTTGGAGAACCGCTTCTCAATTCGATAAGAAAGGATCGCCTCCCTGATCTTTCGCGTGTAGGTCCGCTCGGACGACAGAAAAAAGGACTTGGCCACCTGCTGGGTGATGGTGCTGCCGCCCTGAACAATGGCACCGGCCTCCAGGTTTTTCATGAATGCCCGGGCCACACCGGTCAGGTCCACGCCGGTATGCTGAAAAAACCGGGCATCCTCCGCCGCCACAAAGGCGTTGATCAGCATGGGCGGCATGCGGTCTAAGGGCACCACGATACGCCGCTCTGTGTAAAATTCGGCGATCTTTTGCTTTTCAGCGGAATAGAGGGTGGTGACCGTCGGCGGGCGGTAGTCATCAATAGTAAATATCCGGGGCAGATCCCGGCTGATCTGGTAATAGAACACGCCCCCCGCTACCACGGCGATGACCATGCCGATCACCATCAGCAGGGCGAGGGCTTTTATTGCCTTTTTGAGGATATTTGCCATTTTTCCACCGGTCATGCCGACCGGCCCTGGTTGCTGATTAAAAAAAAGGCCCCGCACATCGCCTGAAGAAAACGGGTTTTCGGCGCCGGGCCATACAGGTGTTGCATATTAACGAAATATGACCGGTTTGTCACCCCCCGAAGCGCCCGCTTGCGCCGACCGGCCGAAATCCTTTACATCCGGGTGGCATGCACCAGCGGTATCCTGTCGCGCCAGGGCGCGGCCTGCTCAAGCTGTCCGGCCAGCCGGAACAACATGTCCTCGCGGCCAAAGGGCGCCACGAACTGGCACCCGCAGGGCAGCCCGTCGGCACTCCAGTGCAGGGGCACCGACATGGCGGGCAGGCCGCACAGGTTGGCCAGCTGGGTAAAAGGCGTCAGCGCCAGGCTGCGATACCCGGTTTTTTCCACCATGCCCGAGGCGATCAGCAGCTTTTCCAGACCCAGGGCGTGAATCACCGCTGACCCGGCCTTTTCGAAAACCGAAAGGCGGTTGGCGCCAATGACCGGCGGCAGCTGCGCGTTGGTGGGAATCAGGTAAAGATCGCAGCCGGTAAAAAAATCGGCCATGGCCCGGGCCGCCTTGTTCCACTGGCGCTTGGCATTCACAAAGTCGCAGGCGGAAAAGGTCTTTCCCAACCGGCCAAGGGTCCATGTCATGGCCTCCACGTCTCTGCGGGTGGCCCGGCGGTTCAGGTCTTTTCCCATCTGCTCGATATCGGCGGCCACCTCGCCGTAATACATCACAAAATAGCTTCGGGCCAGGGCCGATCCGTCAATGGCAGGGGCCTTTTCTTCCACGACATGGCCCAGGTCCGCCAGCAGCCGGGCCGCCGTGTGAACGGCCTTGATACACTCGTCATGTACCGGCAGGCCGATGGGAGAGACTGTGTTAAAACCGATTTTCAGCTTTTCCGGCGCGATTGCCGTCTCTTCCAGGTAGGGCCGTTGGGGCCGCAGAATTTCGTAAGGGGCCCCGGGTTCCGGTCCGCAAATGGCGTCCAGCATGGCGGCGCTGTCCCGCACCGATCGGGTCAGCACATGCTCCTGGGCCGCGCCCTGCCACAGTTCGCCACTGTCCGGCCCCGCGGGCACCCGACCCCGGCTCGGCTTGAGGCCGAACAGGCCGCACCAAGCCGAGGGAATCCGAATGGAGCCGCCGCCGTCGCCGCCCGAAGCCATGGGCACCATGCCCGAGGCCACGGCAGCGCCCGATCCGCCGGAAGACCCGCCCGGCGACCGTTCAGGGTTCCAGGGGTTGCGGGTGGGGCCGTGCAGTTCCGGCTCGGTGACCCCCAGCAGGCCGAACTCCGGGGTGTTGGTCTTTCCCAGCACCACCAGGCCCGCCTTTTTGTAACGCCGCGCCAGTTCGCTGTCGTGATCGGGTATAAAATTCCGGTACCCCCGGCACCCCTGGGTAAAGGGCTCTCCGGCATAGGCGGCCAGCAGGTCCTTTAACAGAAAAGGGACCCCTGTAAAAGGGCCATCAGGCAAGGACCCGGCAGCGGCCTGCCGGGCCTTGTCAAACATGGCGTGAATCACGGCGTTGATCTTCGGGTTGATGGCCTCGATCCGGGCAATGGCCGCCTCGCACAGCTCCAGAGCCGTGGTCTCCTTATCGCGGACCAGTTGCGCCAGTCCCATGGCATCGTACATGTCATAATCGGAAAATCCCTGCATGGATACTCCCTTTTTAAAAGGCCCTGCGTCTTCGTGTTCCCCCTCGGACCCGGGATCAAACCGGCAAGAAAGATTGACCCGGTAAGAAAGCGGGGACGGAACTCCCGTATATGCCGGAACACCCCAAAAAGCCCTCCTATCATGGGGGGGTCACGCCCAAAAGTCAAGACCGGTCTGTCCGCAAGGACTTCCGGCGCTTGAACGTCAACCCGATCCATGATACGGTAATTCGCAATTTCCGACCTTATATTACAGGTGCCAGATCCATGCCAACCGTTGCCATGAAAAAGGGGCTCGGCCTCAACATCACCGGCCAACCGGACCCGAACCTTGAAACCATAACCGGCTTTGACCGGATCGGCGTGGTGCCGGAACGCATTCCCTTTGTAAAGCCGAAACTCCAGGTGGCCGAAGGAGACACGGTTCGGCGCGGATCGGTGCTGTTTGTCGACAAGCGCAACCCGGACATTTGTTTTGTGTCCCCGGCCGGCGGCACGGTGAAGGCCATTGACTTCGGCCCCAGGCGGGTGATTCGCGCCATTGTGATCGCCGTGGACAGAGATGAAGCGTGCGAATCCGTTGATCCACTTTCCGAAAAAAAGATCAGCGCCATGCAAAAGGCGGGCCTGACCGCCCTGATGATGAAGGCCGGGCTCTGGCCGTTTTTGCGCGCCCTTCCCTTTCGGGATATGGCCGATCCGTTAAGCGATCCTCCGGCGATCATCGTCAATCTTGAGGCCTTGGACCCCTTTCATCCCGGCCCCCTGGTCTATATGAAGGACGCGGCCGACCATTTCAGGCTGGGCATGTCCGCCCTTTCGCGCCTGGCCCCCCGGGTTCTGGTAGCGGCATCGCCGGAGACAGCCAGCCGGCTGACCGCCATTTCACCCCTGATCTCTCACACCGTTACCGGCCCCTATCCGGCCGACGACCCCGGCGTGCTGCTCTATTACACCCGCTCCTCACCGGCAGACAACAGAAACTGGTACATTCACGGCGCCGACGTGGTGTTGATGGGCGAATTTCTTAAAACCGGATGCTTTCCGGTTCACCGGGTGGTGGCGGTCTCAACGCCGATGGTACGGTATTACTGCCGCACCCGCATGGGGGCGCCCCTGGTCCGGCTGGCGCCGGGGCTGGACAAGGCGGATACCATCCAGATCATGGCCGGAGGCCTCTGGCGGGGTCAGAGGGTCAGTGCAGACTCCTTTCTGGGCATGTATGAAACCGCCGTCACCGCCCTGCCCGACGGAAAAACATCCGAGTTTCTGGGCTTT
Source organism: Desulfosudis oleivorans Hxd3 (assembly GCF_000018405.1). Taxonomy (NCBI): domain Bacteria; kingdom Pseudomonadati; phylum Thermodesulfobacteriota; class Desulfobacteria; order Desulfobacterales; family Desulfosudaceae; genus Desulfosudis; species Desulfosudis oleivorans. The sequence continues at coordinate 3,072,269 of NC_009943.1, forward strand.
CTGCGACCCGGGACAAACAAGCCCACGCGCTCCAGGGCATTTTTATCCAGGTTGCGAAAAGGCCCCCTGCCCATGGATGCCGGAATGCACGGAGAAGAAAGGGCCTGCGTCAACTGCGGCACCTGCGCCACGGTCTGCCCGGTGGACATTCTGCCCCAGTTCACGGTCAAGGCGGTGCTGGCCGGTGAAGTGGAGGAGTCCCTGGCACACGGCCTGCTGGACTGCGTGGAGTGCGGGCTGTGCGCCTATGTGTGCCCGTCCAAGATCGAACTGACCGAACACCTCAAAACGGCCCGGCAGGCCTACTATATGGAAACAACGGCCCCATGAAAGCGATCCGCGTCCTTTTTGATTCCCAGCGCCGACACTTTGAAAAAGGGGGCCGGTTCGCCCGGCTGGCGCCCCTGTTCGACGCCACCGAAACCTTCTTTTTTCTTCCCGGCATAGCCACGGTCCAGGCCCCTTACGTGCGCGACAGCATCGACCTGAAGCGGTTCATGAGCATGGTGATCCTGGCCCTGATGCCGCCGCTTTTTTTCGGCATTTACAACACCGGCTACCAGGCGTCAATGGCCGCCGGCCTCTCGCTCTCTTTGTTCGACGTGACCCTGAGGGGCCTGCGGATTGTGCTGCCCCTGATTATCGTCTCTTACGGCGTGGGCTTTTTCTGGGAACTGCTGTTTGCCTCGATACGAAAACATCCCATCAGCGAAGGGTTTCTGGTCACCGGCCTGCTGTTTCCGCTGACCCTGCCCCCGTCCATTCCGCTGTGGCAGGCGGCAGTGGGCATCTCCTTCGGCGTGGTGATCGGAAAAGAGATCTTCGGCGGCACGGGCCGCAATATTTTTAATCCGGCCCTGACCGGCCGGGCCTTTCTCTTTTTCGCCTACCCGGCCCGCATGTCCGGCGACGCGGTGTGGGTGGCCGACCTGGCCACCGGCTCCGGGGTGGACGCCGTCACCGGGGCAACGCCCCTGGCCGTGGCAGCCCTGGCCCAGGCCGGAGAGAGCATAGTGGAAACTCTGGCAAATACCGGGTTGCCGTGGCTGACCATGTTCCTGGGTAACTATCCCGGCAGCATCGGCGGCACATCGGCCCTCTGCTGCCTGGCCGGCGCGGCCCTGCTGATTGTCACCGGCATTGCCAGCTGGCGTATCATAATCGGCGGCGTTGCCGGCCTGCTGGCCACGGGCTGGCTGCTCACCCTGTTTGCCGGGCCCGGGGCCCATCCCTGGTTCGGGCTGAATCCGCTTTACCACCTTATCATGGGCGGGTTTGCCTTTGGCATCGTCTATATGGCCACCGACCCGGTCTCCGGGCCGGGCATGGAAAACGCCCGGTGGGTTTACGGGTTTCTCATCGGCATGCTCACCGTGCTGATCCGGGTCTTCAACCCGGCCTACCCGGAGGGCATCATGCTGGCCATTCTGTTTATGAACCTGTTTGCCCCGCTGCTGGACCACGTGGCCGTTTCCTTTCGGTTGAAAAAGCGAGTGCCCAATGTCTGATGGCTTCGTAAAAAGCCCAATGTCTGCGTTGCGCTGCATCCCTCGTCACTGCGGCGTACGACAAGTACGCCTCATTCCTCGAGATTTGCGGCGCCTTGATCTTGAACTTTTTACTTTGCCATCCCAAATAGACTTTTTACGAGAGCATCAATGTCTGACGCGTTAAAATCGATCGTGTTTGCCCTGGTATTGTGCGTGGTGTGCAGCGCCCTGCTCACCGGCGCGGCCGTTGGGCTCAAACCCTACCAGCTGGCCAACGTGCGCATCGACCGGCAGAAAAACATTCTAAAATCCGCCGGCCTGCTGCGGGAGGACGAAAAGCAGACCCCGGCAGAAATCGAGAAGCTTTTCAACGACCGCATTCGGTGCCTGCGCCTGACCCCCGACGGCCGGCCCCTGGAACCGGGGGAAAGCCATGCAAAAGCCCTTCAGGTCTACCTGAATATCGGCGCCGGCCAGATGATTGAAAACTACATCATTCCCATTGACACAAAGGGGGTGTGGGGAGAAATCAAAGGATACCTGGCCCTTGCCGATGACGGCAAAACCGTGTCCGGCTTTACCGTGTACCAGCATTCAGAGACCCCGGGCCTGGGCGGTGAAATCGAAAAGGCCTGGTTTCAGAAAAACTTCGTGGGCAAAAAAATCGTCAATGCCGCCGGCGACTTTGTCTCCGTTGCCGTTGCCAAGGGCACGGTTAAAGATCAGGTGGCGCCGGACCGGCAGGCCAACTACGTGGACGGCATCAGCGGCGCCACCCTTACCGGACGCTACCTGAGCAAAGGTCTGGAGACGATTCTGCGCGAATATGAACCGGTATCGGTAAAGTTTCGCAAGGATCATTTTAAAATGGTGCCCCCGGACCAGGGGACATGTGACAAGAAGTCAGGATAAACCTTTTAAATCAAGCGTGTGGACAACAGATGAAACTCACCAAGACACAGGCATTTAAAACCCTGGCCCAACCGGTGTGGGAGAACAATCCCATAAACATCCAGATGCTGGGCATCTGCTCGGCCCTGGCCGTGACCGTTCAACTGAAAACCGCCCTTGTCATGGGCCTGGCCATGACCTTCGTGGTCTCGTTTTCCAGCCTGATCATTTCGGCCTTGCGAAACCTGATTCCGCGAAACATCCGCATCATCGTAGAGCTGGCCGTGATCTCCTCCCTGGTGATCCTGTGCGACGAGTTTCTCAAGGCCTTTATGTACGACACCAGCAAGCAGCTGTCGGTGTTCGTGGGCCTGATCATCACCAACTGCATCGTGCTGGGCCGGGCCGAATCCTTTGCCCTGGCCAACCCGCCCCACCTCGCCTTTCTGGACGGGCTGGGCAACGGCGCGGGGTACGCCTCGGTGCTGATCATCGTTGCCGCCATTCGGGAGCTGCTGGGCGCGGGCAAGCTGCTGGGCGTCCAGGTCATACCCGGCGCCGCATACAGCGCCGGTTACGAAGACGCCGGTTTCATGCTGCTGGCGCCGGCCGCCTTTATTATCATCGGCCTGCTGGTGTGGCTGCAGAAGAGCCTGAAAAAGGAGTAGCATGCAGGACCTGATCACCATATTTTTAAACTCGGTCTTTGTGGGCAACATCCTGCTGGCCTATTTTCTGGGCATGTGCTCCTTTGTGGCGGTCTCGAAAAACATTCACACCGCCACGGGCCTGGGATTTGCCGTGGTGTTCGTACTGACCATCACCACGCCCCTCAACTGGCTGGTCTACACGTTCCTTCTGGCCCCCGGCGCCCTGGCCTGGGCCGGCCTGCCCAACGTGGATTTGAGTTTTTTAAAATTCATCACCTTTATCGCCACCATTGCAGCCATGGTCCAGGCCATTGAGATGGTCATCGACCGGTTTTCCCAGGGACTCTACACGGCCCTGGGCGTGTTCCTGCCCCTGATCGCGGTGAACTGCGCCATCCTGGGAACATCCCTCTTCATGGTGGAGCGCCAGTATACTTTTCTCGAATCCCTGGTGTTCGGCTTCGGCTCGGGCCTGGGATGGCTGATGGCCATTGTCTCCATGGCCGCCATTCGCAAAAAGCTGCACTACGCCGACATGCCCCACGGCCTGGAAGGATACGGCATCACCATGGTGGTGACCGGGCTGATGGCCATGGCCTTTATGCTGTTTTCAGGAATCACACTATGAGACGGCTTCGTAAAACGCCCAATTACTGTGTTGCGCGAATTCCTCGTCACTGCGGCGTGACAACATGACTATTGAAGAAAAAGGTAACCTGTCTTGATTTACGTTGTCAGTTTCAGCGTGTTTTCGTCGGTGATCATGGTGCTGGTGGCCATGCTGCTGGTGCTGGAGGCCACGCTTGTGCGCAAGGGCACCGTGCACATCGTGATCAACGACGATGCCGACAAGGCACTTGAAACACCGGTGGGCGGTACCCTGCTGTCGGCCCTGGCCGGGGCCGATATCTTTCTGCCGTCTGCCTGCGGCGGCGGAGGGTCCTGCGGCCAGTGCCGCTGCACGGTGGAGGAGGGCGGCGGCGACATTCTGCCCACCGAGCTCTCCCACCTGAGCCGCCAGGAGCAAAACGACAATGTGCGCCTGGCCTGCCAGCTCAAGGTGCGCGAAGACATGCGCATTCGCATTCCGGAAGCGATCTTTTCCATCAGGAAATACACCGCCACCGTGGTGTCCAACAAAAACGTGGCCACCTTTATAAAAGAGCTGGTGCTCAGAATAGACAATGACGAAACAATCGAATTTGAGGCCGGCCAGTACATGCAGATCGACATTCCCGAATATGACAGTGTCTGTTTTGCCGGCTTTGACGTGGCTGACCGGTTTACCTCCGCCTGGGAACAGTTCGACCTGACAGGGCTCTGCGTCACCGCCGACGAGCCGGTGTTCCGTGCCTACTCTCTTGCCAACCCGCCCTACGAGGAGCTGCTGCGCTTTACCATCCGCATTGCCACGCCCCCGCCCGGAACCGATGACATTCCGCCGGGGATCGGTTCATCTTACGTGTTCAACCTGAAACCCGGCGACCGGGTGACCTTAAGCGGCCCCTACGGCGATTTTCTGGTCAAACCCACCGGCCGGGAGATGTGTTTTGTGGGCGGCGGAGCCGGCATGGCGCCCATGCGGTCCCACATTCTTCACCAGCTCAACACCGAGCAGACCAAACGGCCCATCACCTTCTGGTATGGAGCCCGGTCGGTCCAGGAGATGTTCTACCACGAAGAGTTCACGAAGCTGGCTGAACAATATGATAACTTTTCCTACCACGTGGCCCTGTCCGACCCCCGGCCCGAAGACAACTGGCAGGGAATGACCGGCTTTATTCACCAGTGCCTTTACGACCACTACCTTAAAGACCATGCCGACCCGGCGGAGATTGAATACTACCTGTGCGGCCCGCCGCTCATGATCGACGCGGTGATGACTATGCTGGACGAGCTGGGGGTGGAGCCGGACATGATCGCCTATGACAGTTTCTCGTAGGAAAGGATTCAAGGGGTCGAGGGGGCAGGTGAAAAATATGGCATATGATTTTCTTGTTTTTCTGAAAGCATAGAGGATATAAGCGTGTATGAAAAACCACCATTTGACGGCCTTATAAAAGTAAGGAACAAGACGGCAAAGTAAAAAGTTCAAGTTCAAGGCGCCGCAAATTCCGAGGAATGAGGCGTACTTGTCGTACGCCGCAGTGACGAGTGAATGCCGCGCAACGCAGAAATTGGGCTTTTTACGAAGCCGTCACCATTTAAGAGAGGAAACCCCATGAACCACAACCTGCTCGCATGTCTTCTGACTGTGGCCATGGCCGGCTGCGCCGGTACGCTGCCCGGCCTGGGCGTCCATGACGGCCGGCTGACCCCCTGCCCGGACACGCCCAACTGCGTGAACAGCCAGGCAACCGGCGGCCATTTTATCGAGCCCATTTCCTACATCGGCACGGCCCGGGAAGCCATGGACCGGCTGGTGCAGCTCCTGAAAACCGAAAAACGGGTGGTCCTGGTCACTGTTGAACCGGCTTATATTCACGCCACCTTTACCTCGCTTGTCTTCCGGTTTGTTGATGATGTTGAGTTCTACTTTCCCGACGAACCGGTCATTCATGTGCGGTCCGCCTCGCGGGTAGGCCACTCGGATCTGGGCGCCAACCGCCGCCGCATCGAGCATATCCGTAACCGCTTTGCCGCGTCAGAAAAGAGAACATGAGCAGCAAAAAAAACACCCGCGAATTTGTTTATAGACCGCCTTACAACCTGTTTCTGATCACCGTCGGGGCGGCCCTCTTCTCCTTTGGCGTCCAGACCGTGGTCTCTCCCCAGATGTTTATCACCGGCGGCGTTTACGGCACCGGCCTGCTGATCTACTACACCGCCGGAACCCTCAGCCCGGGCCTGTGGTTTTTCCTGCTTAACATTCCGCTGTTCGTGGTGAGCTGGTTTTTTGTCAGCCGGCGGTTCTTTTTCTACAGCCTCTACGCCATGATCCTGGTTTCACTTTTTTCCATCTGCATCGAAGGAGACCTGAAAATTCAGAACCAGGTCTATGCCGCCATTGCCGGTGGCGTGCTGTGCGGCGCCGGCGGCGGCATGGTGCTGCGGTCCCTGGGCTCGGGCGGGGGGCTGGACGTGGTGGCCATTATTTTAAACCAGCGGTTCAACATCGGCATCGGCCGGTTTTACATGGCCTTCAACAGCCTGCTGCTGTTTGCCTTTTTCCTGATCCAGCGGAACATCGACCTGTTTATCGCCTCCCTGATCGTGGTCTTTGTTTCAGCCACCATGGTGGACTACATGCTGGCCCTTTTTAACGCCCGTAAGCTGGTGCTGGTCATCAGCGACAAAAACCCCGCCATTGCCAGGCGTCTGCAGGAAGACCTTCGCCAGGGCGCCACCATTATAAAGGCAAGGGGTGGTTTTTCCGGCAAAGACAAGGAGGTGCTGATGGTGATCACCAACAACATCGTTCTCAAACGCCTGGAGGAGCTGGTTTTTACGGTTGACCCGCACGCCCTGTTTGTGGTGGAAAATACCTTCAATGTCATCGGGTCAACCTTTGGGAAGCGAAAAATATACTGACATATAATTATTATAAAACAGATACTTATTTAATATTACATTATATGTGCAATATTTTTTGAACGTCGGGTAAAAAAACTTGGATTAACAATTTTTGCATTATACGTGCAAATATAACAATCCAACAACCAGCCGCCCGCATCGTTTCATACAAAATTCGCTGAACCGCCATTTTTAACCTTGATATATTGCACTTTAAATGTAATATTATCCCGTCACAATCAAAACGGGACATAAACAATCCATGCCTTCTGAATTGACCATGTCAGGCACACTCCCTTCCGCTGACGGCCGAAAAGACCGGTCCCGGCGCTCTAAAACCGCCATTGCCATGGCCCTGATGGAGCTGATCGCCGCCGGCCGCACCGCACCCACGGCAAAGCAGATCGCCGAACAGGCAGGGGTCTCCCCCCGGCTGGTCTTCCACCACTTTCCGGACATGGCGTCCATATATAATATGATGCTGGCCCTTCAGTTTGAGCGGTTGGCCCCCCTGCTGGAGATCGACATTCCGCGGGAAGCGCCTTTTGACAAACGGCTGGCCGGGTTTGTAGACCACCGCACCACCCTGCTGGAGTTTATCTCCCCCACCCGCCGGGCCGTTCTCTCAAGCGGGCTGTGGAATGCCGTGACCGACGGCCTTGGTCTGTGCCGCCGGATCAAAGAGGAGCAGGCGGGACGGATATTCGGCCCTGAACTGGCAAACCATGAGGCCGACGAATCGGCCCGGCGGCTGGCGGGCCTGAAAACAGCCGGTTCATGGCTCACATGGCATACCCTGCGCGATATTCAGGGGCTTTCCGCTGATGCGGCCGGCCGTGTCATGGCCCACATGATCCGGTCGATACTGCTGTTTGCGCCTTAACGATAAAAGGACGGTCTGTTTTTCGATTTCGATTTCGATTTCGATACCGATACCGATTATTTTTTGAAAGGAACGAATGATGTTACAACAGGAAGAGATCATCAAAAAAGCGCGGGAACTGGGGTTTGCCGACATCGGTTTTACCACGGCCGACCCTTTTGAGGAGCACCGACGAATGCTGCTGGAACGGCAGGAGGAGTACGGATGGGCCGAGCAGGTAGGCCTTGACCTGCTGAAAGGCACTGATCCCGACGCCATCCTGCCGGGGGCAAAAAGCATCATCGTTCTGATCGAAAACTATTTTTCCCACGCCTATCCCCGTTCCATGGAGGGCATTTTCGGCCGGTGCTACCTGGATGACGACCGGGTCACAAAAGACGGCCTGGTGCCGCGGATAAAGGCCTTCCGCGCCTTTCTGCGGGAGGACGGCATCAACACCAAGGTGCCCTTTAACCTGCCCCACCGGGTGGCCGCGGCCCGGGCCGGACTGGGCGATTTCGGCAGGAACTGCCTCTTTTACGCTCACAATGCCGTGCGCGGCGGCTCCTGGACCCTGCCCATCGCCGTGGTGGTGGATCGAGAATTTACGCCGGGCACGCCCACCCTGGGCATCGGATGCCCGGACTGGTGCAAGAACGTCTGTATTGCCGCCTGCCCCACCGGCGCGCTCAAGGGCAGTGGCAGAATCGATCCCCGCAAATGCATCTCATTTCTCTCCTATTTCGGCGACGGCATCACGCCCCTCAAAATGAGGGAACCCATGGGTATGTTTGTCTACGGGTGCGACCGGTGCCAGAATGTCTGCCCCCGCAACCAGCCCTGGCTGGCCCAGGCGCTGCCGGTAAACGAACGGGCCGCGGCCAAGGCGGAAAACTTCGACCTGCGGGCCCTGCTGCACATGGACACCGCTTATTTTGAAAGCAGTGTATGGCCCCACATGTTCTACATGTCATCCGCCGACATCTGGCGATGGAAGATGAACGTGGCCCGGGCCATGGGCAACAGCCGGGACCAGGGCTTTGTTCCGGACCTGGCACGGGCGTTTGAAGAAAACGAGGACCCCCGCGTCAAGGGAATGGCGGCCTGGGCACTGGGCCACATCGGCGGCGATCAGGCCAAAACGGCCCTGGAAAAGTTTTCCGAAACAACACTTGCCGGTCCCGTGGCCGAAGAGGTTCGTCTGGCAATGGATGCCTGCGCCTGACGATATTATTTGTTTTCCGTTGACCGACGGGTGCCACGGGCGGCCCGCATACCGGAATGGTATGGATTTGCCTTGACAAAGCCCTGCCGCTGTGGCAAAAAAATTTTTTCTTTTCAGGTTGCAATACCGTTGCGGGTGGACTATAAAAATTTGATTTACATGACCAAAACCGGTTAATCCTATAAATCGTAATGATGACGGAGTGTTCATGAGCGCACAAGACAAATCGACGCATCCTTCTGTTGACGGCGGCAATCAGGAAAGCCCCAAAGACAAGGGCGGCCTTGCCATGCTGATCGCCTTTATCATCGGCCTTGTCGGCTCCCTGGTTGTGGGCTGGGTGGTCTTTCCGGCGCTGCTCTACTCTGAAAAAGAGCAGCCCTTTCAGTTCAATCACGCCCTTCACCTGGATGAACTGGGGGACTGCGAAGCCTGCCACTTCTTCCGTGAAGACGGCACCTTTGCCGGCATCCCCACCCTCAACGCGTGTCTCGACTGCCACAGCTACGCCATCGGCGATACCGAGGCGGAGCTGACCTTTGTCGAACAGTACGTGGACCAGAACAAAGAGGTCCCCTGGCTGATCTATTCCCGGCAGCCCGATTGTGTTTTCTTCTCCCACGCGGCCCATGTTCGAAAGGCCGGTATGGATTGTATTACCTGCCATGGTTATCTCGGTGTATCGGAAAGCCTGCCCGTCTACCAGGAAAACCGGATCACCGGCTACAGCCGGGACATCTGGGGATACGACATCACCGGCTCAAGCCTGTTCAAAAAGAACGTATGGGAAAGCATGAAGATGGACGACTGCGCCCGGTGCCACGAGGAGGAAACCGGCAGCAAGGGCGCCTGTTTCCAGTGCCACAAATAACGACCGTCTGAAAAGACGCAATCATTCGCATTTGATGGTCTTGTAAAAAAGTCGAGGAGAACCGATGAAAATAGACAGAAGAAGCTTTTTGACATTGCTGGCCGGCGGCGCCGTGGGCACGGCCCTGTCGCCCATGACGATCAAGCTTACGGACGACATCTCCATCTGGAGCCAGAATTTCCGGGGCACCCCCATTGAGGTGCCGGTTCCGGAAAGGGGCCCGGCCTCATATGTGGATTCGGTATGCACCCTGTGCCCCGGCGGCTGCGGCATCTCGGTGCGCAAGATCGGGGACCGGGCGGTAAAAATTGAGGGGAAAGCCGGCCATCCGGTCAATAACGACGGTGTCTGCGCCCTGGGCCTCTCCGGTCTTCAGCTCCTCTACGGCCCCTGGCGGGTGACCGGACCGAAGAAAAAAGAAAACGGCAGATGGAAAAAGATATCCTGGGACCGGGCACTTTCGGAAATCGCCGAAAAGCTCAACGAACTGCGCGAAGCGGGCAAGGCCGACGCCATTGCCGGCATCTCCCGCACCGGCCGCGGCACCGTGGCCCGGCTGATGCAGCGGCTGCTGGCCGCCGCGGGTTCTCCCCATTTTCTACCGGTTCCCACCAATGAAAACGCTTACAGCGATGCGGTTGCCCGCATGTTCGGCAAACCCGGAACCGTGGGGTTTGATTTTGAAAACAGCGGCTACGTGCTGAGCTTTGCCGCCGGTCTGCTGGACGGCTGGGGCTCGCCGGTCCACATGTTTTCGGCCCACAGCCAGTGGAAAACCAACGGTGTCAAAATGGTCCAGGTGGAATCCCGGCTCTCTTCCACGGCGGCCAAGGCTGATCAGTGGGTGGCCGTCAAACCGGGTACCGAGGCCGATCTGGCCCTGGGCCTGGCCCACGTGATTCTTCGCGACAACCTGAACGCCGGGGCCGCCGCCAACAGCCGCGCCTTTGACAGCTTCGCGGCCCTTGTGAAAAAAGACTATACCCCGGCCCGGGTGGCGGCTGCCACCGGCATCAAAGAATCGGTTATCGTGGCCCTGGCAAAAGAATTTGCCGCCGCCTCCCACCCCGTGGCGGTCTGCGGCCGGGGCGACGGACAGACCCCCTGCGACAGCCGGGAAGTCATGGCCGTTACCGCGCTCAACGCCCTTGTGGGCAGCGTCAACCGCCAGGGCGGCATGATCATCGGACCGGAGCCGGACTATATTCAGTGGGCCAGGCCCGTGCTGGACGATACGGCCCAAAAAGGCCTGGCAAAGGGCCCCAAAACACTCGCCGACCTGCTGGCAGGCAAAACCCCCGACGTCCAGGCCCTGTTTGTGCTGGAGGCCAACCCGGCCTATACCCTGCATGACACCACAAAAGTAAAAGCGGCCCTGGAGGCCGTGCCCCTGGTGGTGAGCCTCTCTTCCTTCATGGACGAAACATCAGCCCTGGCCGACTACATTCTGCCCCTGCCCACCTGCCTGGAACGCACCGAGGACGTGGTGGTCACGGCCGGGCTCAAAACCCCGATGATCGGCCTGACCCAGCCGGTGGTGGAGCCCCGGCTCGACACCCGCCATCCCGGCGACGTGATCCTCGACCTGGCAAAGGCCATGGGCGGAACGGTTGCCGAGTCCTTTGCCTGGAGCGACTATCAGGACTGTCTGGAAAAGACCTTCGGCCTGGTTTACGGCAAGCTTGCCACGGAAGGGTATCTTCAGAAATCGGTACTGGAAACATTAATCGACACCGCCGTGGCCGTGGGCAGGGCCGACTTTGCCCCGGTGGTGGAGGCGGACAAAAAAGTGCGGCAGAACACCCCGGCCCTGGTGCTGGCGGCTTACGACGCCATGCGCGTTGCCGGCGGAGCCATTGCCACACCGCCCTATGCCATGAAAATTGTTCCCGACACCATTTTAAAGAAAAACGATCTTTACGTTGAGATAAATCCGGAAACCGCCCAAAAGGCCGGTCTTGCCGACGGCAAGGCCGCCGTGGTGGAAACACCGGCGGGCACGGCTCAGGTCCGGGTCCGGGTCACCCACGAGGTGGCGCCGGGCATGGTGGCCATGCCCAGGGGCTTCGGCCACACCGCCTATGACGACTACGTCAGCGGCAAAGGCGTCAACGTCAATGACCTGATCGGCCCGGTACCGGACCCGGTTTCCGGCCTTGACACGGCATGGGGCGCTCCGGCGAAACTTATAAAAGCATAAACCCATATAAGAGGAACGGATGAAACACAATCAGCAGGGAACACCCAGAAAGTACGGCATGGTCATTGACCTGGACAAGTGCACGGGCTGCGGCTCGTGCATGGTGGCGTGCATGTCCGAAAACAACGTGCCGTTCAAGAAGGACGAAACCGACAAGCTCAAAAGCATCACCTGGATGCGGGTCTACAAGCTGACCAACGGCAAGCCGTTTCCCGACACGGAAGTGTGCTACCTTCCCCGGCCCTGTATGCACTGTGAAGGGGACCACGGCCATTCGCCCTGCGTCTCCGTGTGCCCGGCCACGGCCACCGATTACGATCATACATCGGGTATTGTCAGCCAGATCTACACCCGGTGCTTCGGCTGCCGGTACTGCATGGCCGCGTGTCCCTACCATGCGCGGTACTTCAACTGGTTTGACCCGATCTGGCCCGATGGCATGAAGGAGGCTTTGAGCCCCAACGTGTCGGTGCGCATGCGGGGCGTGGTGGAAAAGTGCAGCTTCTGCTACCACCGCTACCAGCTGGCCATGGAAAAGGCCTATGTGGAAGAGCGGGACACTCTGGAAGAAGAGGAGTACCAGACCGCCTGCACCCAGGCCTGCCCGTCCGGCGCCATCATCTTCGGCGACCTGAACAATCCGGACCATGCCGTGCACCAGATCGTGCAGCCGGACCCGGCCCACCACGGGCGGCCGAAAAACCCCAACGCCTTCCGGCTGCTGGAACGCCTGGGCACCAATCCCAAGGTGTACTACATGTCCAGCCGGGAATGGGTCCGCAAGAGCGGCGACAACTACCTGGCAACAGAAAAGCCCGGGGCACCGGAAAGCCATTAGAACAAAAAACCCGCGCTGGCGGGTGTGGATATAAACCAGTCATCACAAACAGGGAGTATATAGTTTATGGATTCTGCACTCATTCCTCAAGGGGTCAGGCGTTGTCCGCTGCCGGTATTCCTTATCGGCGTCGCGGTGGTGGGCGCGGTGCTGCTGTGGGGCGTTTACGCCATGCTGCTGTGCTGGCTCAAAGGCCTCAACCAGACCAACATGAACGATTACTACGGATTCGCCCTGTGGATATGGGCCGACCTGGCGGTGATCGCCCTGGGCGGCGGCGCCTTTTTCACGGGTTTTCTGCGTTACATCGTGGGAAAGGATGAGCTGAAAAACATCATCAACTTCGCCGTTGTCATCGGGTTTATCTGCTACAGCTCGGCGCTGCTGATTCTGGCCATCGATATCGGCCAGCCCCTGCGGGGATGGTTCATCTTCTGGCACGCCAACGTTCACTCCATGCTCACCGAGGTGGCCTTCTGTCTGTCGTGCTACTTTGCCGTGCTGACCATCGAGTTTATTCCCCTGATCCTGGAGAACCGGCAGCTGGCCAAGGTGCGCTTCTTCCATCACCTGGGCCACAACATGCACGAAATCATGGCCGTGTTTGCCGCCACCGGCGCTTTTCTGTCCTTCTTTCACCAGGGATCCCTGGGCGGCGTGGCCGGTGTTCTGTTCGGCCGGCCCTTCGGCTTCCGGGAGCATGTACTGGTATGGCCCACCACCTTCTTTCTGTTCACCTGGTCGGCAGCGGCCTGCGGCCCCTGCTTCACCATCCTGGTCACCAAGATCACCGAGGCCGTCACCAGGAAAAAACTGGTGGGCGACGCGGCCATTCACACCCTGGCCAAGATATCCGGATGGATGATCACCACCTACGTGATCGCCAAGATCATCGACACCGTCTACTGGGCCGCGGTCACCGCACCCGAGCACGCCGGCCAGGCCCTGGGCGCCTTCTACGCCAACTGGTTTTACGGCTACTGGATGCTGATCGCCGAGGTGATCGTGGGCGGCCTGATTCCCGGGCTGATGCTGCTGTCCCCCAGGGTGCGAAGCAACGGCAAGCTGCTGGTTGCCGCCGCGGTGCTGGCCTGCGTGGGTGTTTCCATCAACCGGTGGGTCATGGTGCTTCAGGTCATGGCGGTTCCGGTAATGCCCTTTGACCAGTGGGTGCTCTACTTTCCCAGCTGGCAGGAGATCGCCACCACCATTCTGCCGGTGGCCTACGGCATTCTGCTGATCTCTCTTGCCTATCGTTACCTGCCGGTGTTCCCGCAGGAAAAGGAGTTAAACAGCTAATTTTCGCCGTGCATGCGGCGTCAGGGAGGTACATATGTTTCCGTTTGTTTTTGAATGGCATTGGGACACGGCGCACCTGGTGTTTCACGGCGGCCTGTGGTATGCGCTCTCCATCCTGGGCGCGGGCATGACCTATTGCATTTTAAAGGCCGCCTACGACACGCTGCGCGGTGATGATAACGGCCACGACAGCCACCACTAACATTGACCGGCACATCAAAAAGCGCCTGTCCCGGCATACCGGGAAGCAGGCGCTTTTTGTTTTTTTTCAGTAATTGCGAGTTTTTTCCGTCTTTGCGAGCGAAGCGAAGCAATCTTTAACGCTGTGATAACGGCTTTAGGCAGAAGATTGCTTCGTCGCCCTGCTCCGCAATGACCTGTGTGCCAAGAACACAAAACCCGCCGCTTGCTTTGTTCCGCAAGTGAGCCCGGCAGCCGCCGGGGAAAGAGACCTTCCATGGACCGAATCATCGTCGAAGGGGGCCGGCGCCTTACCGGTACCGTTGAAATCAGCGGCGCCAAGAACGCGGCCCTGCCCATCCTGGCATCTTCCCTTCTTACCAACGGAACGTGCACCTATACCAATGTGCCGGACCTGCGGGACATTCAAAGCATCAAGGAGCTGCTGACCCACCTGGGCGCCAAAATAGAGTGCCAGGGAACCACGGTCCAGGTCGATGCCAGTGGCGTCAACAACCACGAGGCCCCTTACGAACTGGTGCGAAAGATGCGGGCCTCCATCCTGGTGCTCTGCCCCCTGGTGGCCCGGCTGGGCCGGGCACGGGTGTCACTTCCAGGCGGGTGCGCCATTGGCGAACGACCCATTGACTTTCACTTAAAGGGCCTTGAGGCCATGGGTGCCGACATTGCGCTTGAACACGGCTATGTCAATGCCTCGGCCCCGAAACTGACCGGCGGATCGATCTATTTTGACGTGCCATCGGTCACGGGAACGGAAAACCTGCTCATGGCCGCGGCTCTGGCCGATGGCACCACCCGCATCGGCAACGCGGCCTGCGAGCCGGAAGTAACGGCCCTGGTCGATGTCTTAAATCAAATGGGCGCGAACATCACCGGCGCCGGCACACCGGAAATCACCATTCAAGGGGTCCCTTCCCTGAACCCGGTGTCGGTTTCCATTATTCCCGACCGCATTGAAACCGGCACCTTCATGGTGGCCGCGGCCCTGACAAAGGGTGACATTACCATCACCAACGCCGAGCCCTCCCACCTGAAGGGCCAGCTTGACAAGCTGGCCCAGACCGGCGCCCGCATCGAGGTCAACGGCAAGGTCATTCGGGTGGTCGGCGGTGACACCATCAAAAGCGTGGATGTGAAAACCCTGCCCTACCCCGGCTTTCCCACGGACATGCAGGCCCAGTTCATGGTGCTGATGTCCGTGGCCAGCGGGCTTTCCATAATTACGGAGACTATTTTTGAAAACCGGTTTATCCATGTCAGCGAACTCAAGCGCATGGGCGCGGACATCACCATATCCGGAAATACCGCCATGGTTGCCGGCGCGCCCAAACTCTCCGGTGCCCCGGTGATGGCCTCGGACCTGCGGGCCAGTGCCTCCCTGGTGCTGGCCGGCCTGGTGGCTGACGGCACCACCGAAATCAGCCGTGTCTATCACCTGGACCGGGGATATGAAAACCTGGAGGAAAAGTTTGAACGCCTGGGCGCCTCCATCCGGCGCGTGACGCCGTGATAAACGGATACGCCTGCTGATTATTGTACTTCCGCATCCACCGATGGTATGCCCCGAGCCTGAATACCGCTCCACTGAATCATTTGACCAGTGCTTTTCTTGCCTGAATCAGGGTGGCTGTTTTTTTCGCAATAAACGGGAAAATGCCCAGCAGCACAAAAGAAAAAATAAGGCCGGGTGACAGGATTCCGGACAACGAATCGATCTGCCCCAGTTGTGTGCCGGCGTTTACATAAACCGCGGTACCGGCCAGCATGCCCACCTGGCTGACGGCATAAAACACTCCGGTCCGGATGGGCGTAAGTCCCATCACCAGATTAATCACAAAAAACGGAAAAACCGGAACCAGGCGCAGTGTGAACAGATAGAAGGCACCGTCTTTTTCAATGCCGTGGTTCACGGTTTTCAGCCGGCTGCCGAACCTGTTTTGCACATAATCCTTCAGCAAAAACCGGGCCGCCAGAAACGCCAGGGTCGCGCCGATGGAACTGGCAAAAGAGACCAGGACAAGACCGATCCAGAACCCGAAAATCGCTCCGCCGGCCAGGGTCATGACCGCCGCGCCGGGAAGCGACAACGCCGCCACAAGAATATAAACGGCCATATAGATCGCCATGGTCATCAGCCGGTGCTCCGCGTAAAAGGTCGCCAGGGCGGATTGACGGGATTTGAGAAAATCAAAACTCAGGTACTGTCCGAGGTCAAATCCGAAAAAAACAGCCACCAGTCCGGCGATCACCAGCCCGATCATGACTTTGGAAATCCTGGATTTCATCTGTTCTCCCTTCGGTATATCGCCTTCAGGATTTAACCCGATTATTCATGAAATTTTTCGATGCGCACTTGAATTTCTGGCCCCGATTTCCTCAAACCGGGAAAGGCCGGCTTTTCAGAGGCAATATCGTTTGTAGTGACGCCATCAGGCGTCTTGAAAGTGCCCTTACGGGCACACTACAAACGGGTCAACCCGGCATGACGGGGCCGCAGTCAAAGTCCCAATAACTGCGCCGCGTTATCATAAAAGACCCGCCGGGCCAGGCCGGCATCGGACCGGCAGGCGGCCTTGACGATTTTAATCATGGGTTCCGGGTTGCCGAAAAGCCAGTCCGACCCGAACAGCACGCGCTCCGGCCCGAACAAGAATATGGGCAAAAGCGCGGGGACGCCCCTATTTTTTCTCAATGGTGCCGCCGGCCCGCTGCACGGCGGCCTTTTCAAACGACGCCTGGAACCCCGGCGCGTAGTTCATGTACTGCGGGATGGGATAGCGCAGGCCCGCCGCATGGGTTGTTTCCAGCCCTTCCATCAGGACATCCAGTTTTTCCGCCGGGCAGGCAAACATCACCTCGTGGTCGTGGGCACCGCCCCAGACGCGGTCGCCGTTACCCAGCGTGACATACTGGGGCCTGCCGGTTTTCAGGACCTTGGTCACCCCCTCATGGCAGGAGCCCACCCTTCCGGCGGCGGCAAACTCCAGAACACCCCCCTCCATGAAAAGGTAGCCCTGGACAAACCGCATGGCCTGGGCCGGCAGGCAGTATACCAGCACGGTATCCGGAACGATCTTTGTCCGTGTCAAAGGCGAGATAATCAAACCCGCGAAGGGTTCGTCCAGCGCGTAAAGATGACGGCCGAACTTTCCGGCCGTTTCCCGGTCCTTTGAATAAAGCCCCACGCTGAAATCCTCGGCCCACTCCCGCTCCTGGTCCGTAAGCGTGTCCCACCCGTACAGCGCCCGGGCCAGCTTGCAGTTGATGTCCGCCCCGGTAACGGCAATGGTCCACCCATAGGTACGCGCCATCTTAAAATTCTGGCATACAAAATTCTGCACACCCAGGTCCCTGAAGGGACGTTTGTATTCGGGCGCGATTTCATCTTCCGGCCGGACAATTTTTACCGCCAGGGGAAAGGTCGCCGGCCGGATCAGATCTTCGATCCGCCGGCCATACTCCCTGTACTTTTCCAGTGATGTTTTCATGCGGCCTCCTGCTGTTTTGAGAAAAGGGGCGGCCGGCAAAGACATGGCCCTGGCCTGAATATTTCAAAATAGTCAATTGCAGGGATACCGTCAAGAAGAATGGCGACCGGCACACCAGCGGCGATCTTCTCCAGGTTCAAATTGACACGCCCGGCAGGCCTTGCTATAGCTGAAGCTTCCTGGCAAGGCGTATTTTGCCTCACCCCTCTTGCAAGGGAGAAAGGATATGGCTTCCGTTCTGATTACCGGCGCTTCAACGGGCATCGGCCGCCAGTGCGCCCTTGACCTGGCCCGCGCCGGCTGGCAGGTATTTGCCGGCGTACGAAACCCGGAAGACGGCGAGGCCCTGGTGTCTGCCGGCAGCGGCCATATCATCCCGGTGATCCTCGACGTCACCGATGCCGACACCATTGGGCAGGCGGCAAAAAAGCTTGAAACCGACCTGGCCGGAAAGGGCCTGGACGCCCTGGTGAACAACGCGGGCATCACCGTTCAGGGTCCCCTTGAGTTTATTCCCCTGGCCATGTTTGAAACACAGATGCAGGTCAATGTGACCGGCCAGCTTGCCGTGACCCAGGCCTTTCTTCCCCTGATTCGAAAGGCAAAGGGACGTATCGTTTTCATGAGTTCCGAAAGCGGCCGCAACACGCTGCCCCTGCTGGGACCCTATTCGGCGTCCAAGTTTGCCCTGGAAGCTGTTGCCAACGCCCTGCGCATGGAGCTGCTGCCCGCCGGCATACGGGTCTGCCTGATTGAGCCGGGCAGTGCCAAAACCGAAATCTGGAATAAAGCCGCGAAAAACAGTAACCAAATCATTGATGCCATGCCGGAGCAGGCAAAGCGCCTTTATGAAAAAGAGCTGGGGCTGCTGGCCAAACTGCCAGAAAGAATAAATAAGGTGGCCTTTCCGCCGGAAAACGTATCAAAGGCCGTGCGGCACGCCCTGACCGCCCAAAGGCCGAAAATCCGACAGCTGGTGGGAATACAGGCAAAAATCATGGTGTTGTTCCACCACCTTTTCCCCACGCGTCTGACCGACTGGGTCACCGTGAAAATCATGGGGCTGCTGGCCCGCTGGCTGTAAGGGCCGGCTGTATGTTAAATTCGAATCCATGTTTAACCACAGGAGGATCTTATGCCGATCGAAATGGATACCAGAGACGGGGTCATGATTCTGGCCATGGACAATGCGCCGGAAAACGCCTTTAACAGCGAGATGATCGCCCAGTTCAACGCGGCTTTAGACGACATCAAGGCCGACGACGCCATTTCCGGCGTGGTGGTGACCGGGGCCGGGGGCCAGTTCTTTTCCTCCGGCATGGACCTTTCCTATGTGATGGGGCTGGAGGCGGGCGCCATCAAGGAATTTTTCAAAGAGCTGTTTACCTTCTTCCACCGTGCCTTTGTGTTTCCCAAGCCGATGGTGGCGGCGGTCAACGGCCATGCCGTGGCCAGCGCCCTTGCCTTTTCCATGTGCCTGGACTACCGGGTGATGCAAAACCAGAAAGCAGTATGCACCTTTCCGGAGATTGATGTCTCCATTATGCCGCCCTCCGGGTGCCTGGCCATGGTGAAATACGTGATCGGCGAGCGCATGACCGACCTGGCCTTTCTCTCCGGCCGCAAGTTTGACGGGCCGGCGGCCCTGGCCGTGGGCATGGTGGATGAACTGGCCGAAGGCAGAGCCGTCATCGACCGGGCCGTGGCCGTGGCGGGCGAGCTGGGCGAAAAAAAGCCCCGCCTGTTTGCCGCCTACAAAAAGCGGTTCCGCGGTGAAACCGCGGACTGCATGCTGGCCGAAGACCTGCGGTATATCGACGAAGAGATGGACGTGACCATGTTCCAGAACTGCGACCTCTCCTGCCTGCGGTCGTTGAGTTGATACGGAGAAAGACCCATGATTGAAGAAATCGTTCCCGACCTGTTCCGGGTTAAGATTCCCCTGCCCGACACCCCGCTCAAGTACTTGAACTCCTATGTCATCCGGGCCGAGCCCCGCAGCCTGATCGTGGACACCGGCTTAAACCATGACGTCTGTTTTGAGGCCATGCAGGCCGGGCTGGCTGAAATCGGCCTGGATATGAGCAAGGCCGACCTGTTTATCACCCACATGCACGCTGACCATTTCGGCCTGGTCACCCGCATGGCAACCGACAGCACGCAGGTGTTTTTCAATCGCCTGGACGCGGAGATCATTGAAAACTGGCAGGGCTTTGAGCCCATGATCCAATACGCCGTAAAAAGCGGGCTTCCTGAAGGCGCCCTGCGAAAGGCGTTAGACAGGCACCCGGCCCGCAAGTTCGGCACCGACTGGCGGCCCCCGCTTCAGATTTTAAGCGACGGCCACCAGGTCAATGCCGGCCGGTACCGGTTCACCTGCGTGCACACACCGGGCCACACCCAGGGCCATATGTGCCTGTATGAGCCGGCCCACAAAATCCTGATCGCCGGGGACCATCTTTTAATCGACATCACCCCCAACATTCAGTGCTGGTCCGAGGATGACGACCCCCTGAACAGCTACATGGCCAGCCTGGACAAGGTCCGGGCCATGGACATAGCCCGTGTGCTGCCCGGCCACCGCCGGCTGTTTGACGACTGCCACCGGCGCGTTGATGAGCTCAAAACTCACCACGAACACCGGCTGGAAGAGGTGATGGAAATTCTTGTTGCGCAACCGGGCCTGTCCGCCTTTGAAACCGCCTCTTTCATGACCTGGGATATTGCCGCTGAAAACTGGGACGCCTTTCCCCCGGCCCAGAAATGGTTTGCCACGGGCGAGGCTATCTCCCACCTGCGCTACCTTGAAAACAAGAACCGGATTTTCCGCAAGACCGAAGATCCGGTGATCACCTATGCGGTAAAATGACAATCTCCAACACCCCTGCCCGACGGGGTCCTACATCTGTTCAGGTGGCACCGGGGCATGCCGAACCGCATGCCCCGGACAGAGAAGACTTGCCAAATTCCGGCAAACGGGCTACCATTTTGAGGTAGATAAAAACTGCTCCCGCCCGTGATGTATATCCGGGCCGGTTTGGTAAGATGACCTTTCCAGGATGCCTTCAACCGCCTGTCCCGCCCCCGGCACGGGCTGGCGTTTCAACTCACGAACGGCTGTCCGTTCAAACCCTGAATTTTCAGCAGAAAGGACGTTTTTATGGACATCATCAAAGGTTTTCCCGCCACCAGCCAGGACAACTACCAGCTCAACGTGACCACCATCATCCAGCATGCCGCCAGAAGTTTCGGCCAACAGGAGATCGTCAGCCGCCGGCTGGACGGCAGCATGTTCAAGTACACCTATTCCCAGGCCCACGAACGCATGAAGCGGCTGGCCAACGGCCTGCGGTCCATCGGCGTCCAGGTGGGCGACCGGGTGGGCGTGCTGGCCTGGAACAGCCATGAAAACTATGAAATTTATTTCGGCCTGCCCGGCACCGGCGCGGTCATGCTGCTGCTGAACCTGCGCCTGACGCCCCAGGACCTGGCCTATGTAATCGACCACAGCGGTGCGACCTGCATCATCGTGGACGAAACCCTGCTGCCCATCGCCCATGCCGTGGCCCCGCTGTGCAAAAACCTCAAGGCGTTCGTGATCATTACCCTGCCCGGCAAGAAGCTGGCGGACGTGGAAACCAGCCTGGAAAACATCTATTCCTACGAAGACCTGATCGCCGAATCCGCCCCGGATTTTGAATGGCCCCACATGGATGAGACCTCGGCTTACGCGGCCTGCTACACCACCGGCACCACGGGCAAGCCCAAGGGGGTCTATTATTCCCACCGGGACGTGTACCTGCACTCCTGTTCCATCGGCATCAACGCGGAAATCTCCACCACCGACACCTACTGCCAGATCGTGCCCATGTTCCACGCCCTGGGGTGGGGCCTCAGCCAGGCCGCCACCATGGTGGGCGCGCGCCTGGTGTTTCCGGGCATGTATACCCTGGACAAGCTGGAAGGGCTGTGCAAGATAATCGTGGATGAAAAAGTAAACGTCAGCGCCGGGGCCCCGGCCATATTCATGCCCCTGCTGGAGTACATCCGCGGCCTGGACAAAAAACCGGACCTTGCCGGCGCCCGCCTGCTGTCCGGCGCCAGCGAGCCCCCGGTGGCCATGATGAAAGGGTTCTGGGACCTGACCGGCGCGGAAATCATTCACGCCTACGGCGCCACGGAAACCACCCCGCTGGTGACCACCAACCGCATCATGCCCTGGCTGGCGGACAAACTGACCGAAGACCAGAAGTGGGAACTGAAAAAGAAGCAGGGCTTCACCGTGGTAGGGCTGGACATCAAGGTGGTAAACGCCCTTGACGAAGAGGTTCCCTGCGACGGCAAAACCCCGGGAGAAATCCTCATTCGGGGGCCCTGGATTACCGCCCGGTATCACAATGCCCCGGAGACGGAGGCCCAGTTCACAAAAGACGGCTACTGGCGCAGCGGCGACGTGGGCACCATTGATGAATACGGCTATCTTAAAATCACCGACCGCGTCAAGGACGTGATCAAGAGTGGCGGAGAATGGATCAGCTCGGTTGACATGGAAAACGAAATCGTCTCCTTTCCGGCCGTGCTGGAGGCGGCCGTGGTGGGCATCACCCATCCCAAGTGGGAGGAGCGGCCCCTGGCCCTGGTGGTGCTGCGCGAGGGCGAAAAGGAACGGATCACGGCCGACGACATCCGCAACCACCTGGCCAAAACCTTTGCCAGGTGGCAGTTGCCGGACGAGGTGCTGTTCGTGGACCAGATCCCCAAGACCAGCGTGGGCAAACTCAACAAAAAAGAGATCCGCGAGCAATACAAGGAAATGTATCTCAAGTAAAAGAGGACACATTGGCCAAACGAAAAATCAAACTGGTCTCCTGGAACGTCAACGGCCTGCGGGCCGTGATGGGCAAGGGCTTTCTGGAAACGTTTAAAAACCTGGATGCCGACGTGGTCGGCATCCAGGAGACCAAACTCCAGGCCCCCCAGGTGACCGGCGACATGGCAAACATCGAGGGCTACACCTCGTACTGGGCCCATGCCACGACAAAAAAAGGCTACAGCGGGGTGGCCGCCTTTTCCCGGATGCCGGTCAAAAACGCGAAGACCGGCATGGGCCGGGAGGAATACGACAACGAAGGCCGGATTGTCGAACTGGATCTTGGGGATTTTATTTTTTTCAACATCTACTTTCCCAACGGCCAGATGGGTGAAGACCGGTTGACCTACAAGCTGGACTTTTACCGCGACTTTTTCGCCTATGCCGACGCGTATCGCAAGCAGGGCCGAAGCCTGGTGATCTGCGGGGACTACAACACGGCCCACAACGAGATTGACCTGAAAAACCCCAAAGCCAATGAAAACACATCGGGGTTTATGCGCATCGAGCGGGACTGGCTGGACAAAATCTCAGCCGATGGATATGTGGACACCTTTCGCCACCTTTACCCGGACACGGTCAAATATTCGTGGTGGACCTACCGGTTCAAGGCGCGGGAGCGGAACGTGGGGTGGCGCATCGACTACTTTTTCGTGACCGAAGACATTATATCCAAAGGCTGGCTCAAAGACGCCTTTATCGACAACACGGTTTATGGATCAGACCACTGCCCGGTGGGCCTGGTGCTGGAGATATAAAACTATTTTCCCTCTCCCGGCCAGCATATTCATAATCAGGCGGATCATCACATCCTTGTTGGCCGGATCAGACTCGGCCACCAGCAACGTGAGCGCGGCCAGGCCGATGTCGTTGATCACCGGCTCCCCCTGCCGGTTCAGCAGCCGGCCATTTTGGTTGAGAAAGTCGATAAAAAGGAAAGCCGCGCTGCGCTTGTTACCGTCCGCAAATGGATGGTTCTTGACGACAAAGTAAAGCAGGTGGGCCGCCTTGGACTCCAAGGTTGAATAGGCCGGTTCCCCGAATACCGTCTGGTCCAAGTTGCCCAGCAGCGCGGCCAGACTGTCTTTCCGCTCCAGGGCAAACAGGCCGGTTGCCTCCCCCCGCGCCCGCTGTCCGTGCTTAATTCAGGACTTTGGGCCGCCTTGCGCACCAGGGCCATGGCTGCTTCCAGTTCCCGGGCGTTTTGTTCAAACCGCTGCTGGTTCAGGGTCCAGCCACGGGTGAGGTGCTCGCGCAAAATGCGGGTGGCCCACTGGCGAAACTGCACCGCCCGCCGGGAGTTGACCCTATAACCAACCGAAAGAATGGCGTCCAGGTTGTAAAATTCAACCCGCCGCCGAACCTGCCGTTCACCCTCTATTTGAACTGTTGCATTTTTTGCAACAGTTGCCTGCCTGTCCAGTTCTCCTTCTTTATAAATATTATGAATATGCCTTGAAATCAAGTACTTATCGCGTACAAACAATTCGGCAAGCTGCTGCAAGCTCAGCCACACTGTATCGCGCCCGGTATCCAGCCGAACCTCCACCGGCTTATCCGCCTCCTGGTAAATAACAACCATTCCCTGGTTCTTGTTGTTCATGTGGCCCTCGCCTTTTTCCCTCCGTTTTTCCGATAGGCGCGCTGTTTTTCTTTTACGGTAAAACCGATCTTCTTTTGGGGTTTGTGTTCAACCGCCAGAAGCTGATCCAGTGTTTCAAAAACAACGCGAAAGCGGTCCTCGGTCAGTTGTTTTAATTCCGACAGCTCTTTTCTCAGGTCTTCATTACTTAGAATCGCCTGGCGCAGTTTTGTAAATGTCCGCATAATCTGGATATTAACGGCAATCGCCCGGTCGCTGTTTAAAACTCCGGACAACATAGCCACGCCCTGCTCGGTAAAGGCCATTGGCACATAGCGGCTGCCGCCCCAACTTGAGGTCACAATTTGTGACCTCAAGACTTGAAATTCTTCCCTGGTAAGCTCAAACATGAAATCAGATGGGAAACGTTTCTTGTTGCGTTTCACAGCCTGCTTTAAAACCTTTGTTTCAACGCCGTAGAGCTCAGCAAGGTCCTTGTCCAACATTACCTTTGCCTGCCGGATCAGATATAT
The DNA here is from genome assembly GCF_000018405.1 of Desulfosudis oleivorans Hxd3. Taxonomy (NCBI): domain Bacteria; kingdom Pseudomonadati; phylum Thermodesulfobacteriota; class Desulfobacteria; order Desulfobacterales; family Desulfosudaceae; genus Desulfosudis; species Desulfosudis oleivorans. The sequence continues at coordinate 3,096,782 of NC_009943.1, forward strand.
TTTACCGGCAATCCTTTCTACCGGCACAATGTCGTTCATTATTTATCCTTTCCCTGGATTTCGATCAGACCAGATTTGCAGTTTTATATAATATACGCAAATTCACACCGGTTCATTGTCTAACCCGGATGTTTCAGGAGTTGATTCAGTCGCATATACAAGGCGCGGGATCAGACCACTGCTCAGTGGGACTGGTATTGGAAATATAGCTACGTAAAGCACCCGCCGGAAACTTTATTTTAGGGCCGTTAATTTTATTGTTTGTCAGTTGTTGCGATTCCTTTAATTTCGACTACACGTTTATCTTTATCAGACATCCTAATATCTATTTCCTGGCCTGTGTTCTCACCAAAATACTCTTGTGATGCTGCTACAAGTACAGGAAAAATACGTCGCAAATCTCCGCCCGAGCCCGAACTAGTTACTGTAGTCTTCCATAACTGAACCTCTTTTTCTGACTTTCTATACTCATCGAGATCCACAGCATCTAAAACGAAAAATCTAATATATTTTGTATAGGTTTTCGTGCGTGTTGTGCTGCCTTTAATGCCATAAGTGGGTGTATATGTGGTTGTACCAGAGTAAGTCCCATGGTTACCATATGTATTTAGAGTGCCCGTTGTTCGAGAGGAAGAGACTCCTGTTTGTCCCCAGATAGGAACCGAATATGTATGTTGATACTCTTGTGGGTCGCTAATACCATAAAAAAGAATAATTGCAACATTAGCCTCTTGTGGAGAATCCGAAGGCACAAACCCTTTTTTCGTAAGAGCACAATTTATATAAGTTGCAAACTCTTTAAACTGCAAGTCATCAACAGTTGTGTCCTTATTCCCAGGCAAAAGAACATACCTGTTCTTATCGGCTTTCATCCCACTAATTGAATCAATCTTTACTGCATAAAAATGTGATTGAGTGGTAACGCACCCCAACACCATGAAAAGGCTCAAGACGAACGTCATTATCGTTATTCTTGCTCTCATTGATGACCTCCTGTTGTTGCCTCCTCATTGCCTGATTCCACATATCCTGACATAACGACTCTTCCCTCAAAAGTAACCCCGGTACATAGGTAAAAATTGGTTGTGGCTTAAGACTATAAAAAATGACTTTTCTAATAATATACTTGCGAATAATGCCGGTATTGAACTGGTACTAATAATCCAAGCCAATATTCTGTATGGAGTTTTTAACTTGTAGCTCCTTGGGAATTGATCCCCAAATAGACCTTCTTTGCCTGCCACCTATGCTTCATTCTCTCCTGAATTTAGGCATCTCGCTCTGATAGTACTGCTGTCAGTGGCATTGGTTATACTAAAATTAAACATAGAACTTTTATTTTCTACTACTCTAAGCTCTGTTGCGGGAAGCCAAGTGACAACAGTAGATAAGTCGCCTGGGTTAATAAGCCATTTCGATCCATCCAGCAGAGCCATCTGGAATTTTTCATTGTCAATATCAACTTCCAGTAAAAGAATTTTACGTGGTTTTGGCATTTTGCCACCCCTGCCAATAATGGTTGTGTGTAACATGAAATGGTTAAGCCCATCCTCCTGACAAAAATTACCTTTCGTCGTCCTGAAATGTCAACAGGAAAGTCTGGTATGGCCCGTTTGCTGATCAACACGCTGGAAAGCATGGCCACGCCCTGCTCCGTAAAAGCCATCGGCGGATATCTTAACCCCATTTTTTCGGAATTGGAGGTGCCAAATTAGCATCTCCAATCTTTCAATTCTTCTTTTGCCAGTTCAAACATAAAGTCATCAGGGAAACGGTCTATGTTGCGTCTGACCGCCCGCTTTAAATGGGAAGTCTCCACCTCATACAGTCCGGCAAGGTCTCTGTCCAGCATCACTTTTACCCGTCGGATCACATATATTTTGCTGGTAATCCTTTCTACCACCACAATATCGTTCATTCCTCGTCCTTTCCCTGAATCTCGATCAGGCCGGGTTCACGCTTTTGTAAGCCATACGTGAGTTTAAGCCGGTCACTGTCTAAAGAATTCCGAAACTATTGCCGGGCCGCATATTCATCCAGCAGCTGGCGAATCATTTTCTGGTACTGAGTGTTGTAACGTGCGTCTCACAGACTACAAAAAGAATGCGGGCTGTGGGCAATTAAACTTTTAATGACGAAGTCGCAACAGCCAAAGCCATCCACCTTTTGTGGCTCTGTGCAGGCTCTCATTAAACCGTATAGCGAAAGATCACCATGTCCTGTATGGGACATTCGAGACTATGATCTCAGGATCATGCAACGGCGGACTGTACTTTGCTAGAAGGAAGCGCACATTCCGTTGAGCACGCTCTGGTTCTGGGCATGGACCAACATGAACCGACTCAAGCCGAATAGTCGGATTGCCTTGCCCACTGCCATCTCGAAGCGAAAAACGGAAATGGGACGCAATTGTTGAGATTCCTGGACGAAAATCCATCCTTGAGACGTCTATCGGTTTAGAGACTAAGCGCCATTCATCCTCACCCGCAAACCCGGGATGCTTGAAGAGAGAAGCGTACCGATTGATATGGTAGGCGAAGCTCCTGCCATTCTGTTCAAGCTTAAACCTCTCGAGTTCGTTTGTTTGCGGATGTGCTGTCTCCCACTCAATGTTTTGGGCTAGGTCTGCGTTGATCAGTGAAAGAAGAACACGTTCCTGCTCGCTCTTATCGTATATACAGGCGGCGAGGATAAAGTCTTGGGCTTTTGCAAACTCTTTCAGCGCTGAGCCTTTTACATCAATCGAATAGCCGGTTCCGGCTCCGCTATATGCTCGCCACTGTGAGAGATCGTCAATACGCGACGACCATGAAGAAACGCAGATATTAATTCCAGCCTTGAGCACTGCATTGCGTAGGTAACCAAGATGTCTTTTCTTTCGCTCGTCCGACTCATCCTCGATGCGTGATGCAATTAGCGATTCGGCTAGTTCTTGTGCGTATTCAAATTCACTCCGATCATTTAAGTCGGTTACACTCGTAGCCCAAATTTCGCCAGTGGAAATAATGCCCAGCAATCCATGTTGATTCGTATAGTGACATAGCAGCACCGGTGGTTCACGTTCGATGTGTTGCTGTAGCTCGTCTGTTACGTAGAGATGACACGATTTAGAGTTGTGAACCATTGAACCTGCAGGCCTCTTGTAATTGTAAGTTGCGGTTTAACGTAGCGAGGTCAGCGGTGGGTGGAAGCCATCCACTGAAATGCCTTCGTTAGAGCGTTCTTTTCCCCCGATTTCCAATCGAGCCTATTTTTATTTAATTGAAATGTCAACGGAAAATCGTTTTTTTGACTATACATCATGCCGCCCAATTTGTGACGGGAAAGACAATAACAATAAAACCTGTGCCCTTACTTTTACGAAAACCAGTTGGGGTGTTTTGTAAGCCAGGGGGCAACGATGGCGCGGATGGTGTCTTTTACGGCGGGGGCCAGGTAGAAGCGGGGAAAGAGCAGGTTGTCATCCTGGGCGATGACTACTTGGGCTGCGGCCTGTCGAATTCGTAGCGGGCCTTTTGGCCGGAATAATGCGCTGCTTGATATCCGGCCCTATTTTACGTTTCATTACGCGAAGGTCATACTCGGACTGAAGGTTCAGCCAGAACTGGGCCTCCACCCCGAAATAGCGCTCCAGCCAAAGGGCCGTGTCGACGGAGATGCTTCTTTTGCCGTTTACAATCTCGCTGATTCTGTTCGGAGGAACGGCCAGGTCCCGGGAGAGCTGATTGATACTGATCTGCATCGGCTCCATAAAGTCTTCACGCAGGATTTCACCCGGTACAATGGGATCAAGGAAATCTTTATTGCTCATTTTTTCACCTCAATGATAATCGACGATAGCCACATTAAAGGCATTGCCGTCCTGCCATTCAAAGCATACCCGCCACTGTTTATTGATGCTGCGGGTTAGTAGTCCATCAGTTTCTGCGCCAGCCGGTGAAGATCCGGGTTTGCCAGGGCGGAAACTTTTTTCTTTACGGAACGCGAATAATATTCCTTTTCGGTTTTGGTCAGCGGTTCGCCCTGCAGTTTCTTTTGAAACAGTTCCTTTTGTTTTGGAGAGAACAGTTGGGACAACGCATATTCAAGAGACAGGTTCCCATATTGTTCCTTCATCTGTTTTGTTTTCTCGGCATCCTGCACAAAATAATTGTTAAATGTTTCTTTTAAGCGTGAAGGGTCAAACTGTTTGTTTCCGAACGAAACAGCCTTATTCCGGACCAGGGCGTTTTTCAGCTCCTGCAGACGGTCCAGATCCGGGCGTGAAAGACTTTTTTTAAATTGCCGCGCCCACACAAAAGACAAATGATGATGCTGACACAACGCCAACGACAATAACGACAGAAAGTGCAACGTTTTTCGTTCTTCACTTTTTGTTAAATTCTTCAGGATCTGATCGTAATCAAAAGACGGTTCTTTAGCAGCATTAACCAGCAAAACGGGGAAGCCTTCCCACAATCGCGTATCTTTGCTTTTTACAACTTCGGCAAGTGTTTTATTAACATCAAAATCCGCCCTTGTTTCCATAAGAGCGAAACCCAGGCGGTTTAATTTTTCTAATAATTCTTTTTCAGCCATGCCGTTTCTCCTCCTGGAGGATATCTGGTTTCCATCCATAAATGGTCTTTCCCTCATTTCTGGATTGGAAACACTTTTTCGTGCCCTCATAACAGGTGGATGGGCACTAGCTACATAAAATTGTATCTATAGATACATATTTTTGTATAAAAACGTACAATATTAATTTAGTCCTGTCAAGAAATTTGATTTTTAACCCGGATATTTCACGAGTTGCTTTGGCCGCAGATGCAAGGCGCGGGACAAAATATTGATGGGCAACTTCTTGTGGTTGTCCATCAAGGGCGAACACAAGGTTCGCCCCTACCGTATATCCGCAAATATCCCGCAACACAGCAGATGCGCCCCTTACTTTTACGAAAACCAGTTGGGGTGTTTTGTAAGCCAGGGGGCAACGATGGCGCGGATGGTGTCTTTTACGGCGGGGGCCATGTAGAAGCGGGGAAACAGCAGGGTGTCATCCGGGGCGATGATCCCTTGGGCCACGGCCTGGCGGGCCAGTTGGGTTTCCGGGTAGATGCGAATGCCGGAGGTAATTTTTGTAGCATCCAGGTTCAGGGATTCGACAAAGGCCAGGCTTTCCTGGATGGTCTGTTCGGTTTCGCCGGGGCCGCCCAGCAGCAGGAACCCGGTCTGCTTGATATTGAACTGCTTTAACGCGGCGGAAACCGCCCGCACATCGTCAGGGGTAAATTTTTTGTTAAAGGCCCGCAGCATTTGAGCAGACCCGCTTTCAAACCCCAGGCTCACCTCCTTGCATCCGGCACTCGCCATTTTTTCGGCCAGGTCATTGTCAATCTTCCATGGATAGACAATGCAGCGCCAGGAGAGGTTCAGGTTTTTTTCAATGATGCCGTCGCACAGGGCCTTTGCATAGGAAGGGGGAATGTTGAAGGTGTTGTCCACAAAAAAGAGATGGGAAAAGCCGGCCTGTCTGTAGGCCGCCAGGGTATCAATTACCCGGGAAAGGTCCCGCTTGCGGGTGGTCCTGCCCTCTATGGATGCGGTGGAGCAGTAGCTGCAATCCATGGGGCAGCCCCGCCGGGTTTGAAACGGAACCCACACAGGCGCGTCACCGGTTTCAGAGGGCGCGAACACCTGGTCTTCGGGCAGGGGCATGGGATAATCGTTGATGTGACAGTCCGGGTCCAGGGGAGCCGCGGGTTTGCGGCCCGGCAGGTAAAGGCCGGGGATGGCAGCCGGGCTTTTATTGTTTTCAAGATGGGCCAGCAGGGAGACAAAGGGCTTTTCTCCGGGGCCGCGAATGCCCCTGTCCGCGCCAAGATAGGAAAGGGCCGCCTCGGGAAAGATGCTGTACCCTGCCCCGCCAAGCACGATGGGGGCGGATGTCTGCTTTTTGCAGGCGGCGATCAGGTCCCTGACCGGCTCCAGCAAAAACCGGGCAGGCTCCATGGTCTGGTCGTCGATGTTGCGCACCGAGATGCCGATCACCCTGGGATGAAACGTTTCAATGGCCTGAAGGGCTTCCGGTATCAGCCGGTCTTTGTCCAGGGTGTTGACCACCATGGCCTGGTGGCCGGCGGCCCGCACGGCCCGGGCAATGCAGGAGAGGCCCAGGGGCAGGACCGGCATGTTGATGGTTTCGGTGTTGGCCGAGATAAGCAGGACGTTCATGGTGGTACGGGTCCATTTATGGGTCTTGCCGGATCAAATCCGGGGGGACGGGAAAAGGCCGGACATCCTGGGAAACGGGCACGGGCAAACCGCTTGCGGCTTTGCCCGTGACACCCGTCCTGTTTTGATGTGGATAAAGAATATGAAAAAAGGCCGATACGGTTCACGTTCGGTTGCGTCATTCCTGCCGGGTGAAGGCGTTACCCTTCTGATATGACAAGATTCTCAATGCCGTTTTCGGCAAACTCGTCCTCGTATTTTTCCATCAGGTCTTCTGCTTCAGTGATTCTGTCCCAGGGCGACATTTCCTGGACCACTTCGGCCCCTCTTTCCCTGATCAGATCTCTTTCGGCCAGACGGCTGCACAACTGTTCCCAGAAACAGAAGTCTTCAAACTCGTCGATAAACCGCGCGTCGGTTTCAGCCGCCTCATACTCGGCCGTGGGAAAATACTCTTTTTCTTCCGCGTCATACTGCACAAGGTTGTCGAACCCGAAGTCTTTGGCATGGGACAGCAGCTTCTGCTCAAGCGCGACATAGGGCTCGGTTTCAGAATCATCCTCCAGTTTATAGGAGTTCATGACCCAGTCCGAAATGGACAGGATGTCCAGCAGCAGCCGATACTCTTCTTTTGTGATATCAATTTTCATGGTGTCTCCTTGTGATGGTTAACTCTCATGTGGTGATGGAACGTATTGCCGGGGGTCGGACACGGGCAAGCTGTCGCCTGGCCCGTGGCACTCGATACAACAGAAAAGCCCTATTTCAGGGCCTCTTCAATCTCTTTGCAGATGGCGGCGGCGGCAGCGGCCGAGTCGTCGGGTTCGCGGATGGGACGGCCCACCACCAGGTAGTCGGCGCCGTTGCGAATGGCCTGGCCCGGGGTGGAGATGCGGCTCTGGTCATCGCGGGAGACCAGCCCTTTTGCCGGCCGAATGCCCGGCGTGACCGCGACAAAACCCTTGCCGAACCGCTCCTTCATGGCCGACACCTCCAGCGGGGAGCAGACGATGCCGGCAAATCCCCATTCAGCGGCGGCAGCAGCCCGCTTCATCACCAAGCGGGAGATGTTTTCAATATACTCCGGCCCATAGCCGGCGTCGCGCACATCATCGGCGGACATACTGGTCAGCACAGTGACGCCCAGGACTCCCACCTGGCCGTCCGCCCCCTCCTGAGCCGCGGCCAGCATGTCTTTCTGGCCCGAGCAGTGGACCGTGGCAAAATCCACGCCCATGGCGGCAATGGCGTTCATGGTGCGGTAGACCGTCTCCGGAATATCGTAAAGCTTGAGGTCCAGAAATATCTTTGCGCCGCCCCCGGCATCGTGAATGGTGTCGATGATACGGCGGCCGCCCCGGACAAACAGCTCCAGGCCCACCTTGAACATGCCCACGTGATTTTTTAAAAGGTGAACGTATTCCGCGGCTTCGGAAACCGTTGGCACATCCAGGGCAAAGACCAGGTAGTCTTTGGGGGCTCTGGATTTTATGGTTTTAATGCTGGTCATGAATATTTCCTTTTTTACCGTATAATACACCGTTCCACACGGTTTTGGGCAATATTTTTAAACCGCTCCATCTCTTCGGCGCCGATCACCGGGTCCTGATCAAAAAATTCGGGGTCGAGCATACGCTCTTTTCCGCAATGCTGCAACACATACAGCGGGGCGCCGGCCACCAGGTCCGCGATGCGGTGGACCGCTGCCTCATCCACAAAGGGCCGGACACAGGTGGTGCGAAACTCGCACGGCAGGCCGGAATTTTTGATCAGGTCGATGCTTTGAACAAGGGTATCGGGCGAAAGCCCGGGCCCGGCCAGGGGCTCGTACCGCTCCGGCGCGGTTTTGACGTCCATGGCGATATAGTCCACCAGGTGCTTTTTAATCAGGCCGGCGGTGACGCCAGGCAGGCTGCCGTTGGTGTCCAGCTTTACCAGAAAGCCCATTTCCTTTATTTTCGCGCAGAAATCGGCCAGGTCGGGCTGGAGGCAAGGCTCGCCGCCGGTGATGGAGACCCCGTCTAAAAAATGGGTACGCTCGGACAGAAAGGCGAAAAAATCGGCCTCGGACATAAAGTCCGGCCCTTTTGGCCGCACCAGGTCCGGGTTGTGGCAGTAGGGACAGTGGTAGTTGCATCCCACGGTAAACACCACGCAGCCCACCCTGCCGGGATAATCAATGGCTGAAATTTTTTGAAGGCCGCCGATACGCATGATACTTTTTACCTGTCTTTATCTCCCTGCTGCTCATCTTACTCTTACTCTTACTCGTGCTCGTGCTCGTGCTCGTGTCCGTGTCCGTATTTTTAATCCTTATTCCTCGATACCGATTTCGACCCCGATACCGATACCGATACCGATTGAAATAATGAAAAGGGCGGCCCGGTTAAAAGGGTCGCCCTTGCGTTTGCCTGTGAATAGGGGGCTTCTTAACGGGCGCCCACCGCCGCCTTTGTTCCCGGGCCGACGATGCTGGCACTTTCCCGCTCGGCATAGGCGGGAATGCTCTTCATCTCCATGCTCTGCTGTACGCCGGAGTCAAAGGTCTTGCGCATGTCAAACTCCACCTGCTTGCCGTCATTCCACTGGGATACCGGCCGCAGGTAGCCCACCACCCGGGAGTAGATTTCGGTTTCGCTGCCGCAGCTGGCACAGGTTTCGTGTTCACCGTTCAGGTAGCCGTGGAACGGACACACGCTGAAGGTGGGCGACAGGGTAAAATAGGGCAGGTGGAAGTTTTCGGCCACCTTGCGCACCAAGGCCTTGGCGCCGGCAGTGTCGTGAACCTGTTCGCCCAGGAAGATGTGAAAAACCGTTCCGCCGGTGTACTTGGTCTGAAGGTCGTCCTGAAGGGTCAGGGCCTCGAACACGTCGTCGGTGTAGTTGACCGGCAGCTGGGTGGAGTTGGTGTAAAAAGGTACCGGCTTGCCGGAAGCGCAGGTCTCGTTTGCGCAGATAATGTTGGGGAACCGCTGTTTGTCCAGCATGGCCAGCCGGAAAGAGGTGCCTTCGGCCGGAGTGGCTTCCAGGTTGAAGATTTCACCGGTCTCTTCCTGAATTTCGGAAAGCCGGTCCCTTAAAAAATCCATCACCTCCAGGGCAAATCCCCGGCCGGTGCGGCTGCCGATATCTTCACCCATAAAATTGACACACGCCTCGTTCATGCCGATGATACCCACCGTGGAAAAATGGTTCTTCCAGAAAAAGCCGGTTTTCTCCTTTATACCCCGCAGGTAAAACTTGGAGTAGGGATACAGGTTGTTCTCGGTAAAGTTCTCCAGCACCTTGCGTTTGATGATCAGGCTGTCCTTGGCCAGGTTCACCAGGCGGGCCAGGGTGTCGAAGAACTCCTCCCGGGTGCTGGACACATAGCCGATACGGGGCAGGTTGATGGTGACCACGCCGATGGAACCGGTGAGGGGATTGGCGCCGAACAGACCGCCGCCCCGCTTGGCCAGCTCCCGGTTGTCCAGCCGCAGGCGGCAGCACATGGACCGGGCGTCCTCGGGTGACATGTCGGAATTGATGAAGTTGGAAAAATAGGGAATGCCATACTTGGCGGTCATCTGCCAGATGGGTTCCAGGTTGGGGTTGTCCCAGTCAAAATCCTTGGTCACGTTATAGGTGGGAATGGGAAAGGTGAAGACCCGGCCCTTGGCGTCGCCCTCCATCATGATGTTGGCAAAGGCACGGTTGATCAGGTCCATCTCCTCCTGGAACATGCCGTAGGTTTCGGTTTCGCTGATCTTTCCCCCCACGATGACCGGCTGATCCTTCAGTGTCGTCGGCACCAGCAGGTCCATGGTGATGTTGGTGAACGGGGTCTGAAAGCCCACCCGGGTGGGGATATTGATATTGAACACGAATTCCTGAAGGGCCTGTTTCACGCCCTTGTAGTCCAGCCGGTCGTGGCGCACGAACGGGGCCAGCAGGGTATCAAAGTTGGAAATGGCCTGGGCACCGGCAGCCTCGCCCTGAAGGGTATAGAAAAAGTTGACGACCTGGCCCAGGGCCGACCGGAAGTGCTTGGGCGGCGAGCTTTCCACCTTGCCCGTGACCCCTTTGAACCCCTTTTCCAGCAGGTCCTGAAGGTCCCAGCCCACGCAGTAGACTGACAGCAGGCTCAGGTCGTGAATATGGAGGTCACCGCTTTTATGGGCGTCCCTCACTTCGGGCGGATAGACCCGGTTGAGCCAGTACTCGGCGGTAACGTCTGAAGAGATATAGTTGTTGAGGCCCTGGAGAGAATAGCTCATGTTACTGTTCTCTTTTATTTTCCAGTCCATCTTCCCGATATAGTTTTCCACCAGCTTGACACTGGCCTTGGTGGCGATGTTACGGATCTGGGTGTGCTGTTCGCGATACAGGATGTAGCTCTTGGCGCTCTTATAAAAAGGTGAATCCAGCAGGACCCGCTCCACGATGTCCTGAATCTCCTCCACCTCAGGCACCGGTCCCAGCTTCATCTGGCTGGCCAGGGTAAGCACCCGCAGCGTCAGCTTTTTTGCCTCCCGGCCGTCGAATTCGCCGGTGGCCTTGCCTGACTTGGCAATGGCCTCCGTGATCTTCTTGGAATCAAAGGTGGTGATTCTGCCATCCCGTTTCTTGATGCTTTCGAACACTTGCGGCCTCCTTTGAAACAATCGTATGAAACAAAAAACAGGGTTTACAAACACCAACCCGTCGATCTGTATCGTTTTAATTATGGGAATGGGGTTGCCCCTGAAAGTAGCCTCAACCTAGCGCAAGATGTTGTGATGTGTCAACTAAAAAATTCAAGATATGGTGTTTTTTCCTTAACCAGCATATTTCATGAAATTTTTCGGCATGATGAATATCCAGCCGGAGACAATTCGGTAAAATAAAATTCGGGCACTTTTCAAAGCCCAAACCGCCATGGGCGGCCTGAGGTGTTTTGCATCCCTTTTATGTAGAAAACCCTCATAAAATCTAATGGTTAAAACAACCGGTACATGACAACCCATCATCCTTTGACAACCGCTAAAGGTCTTATTTTTGCAACCTTTTTTGCGATCCCCGCCCGGTGGACCACCTCCACCACGCTGTTGACATCCTTGTAGGCCTCGGGCATCTCCTCGGCGGCGGTGGTGCGGCCCTGGCACCGCAGGGCAACGCCCCGGCCGGCCATTTCGGAGAACAACTCCCTTCCCCTTGCCGCCTTTTTGGCGGCGGTGCGGCTGAGCACCCGGCCCGCGCCATGGCAGGCCGACCCAAAGGTTTCGGCCATGGCGCCGTCGCATCCGGCCAGCACGTAAGAGCCGGTGGCCATGTCGCCGGGTACCAGCACGGGCTGGCCCACGTCGCGATAGGCCGCACACAGGTCGGGATGGCCGGGGGCAAAAGCGCGGGTGGCACCCTTGCGATGGACACACAGGTCCCGCACGCGGCCATCCACCTCGTGGCGCTCCTTTTTGGCGATATTGTGGCACACGTCATACACCATGCGCATGCCAAGATCTGCCGGTCCCTTTGCAAACACCCGCATGAACACCTCCCGGCAGAGGTGAAGCATCACCTGGCGGTTGATCCAGGCAAAGTTGGCGGCGCAGGCCAGAGCCGAAAAATAGCGTCGGCCGGCCGAAGCGTTGACGGGGGCGCAGGCCAGCTGGCGGTCGACCAGTTCGATGTTGGATTTGCGGGCCTCCTTTGCCATCACCGCCAGGTAGTCATCGCACACCTGGTGACCCAGCCCCCGGGAGCCGGAGTGCAGCATCAGGGTGATCCGTCCCTCGGCCAGGCCGAACCGGGCCGCCACCGCCGGATCAAACACCTCGACCACCTCGCCCACCTCTATAAAATGGTTGCCCGACCCCAGGGTGCCCAGCTGGCGCCGGCCCCGTTCCAGGGCGTTGTCGCTGACCGCTTCCGGATCCGCTTCGGCCATGTGGCCGCAGTCCTCGGTGCGGTCGATGTCGTCGGCATCCCCAAGACCCCGCTTGACGGCCCAGGACGCGCCCTGGGAAATGGCCTTTTTCTCCTCTGCCACGGTCAGCCGAATGCCGCCGGTGGAGCCCACGCCGCAGGGAACACCGGCGTAAAGGGCGTCGGCCAGGTCGGCAATCCGGGGGCCGACCTCGTCGGCAAAAAGTTTTGTGACGGCCAGCCGCACCCCGCAGTTGATGTCGTAGCCCACGCCGCCGGGAGAGATGACGCCCTCGTCCATGTCAAAGGCTGCCACCCCGCCGATGGGAAAGCCGTAGCCCCAGTGAATGTCGGGCATGGCCAGGGAGGCCTTTACAATGCCCGGCAGGGTGGCGACGTTGGCCACCTGGCGGCAGGCCTCCTCCTTTTGAAGGGCCGCCATCATGGCCGCATCGGCATAGATGATACCCGGCACCCGCATGGCGCCGGTTTGCGGAATTTCCCAGCGATAGTCATCGATCTGTCTTAATTCCATATTTTTACCTCGGATGGCTTTGTAAGACATTCAATCTTCAGTTGCGAGCTCCCATCGGACCTGGAGTCGACTGCAAGCTGAGTTTGTTGCCCGTCACTGTTTATTTACATCCTTGTTGTTTTAGGACAGAATCCATCTTATTTCTTATCTGCTTTTCCATGTACTTTTCTTGGCGCCAAGAAAAGTACCAAAAGAAGGCGGCCCTGCAGCTTGGCCTTCGGCTGCCCTCGCGCAAACACTTTTTCCGGCGCGGGCAGGAACTCGCCCGCTTCGCGGTGCTCAAACAGCCTGCCCGCTTCTCCCGGAAAAAGCATTCGCGCTCGGCTGCGCTGCAATGGGCAAAAGCAATCGCTCATGCCCAGTATACTACTTCCGCCTTAAGGATAAAATTTTCAGGATATAAACAGCACAAGATGGCTCTATGGCTTTGTAAAACGTTCAAGGTCAAGGCGCGCAAGTCCCGACGAATGAAGCTGTACTGGCGGTACGCTGAATGAGGAGGGACGCCGCGCAACGCAGAGATTGGACGTTTTACACAGCCATCATTATTTATCAATGGGCGTCGGCCCAGTTGCTACCCTGCGCCACATTCACCTTAAGCCGCACGGCCAGGTCGCAGACATTCTCCATGATGTCGGCCACCAGGGCGCTGACGGTTTTCACCTCGTCCGGCGGGCACTCCAGCACGATTTCATCGTGCACGGAGAGCAGCATGACCGAAACAAGTTTTTCTTTTGCCAGGGCCTTTTCCGTTGCAATCATGGCCAGCTTCATGATGTCCGCGGCCGTGCCCTGAATGGGGGTGTTGATGGCGGCCCGCTCGGCATAGCCCTGCAGGGTGCGGTTGGGGCTGTCGATGTCGGGCAGATACCGGATGCGGCCGAACATCGTGCGGGTCTGGCCGGTTTCGCGCGCATCGGCAATGGCTTTGTCCATGAACTCTTTTACCCGACTGTAGCGGGAAAAATAGCTGTCCATGTAATTTTTCGCCATCTTCTGGCTGATGCCCAGGTCCCGGGCCAGGCCAAAAGGGCTGATGCCGTAAACAATGCCGAAGTTGATGGCCTTGGCCTGGCGCCGCACGTCCTCGGTGATCATTTCGGGAAAAAGCTGAAACACCTCGCTGGCGGTGCGGGTGTGAATATCCTCGTCGTTTTCAAAGGCCTCGATCAGAATGGGGTCCTGGGAGTAATGGGCCAGGATGCGCAGCTCCACCTGGGAGTAGTCGGCCGACACAAAGGTCCAGCCGGGCCGGGGCACAAAGGCCTTGCGAATCTGGCGGCCCTCCTCGGTGCGAATGGGAATGTTCTGAAGGTTGGGGTCGGTGCTGCTGAGGCGGCCCGTGGCTGTGGCGGTCTGGTTAAAAGAGGTGTGAATCCGGCCGGTCTCCGGGAGAATCAGTTCGGCCAGGGCGTCGGCATAGGTGGACTTGAGCTTGGCCAGGGTGCGATGGCGCAGCAGCAGGGCCGGCAGCTCGTGGTGGTCCGCCAGGGTGGTCAGCACGTCCGCGTCGGTGGAGTAGCCGGTCTTTTTCTTGGTTTTCTTCTGGGTGGGAAGCCCCAGTTTTTCAAACAGGATCACGCCCAGCTGCTGGGGCGAGTTGATGTTGAAGGTCTCCCCGGCCAGGCCGTAGATCTCACCCTCCAGCTTTTCCAGTTGCCCCTCCAGTTCTTTGGAAAGGGCGGCCAGGGCCTCCCGGTCCACGGCCACGCCGGCCATCTCCATGTGCATCAGCACCGGCACCAGGGGCATCTCAATGGTTTCAAGCAGCTCGAAAAGGCCGCCCTGTTTCAACTCCTTTTCCAGCAGCCGGTGCAGGCTGAAGGTGATGTCCGCGTCCTCGGCGGCGTAGGGGATGGCCTCCTCCAGCGGCACCGCTGAAAAGCATTTGGCGTTTTTGCCGGTGCCGGTGACATCCTGGTAAGAGATCATGCGATGGTTGAGATAATCGGCGGCCAGCCGGTCCAGGCCGTAACTGCGACGGGTGGGGTTGAGCAGGTAGGCGGCGATCATGGTGTCAAATACCGGGCCGTCTATTTTAAAACCACAGCGGGAGAGCACGGTCCAGTCATACTTGACGTTCTGGCCGATCTTGGTGATCTTTGTGTTTTCAAAAGCCGGGGCAAGGATTCGAAGCACCGCGTCCCGGTCCAACTGCACGGGCGCGCCTTCGTATGCGTGGCCCACGGGAATGTAAAAGGCCTCGTCCGGTTCCAGAGCCAGGGATATGCCCACCAGCCGGGCCTTCATGGGATCAAGGGCCGTGGTCTCGGTGTCAAAGGCAAAACAGGAGGCTTTTTCCAGCCGGCCGGCCAGGGATTCCAGCTCCTGTTGGGTCATCACGCCGGTATAGCGCTTGCCCGACAGGTCGGTCTGCTGTGGAAACTCCTTTTGCAGGCCTGTAAACTCCAGCTCGCCAAAAAGGGCGGAAAGGGCCGCGTTGTCCGGCGCCTTGACCGTAAAGGCCTCAAGGTCCCATGCCACAGGCGCGTTGGTGTCGATGGTGACCAGTTTTCTGGCAAGATAGGCGTCGTCCCGGTGGGCCAGCAGGTTTTCTTTCTGCTTCTTTTTGGTGATGGTCTCCACCCGGTCGTAAAGGTTGTCCAGGGAGCCGAACTCCTGAATCAGGGCCAGGGCCGTTTTTTCGCCGATGCCCGGAACGCCTTTAATGTTGTCCGACGTGTCGCCGGACAGGGCCATGGCGTCGATCACCTGGGCCGGCTGGATGCCGAACTTTTTTTCCACCGCGGCCCGGTCGATGACAATCTCCTTCATGGGGTCCCAGATGGTGACATGGTCGGTGACCATCTGGGCAAAATCCTTGTCCCCGGAAACAATCACCGTGTCAAAGCCCTCTTTTTCGGCCTTTACCGCCAGGGTGCCGATCATGTCATCGGCCTCGTACCCCTGCTGCTCTACAATTGGCAGGTTAAACCCTTCCACGATCTTCCTGATATAGGGAATCTGCACGGCCATGTCCTCGGCCATGGGGGGGCGGTTGGCCTTGTATTCCCTGTCGATCTCGTGCCGGAAGGTGGGGCCTTTGGCGTCAAAAAAGACCACGGCATACTCGGATTCTTTTTCCTTCATCAGCTTCATCAGCATGCGGGTGAAGGAAAAAGCCGCGTTGGTGGGCAGCCCTTTGGAGTTGGAAAGGTTTCGCACGGCATGATAGCCCCGGTGAATATAGGCGGTGCCGTCGATCAGATAGATCACGCGGTTGTCCGGCATGGCGTCTCCTGATGGAATCAAATGGTTGAATGAACTGGATGATTTATATCACGGGGCAGAACCGGGGGCAAGATGTGCCGAAGCGCCCGGCGAGACCGGGCTTGTCTAATAAGGTCATTGCGAGCGGAGCGAAGCAATCCTGATCATCCAAATCGATATCGGGATCGGGATCGGGGTCGGGATCGCATTGACACACAAGCCCGGTCTCTATATAATTAATTACAATAAAAGCAAATTCTTATCGTCACCAACAGGCGGGCTTTTACGGGAGAACATCAACAGCCAAGGAGCAGCGGTAATGAACCCTAATGACATCCTGAAGCAGTTTAAAAAATACGGGGCATACGGCCAGTTGACGTCCATCGGTTTTTTTGTACTGGTATTCTCTTTCGCCTATCCACTCAACAGGGACCGGGAGCTTTTATGGTTTCTGATCGCCTTCAGCCTTTCGGCGTTTATTATTATATATGTTTATTTTGTCTACTGGATCAACACCAAGCTGTTCCGTTTAATAAATACGATCACTGAAAAGGGGGTGCTGGAAAAACTGGCTCACAACTTCAGGATCACCGGAAACAGAATTTTTTCCATACAGATCGGAGCACTGGTGATGATTTATGTGCCGGTGATATCCTTCATGTATTTTTACCTCGGGTACAAAAATCTTTATTACCATTTTTATGTGTTTTTTATCAGCCTGTTTATCATTTTATTTCTCGGATACTTTACGAGGAACCTTTATTATTTCAGAACATATCCGATCGGCAGATTCGGTATACCGGTCCCTGTCCAGCGACTCAGGAGCAAGGTCGTCAGCCTGGTCCTCCCCATCATATTGCTTGTCAATGTAGTGATTTCAATTATTGTTTACAACCTTTACCTTCCGGTCATCAAGGCTGAAATTGACGATAACGTATTCATGTTTATAAAATATGAAGCGACCGCGCTGGCGTCCCTTGAGGATATGCGGGGTTACGCGCCCGCGTATTGCGCTAAAGAGGGATGCACCCTTCTTGTCACAGAAAAAAATGGAGATATTGTTTACGCTTATCCGGATAAAGGCATGACGGGAAAAAACATCTCCACCGTGGTGGAGAGAAGCGAGCGTCACGGGTATTTCAAGGAATCAACGCTTGAATCTCTTACGTCTTCACGCGGGCGTGAAACACAAAAGTTCGAAGGTATTTTGGAGTCGGAGGTCTCCGTGTATTATGCGGCGCAACTGCCCGGGGGCGATAGGCAAATGCTTGCCGTTTTCCCTGAACATATTTTATACAACAACATTTACAGGAGCATATTTTTTGTCACACTCTCGCTTTTCCTGCTCAATCTGACGCTCTGGGTTATCATAAACAGGCGGCTCAGGGTGGTCTCCAGGGCCATTGATAACGTCATGCCGGCCATAACAAAAGCAACAAAAGGCGATCTCACGCAGACGATAACGGTGGTTAAATCAAGGGATGTATTGGAGGATTTCGCCAGGCAGTTCTCTGCCCACATTAACAATATAAAGGAGTTTATGATCGACGTAATAAAGAGCGCCGAAGTATTGAGCAGCGCCTCAATCGATGTCAACAGAACGGCGCAGTTGATAAAAAGCGGGGCCGATGAACAGGCCCTGAGCGCCGAAAAGATCACGGCCGCACTTGAAGAGATACGGGAGGCGGTGGCGCGCAACTCGGAAAACGCGAAAAACACGGACGAAATCGCGAAAATGTCCGCGGTAAGCGCCGAAGCCGGAGGCGCCTCTGTTGAAAAAACCGTTGCTTCGATGAAGGAGATAACAGACAAAACCGTGCTCATTAAAGATATTTCGTATAAAACAAACCTTCTGGCCTTAAACGCGGCCATTGAAGCGGCAAGGGCCGGAGAGTACGGCAGGGGGTTCGCCGTGGTTGCCGGCGAGGTGAGGAAACTTGCGGAAAAAAGCGCCTCGGTATCCAAGGAAATAAGCGAACTTTCACAGTCCGCCCTGGGCGTATCAGAGGAGTCGGGCGTGCTTCTTAAAGAGCTTGTGCCAAAAAGCAGGGAGACGGCTGAGCTCGTCCGTGAAATTTTTAAGATGTCTGTAGATCAAAGCACCGGTGTTGCTCAAATAGGCACCGACATGGAGCTTCTAAAAGAGATCGCTCAGAGAAACGCTGACGTATCGGGTGAAATGGCAAGCATATCCGATACCTTTAAAGACCAGGCGGCGATTCTCAAAGAGAGAATAACGCGCTATAAAGTCTGACCCGGACATTTCATGAAATATCCGGCAAACCGGCCCGGAAGACAGGGCCACGGGCAAAGGCCGAAAGGCCTTACCCGTGCTTCATTCAATCATCATTTTTTTCTTTCTTGCTTATCCGTGTACTTTTCTTGGCGGCAAGAAAAGTACCAAAAGAACCGCGCCCTGCGGCTTGGCCTTCGGCTTC
The DNA here is from genome assembly GCF_000018405.1 of Desulfosudis oleivorans Hxd3. Lineage (NCBI taxonomy): Bacteria > Pseudomonadati > Thermodesulfobacteriota > Desulfobacteria > Desulfobacterales > Desulfosudaceae > Desulfosudis > Desulfosudis oleivorans. The sequence goes on from NC_009943.1 coordinate 3,115,061, forward strand.
CCTCGCGCAAGCGGGTTTTCCGGCGCGGGCAGGAACTCATCCCGCTTCGCGGGATTCAAACAGCCTGCCCGCTTTTTCCGGAAAACCCGCTTGCGCTCGGCTGCGCCGCAACGGGCGAGAGTCCTTTCATTGGCGTTCGGTCCACCATTAAACAATGGGCCTTAATGGAAAAACCTGCCCGTAATTCGTTTCAGAGCAGAACAGTCGCTCGCAACGACGAACGGGTGCGGCGGGCCGACTTGTCCGGCGTAAAACTTCGATAGCGATTTCGATACCGATACCGATTTGGAGCGGGAAAAGGCCATTCATGGATGGAAACTACTTGATGGCAAAATGGAATACCCCGTCCCATTCGGAAAGGACCTGTTCGTCCCGGCGGCGGCCCAGGTCCCGGCAGCGGCGAATATAAAAATCGAGGGTGGCCAGGGTGTCGTCCAGGCAGGGGTTTGCCGTAACAGCCACCTGCCCCCGCACACGACCGTAAATCGCTTCGGCCTCGTCAAAGGCGCCCCGGCGATACAGGGCAAAGGCGCGCTCCAGATCCCCGGCAACCTCTTGTTTGCAGGCCACGGCATCAGGGCCCAGGTGATCATAGACCTCGTAGATGGCCACCGGCGCCTTTTTACCCTTGACCTGGACCATGTCCAGAAAGGCCACGGCATAGTTTCCGCAAAGCCGCTTCCTGAACTCCTCGGAAATGATCAGGGGCACGCCGTAGTGGCGGGTCAGGGCCTCCAGCCGGCTGGCCGCGTTGACGATGTCACCGATCACGGTGTAGTCCATCTTGCTTTGCGAGCCGATGTTGCCGGCCACCACATGGCCCCAATTAATGCCGATGCCGATGGACAAGGCCCGGTCGCCTGAAAAAGGGCCGGAACCGTTGAAAGTCCGAAGCTCCCGGCACATGGAAACCGCGGCCCGCAGGCAGGCGTCCGGATCGTTAAACAGGGCCATGATGCCGTCGCCGATAAGCTTGTCGATCTCGCCGTTTTCACCAATGATGCACCGGTTCATGCGATCAAAAAAATCGTTAAGCAGCTCCACGATCCGTATGGGATCCCGGTTTTCAGACAGCCGGGTAAACTCCCGAATATCAGCAAACAGGACGCCTATCTCCCGGTCCTGCGGCGGAATACGGGTGGGATCATTGCCGGCGGCGATCATCTCCACCAGGGATTTACGGGTATACACCTCGGTGATGCGCAGCCGGCGGGCCGTTTCGTCGCGCTCGGCCACCAGCTGTTTTTTCTCCTCCAGCAGCTCGGCGCTCATGGTCTGGGCCTGCTCCACCCGTTCCCGGCTGTCGGCCAGGACCCGCTCCAGGTGGTCCTTCAAAATAGCGATGCGGTTGGCATAATGACGATAAACCCGAAAAAGCGCGATGGTAAAATTTACGGCAAACACCCCCGCCAGAAACAGAAAAGGGGCACTGACACCCGCCAGTGCACCGGCCCCCAGGTAAACCGCCACCATGAGCGCGTTGGCCCCCAACAACTGCAGAAAGGGAACCGACACCACCCGCCGGTCCCACTGAAGAGTAAACGCCACCTCGCCGGTGCCCATGCCCGAAACACCGGAAATCCGGGGCGGCAGGTCCAGCCGGAAAAACTTCTGCACCACCAGGCGGTAGGCGGCCAGAATGGCCTGGTCCCCGCTCAGGGTACAGGCGGCATAGTACGGACCGGTCTTTGCCGGGTCCCATGCCGGGTGGCGGGAGAGGCGAAACCGTGCCCGGTGCCGGCGCCGATCGTGATCAATCTCCACGTGGTAGGCCCGGGTGGACTTGTTGAGCATGTATTGGAGCACGTGCATCAGCATGCCGTCCGGCGCAAAGGAGAACCCCTCCAGGTCGTAATAATCGAAACAGGCTTCCACAATGGCAAACACGCTGTTCTCGTTGGTGACGATCTTGACAAACTCGATCAGGTAGTACCAGAACTCCGACGAGAGCCAGGTGTTTGGCATCTTGACGATCTCGTCCCTGAAACTCACGGCGCCCTGGTGCCGGCACAACAGGTCGGCCCACTCGTACAGGTCACTAAAATTCACGCCCCTGGCGCCGTACCCCTTGAATATGGCGCAGAGCATGCTGAAGGTGGAGTCCCGGTCCGGGCCGCCGTAGGGAAGATGGTCCAGAAAGCCCTTTTCCCATATCTTGTGATAAACCGGAAGCTGGTCATGACCGTCCTCTCCCACGTGCCAGTCGTAACGGCCCACGGCCTTTTTGCAGAACATCTGAAGGTAAAAATAGTACTCGTTGGTGTACCAGCGGGAGTCATCAAGAAGATCGACCGGTGAGGCCGGGTAAGGGCCTTTCGGGGCATGCCGGTTCAGCTTTTCCACCAGGGCCGGCGTGTCGCCGCCGCACGCCTCAAAATAGCGCAGGGTCGCGGCCACGGCCCGGCCGGAAATGCCGTAAACCGATTCGATCTCCTTTGGTGACGGTTCACGATAACGGCCCTCCCCGGTTACAGGCCAGGGACAGTGGCGCATGGGCCGCCCCTCCACGTCTATGCCCCATCCGATGGCGCCGGAGCCCATGAGTTCTAAACCCCCTCCCATGAAAAAATGTCCGACCGCAACAGATGTTCGCTTGCAGCGCCGGAATCAACCGTGCGGTGATGAAAAATGTTGACCAGGGCCAGGCTGAGTCCGGCGTCGGCCAGCATAGCCAGAAAAGCCACCTCTGCCGTCCGCTTCTTTTCTTTCGGCCCCGGACCGGTAGTGAGATTGGAAAGCCCGGCAATGGCGCGCACCGGAAGACCGAACAGGTCGGGCAGCATGCGAATCACCTCAACCACGGCCCGGTTGTGCCGCACCCCGTTTTCCCACATCAGGGGCGCTATCACCGGGTCAATGATCAGCCGGGCCGGGTTCACGCCGGCTTTTTCGGCTGCCGCCAGCAACCGGCCGGCCACCTCCAGGCAGTCGGCAACATCCACCGGCACCCGGCTGCGCTCATCCAGCAGAAATCCAACAATGTCGGCATCAAACCTTTTTGCCAGGGGCAGGATGGTTTCAATCTTCCGAGGCTCAAGTGAAAAGCCGTTGATGATGACCGGGTTCTTGCAGGCGGCCAGACCGGCGGCCAGGGCCGCGGCATTGGTGGTGTCCAGCAGCAGGGGCAGGTCAGTTGCCGTTGCCACCGTGTTCACCAGAAAGGTCATGGCCGCTTCAGGATCTTTTTTCAGGGGACCGGGGTTGATATCGATAGCCTGGGCACCGGCTGCCACGCACCGGGTCACCAGATCGCGGATCGGCCCGGGGTCGCGGTGTAAAATCGCCTGTTCAACGACCGGGTTGACAATATGAAGGTTGTCGGCCACAAAAATCATGCTGCCATGCCCTGGATCAGGGCCAGGACGTTCTGGCCCAGCACATCGTGGTTGTAGCCCCCCTCCAGGACGGCAAAGCATCCGCCGCTGTTTCGCCGGGCCGCGCCGGCCGCCATTTTGCCGATCTCAAAATAGTCGCCGGTGGACAGGACCCCGCCCCAGTCTTCCATGTGGTTGTCAAACCCGGCGGAAATGCCGATAATGTCGGCCTCGCACCGGTCCATGGCGTCTGCCACCTCCCGCAGATAGGCGTCGCGCCGCATGGCATCCACGTTATGGACCGTGACATAGGACTTGTCTCCCAGAATGTTCACGGTGCCGTCGCCGTAGTGAAGGTCGATGTCCAGCACATAGGCACTGTCGATGCGGCCCCGGTTTTTCAAAGACGCAATGGCCACGGCCATGTTGTTGAAATAGCAGAACCCCCAGGAGGCATCGGCAGAGGCGTGGTGGCCCGGTGGCCGGACCAGGGCAAAGCAGGGCTCGGCCAGGCCGATTTGGGCGGCCTGCACGGCCCCACCCGCGGCCAGCATGGCAACAGGATAGAGCCGCTGACGCCTCACCTCGTCGATATGGGCTTCGGTGTGCACGGCCGCCACGTCGTTATGGTCCGCCATCTCGGCGGTCACAAACCCGGCAAAAGGGTCGATGACCTTGACCACGGCCTCCATTCGGCCCTTTGCCGCGGCCGGGTCCGATGTGTAGACCTGGTAAAAATCGGGATGAAAAACAACCTTCATGGTCGACTCCTTCAATGAATCATGTTTTTTCAACTATACAGGCATGCGGCCCGGTGTTCAACCGTTTCCTTGAATCGGATAAATGAAAAAGCCTTGTGTCCGGAACAGGCTCTTTATAAGATAGGCACGATCTGATTCAGAGCGTATCACAATATCAAAAACACAAACGGAGTGCCGGCTATGAGCAGGGACGATGAATACCTTCTGGAAAATGTATGGGAAGACAAAACCCCGGAACTGAAAAACGAAATCATCGAGTTCTGGATGAAAAACAACGCCCTGCCCACAAGGGAAATGGCCATGGAGCGGGTCCGGCAGGTGTTCTGCATCGGCAGGGACGGCGCCACCGGCCAGATCGCCGGGCTGGGCACGGTTTACGAAAAATACAACCCGCAGCTGGAAAACTCCTTTTATTACTACCGCAGCTTTGTGGCGCCGGATCACCGCCGATCCCTGCTGGCCACCAACCTGGTGCTGCACACCCGGGATTTTTTTGAAGCCGCCTTTGTCAAAAAAGAGCTGACCAAGTGCATCGGCATGTTCGTGGAAGTGGAAAACGAATACCTGCAGAAGAGCCGGAACCAGGCGGTGTGGCCCTATAGCGGCTTTGTCTATATCGGCAAGAACGCAAAGGGCTACCACCAGCGGGTCTATTACTTTAAAGGCGCGCTGATCTCCTGACCCGGATAGTTCATGAAATATGCGGGTAAACAGCCCATGAAAAATACCGGAAAAAACCAGTGGTACGACGGATACCTGTACGGATGGTTCTTTGATCCCGTGGAAACCGCCAACCGGCAAATGATTCTTGATTTTGTTCCGGAAGGCAGTACCGTGCTGGACGTAGGCTGCGGCACGGGCCGGCTGGCCCTGGAACTGGCCGCCAAATGCCGCCACGTGACCGGTGTTGACCTGTCCCGCCGTATGCTGGCCTATTGCGAAAGACAAAAAAACAAACGGGGCGTAAAAAATCTGGATTTTGCCTTTGGCGATTCCACCCGGCTGGCACAGGATCTTGACCGCAGTTACGACGTGGCCGTCACTTCACTGGCCCTTCACGAAATGGGGCCTGACGAACGTCACGCCACTGTCCGCGCCATGGCCGCCGTGGCCGACAGGCTGGTGATCTCCGATCACACGGTGCCCCAGCCCGCCACGCTGCCCGGGTTTGTGATACACCTGATGGAATGGTCCCTCGGCGGCCGGGACATCTTCCCCCTGTATCGGGAATACGTGGTCTCCGGCGGCATCCTGGGCGCCCTGGAACGCTGCGGTCTCTCCCCGGACCGGCAGCGCATGGACCGCCACGGCATTCGCCACGTGGTAACGGCTTCTACCAGGACCGACGTTTTACGAGACCCCCTTCCTTGAGCACCCCGGGTTAACGGGTCAGGGGCCGGTACTTGATCCGGTGGGGCTGGTCCGCCGCCTTGCCCAGCCGCCGCTTGCGGTCCGCCTCGTAGTCGGAGTAGTTGCCTTCAAACCAGACCACCCGGCTGTCCCCCTCAAAGGCCAGAATGTGGGTGGCGATACGGTCTAAAAACCAGCGGTCATGGCTGATCACCACGGCGCAGCCGCCGAAATTTTCCAGGGCCTCTTCCAGTGCCCGCATGGTGTTCACGTCCAGGTCGTTGGTGGGCTCATCCAGCAGGATGACATTGCCGCCCTCTTTGAGCATACAGGCCAGGTGGACCCGGTTGCGCTCCCCGCCGGAAATCATGGATGTTTTCTTCTGCTGGTCGGCGCCGGCAAAGTTGAACCGGGACACATAGGCCCGGGAGTTGACCTCCCGGTTGCCCAGGGCAAGTATATCGGCCCCGCCGGAAATCACCTCCCAGATGGACTTATTCGGATCCAGGCTTTGGCGGTCCTGGTCCACATAAGCCAGCTTCACGGTCTCACCGACGCGAAGGGTGCCGGTATCCGGTGTCTCCGCGCCGTTGATCATTTTAAACAGGGTGGTCTTGCCCGCGCCGTTGGGGCCGATCACGCCCACGATGCCGCCCGCCGGCAGGGCAAAGTTCATCTCTTCAAACAGGAGCCGGTTGCCATAGGCCTTGCTCACCCCCTGGGCCTCGATCACCACCTTGCCCAGGCGCGGGCCCGGCGGAATGTAGATTTCCAGGTCCCCGGCCGCTTTTTCATGCTCCTGGCTGAGCAGGTTCTCATAGGCGGTGATGCGGGCCTTGGACTTGGCGTGCCGGCCCTTGGGCGACATGTGAATCCAGTCCAGCTCCCGCTGCAACGTCTTCTGCCGCTGGGATTCGGTTTTTTCCTCCTGCTGCAGGCGGGTCTGTTTCTGCTCCAGCCAGGAGGAGTAGTTGCCCTTCCAGGGAACACCTTTTCCCCGGTCCAGCTCCAGAATCCAGCCGGCCACGTTGTCCAGAAAATAGCGGTCATGGGTCACGGCGATGACCGTGCCGGCATAGTCCTGAAGGTGCCGCTCCAGCCAGGCCACGGTTTCCGCGTCCAGGTGATTGGTGGGCTCGTCCAGCAGCAGGATGTCCGGTTTCTGAAGCAGCAAACGGCAGAGGGCCACCCGCCGTTTCTCGCCGCCGGACAGCACCTTGATGGGCGTGTCGCCGGCCGGGCAGCGCAGGGCGTCCATGGCCATCTCCAGGCGCGCGTCGATGTCCCAGGCGTCCAGGTGGTCGATCTTTTCCTGAAGCACACCCTGGCGTTCGATGAGCTGGTTCATCTGATCGTCATCCATGGGCTCGGCAAACTTTTCGCTGATGGCGTTGTACTCGTTGATCAGGGCCACGGTCTCGCTCATGCCCTCCTCCACAACGGCCCGGACGGTTTTTTCCGGATCCAGTTGCGGCTCCTGCTCCAGGAACCCCAGGGTATACCCCGGGGACAGCACGGCCTGGCCGTCAAACTCGGCATCCACCCCGGCCATGATCCGCAGAAGCGAGCTTTTGCCCGAGCCGTTGAGGCCCAGGACCCCGATCTTGGCCCCGTAAAAATAGGACAACGAAATGTCTTTTAAAACCTGCCGGGTCTGGTGAAACTTGTTGACCCGCACCATGGTGTAGATGATTTTTTCGGCTTCCGTGCTCATACTGGCTCCTGAAAATGGGATTTGTAATCTTTTGCGAGGCAACGCATCGAACATGCGCAATCAGGATGTATCATAAACCGGCCGCCCTGCCAATACCTCTTATAAGTGGAACAGGTCACCCTCTTGCCCGCCACCGTCTCAAATGATATGAATCATGGGTGGCAAGACACCAGAACCGTCACTGGGAGGACACGGTGATCCGCCAGATGCTTCAAGCCCGGCTGCCTGTAAAATGAGGGTTGAAAAAATCCAGCCGGCAGCGTATGAAACATGAAACCCTGTTCGAAAAAACCATTCACCTGAAAAAGGAGTGCGGCCGCATGAGACTCAAACCTGTTCTGCTTTTCCTGCTGATTTTTTCAACCGCACAGTTTGGCGCTTTTGCTGATGACGCGGCGGACAACGGGTGGCGGACCGTTTCAGACGAAAACGGAATCGTTGTCGAAAACCGGCCCCTGGACGAATTTAAAATGAAGCAGCTTCGGGCCCGGTGTGAAGTCGAGGCCCCCGTGGAGGTGATCTACGAGGTGATGGACGATGCGGACAGCTACCATGAGTGGTTCGGCGACTGCCTGTTACAGAGAACCATCCACCGGTTCAATGATTATGACAAAATCAGCTACCACGTGGTGGACCTGCCCTGGCCTCTGAATGACCGGGATGCCGTGTCCAGGGTCGTCACAACGGCGGACTGGGAGGCGGGAACCGTAGAGACTCGCGTGGATTCCATTCGCAGTGTGGAAGAGGCCGCTGTCTGGGGAATGGACCCGGAGACGGAAAAAAACGGCCGCGTCAGAATGCCGGTGATGGACGGCATTTTCACCTACACCACCACCGGCCCGAACACATCAGCCTTCACCTACATCGCCATCGCGGACCCGGGCATTGCTCTGCCGGGCTGGCTGCTCAACGCCTTTTCCACCACTCAGCCCATAAACACCCTGAGAAACCTGAAAAAACAGGTCAAAAAGGAAATTTACTGGGAAAAAGCCAGTGCCCGGCACGGAAAGGTCTTTTCGCCGGAAGCGACGGAGTAATGGAAACTCCTTAATACCCCGCCGGTCCCCCACCCCACTTGAGCTTGGTTTTCAGCACGTCAAAATAACGCTGGCCCGGCAGGATGATCATGTGCACCGGGTGGGCCGCTTTTTCGATCATCAGACGATGACCTTCCGTCATTTCAAACCCCTCCTGGCCGTCCAGGGTGACCATGATGTCCGACGGCGACTGGGCCAGGCGCAGCTCGATGCGCACCGAGTCCGGCACCACCAGGGGCCGGTTGGTCAGGGTAAAGGGACAGATGGGAGTTAAAATGATACCGGGCACGGCCGGGTGAATCACCGGCCCGCCGGCGGCCAGGGAATAAGCGGTGGAGCCGGTGGGCGTGGAAACAATCAGGCCGTCGCCGTGGTAGGTGGTCAGGTCGTAGCCGTCCACAAAGGTGTGAATATGGGCCAGCCTTGCCAGGGCCCCCTTGTTGATCACCACGTCGTTTAACACCGTGCGCCGGGCCTGTTCCTGGCCATTTTCATAAATGGTCACCCGCAGGCGCATGCGCTTTGCAATGGTAAACTCGCCTTTTAAAATCTTTTCAGCCGCGGAGAAGAGGTCGTCCTCCACGGTTTCAGACAGAAAGCCCACGCCGCCGAACTTGATGCCCACCAGCGGTATGGGGGCGTCCCCGATCCACCGGGCCGCGCTCAAAAAAGTGCCGTCGCCCCCCAGCACAAACACGCACCCCAGGTCTACCGGTGCCTTTCTGTCGTCTGAAACGCTGCCCGTGCGCACCACTCCCACGCCCCGGCCGGCCAGCCATTTTTCCAGTTCATCAGCGTTGCGGGCCGCCTCGGGATCGGTCTTTACCACCAGTCCTATGGTTTTCATCTCGTTATTCCTGAAAAATTATGACCGCTATACCTTATCATCTTACGCTTACTTTTACTCTTGCTCCTGCTCTTGCTCTTGATTGTTCAGCCACTATGGTTTCGATACCGATACCGATAGCGATCCCGATACCGATTTCGAAAGGCGCTATATCCGCGCAACGCAGAAACTGGGCTTTTCACGAAGCCATCAGCAGTCGTTCAGATGCAGCCCCGCAGGATAGCTCCCCAGCACCCGCAGGGTCTGGCAGTTTTCAACCAGTTCGGCCTGAAGGTCGGCATACTCGTCATCGGAGAGGTCGCACTCCAGGTCCGCGAAGAACAGGTACTGCCATTTTTCAGACCGCATGGGCCGGGATTCAAGTTTTTTCATGTTGATGCCCCCTCTGGCCAGAACGGAAAGCACACTGACCAGGGCCCCGGACTTGTCCGGCAGGGTGAACAGAATTGATGTCTTGTCCCGGCTGCCGCCGGCAGGGGCCTGGTGACCGATGACGATGAATCGGGTCCAGTTGTCCGGCGCGTCTTCGACGGGCCCGGCCAGCAGGTTGAGGGAAAACATGGCGGCCAGCTGGCGGTGGCCCACGGCGACGCAGTCAGGCCGGCCCGCCGCCTCACGGGCCGCGGCGGCCGTGCTGCCCACAAACACCACATGGGCCTCGGGCAGATGGCTCGAAAGCCAGGCCGCGCACTGGTCAATGGCCCGGGGGTGTGAGTAAACGGTCTGAATACCGGCAAGTCCGGTGCCGGCCCCTACCAGGTGATAGCTGATACGCAGGTAGATTTCAGCCTGAATATGCACACCGTAGCGGAGAAAAAGATCCAGGTTCTGGCCGGCGCTGCCGGAAAGGGAGTTTTCCAGGGGCACGATGCCCAGGTCGGCCTTTTTGCCGGCAACCGCGGCAAACACCGTCTCCAGGCTGGGGCAGGGTTCAAAGTCGGTGCTGCTGCCCAGCAGCTCCCGGCCGGCAAAATAGGAAAAGGTGCCTTCCGGCCCCAGGTAGACCGCCTTCTGGGGTTGCTGCAAGCGCCGGGAGGATGAAAGGATCTCCCGGTAGATGGTGCGCAGGTGGTCGTCGGGAAGGTCTCCGGGGTTTTCCGCCACCAGCCCTTCAAGCACCTCCTTTTCCCGAAAGGGCTTGAACACCGCCTGGTCGGCGGCCGACTTGACCCGGCCCACCTGGCGGCAGAGCCGGGCACGATGGTTGAGCAGGGCCAGAAGCTCCCTGTCGGTGCGGGTGATCTCCCGCCTTAGGTCGTCAAGGCCGGAAGGCATGGATACAACATCCGTGGATGCGGAACGGTTCATGGACGGCTTCACCTTTTGCTGATTTTCTAAATTATTGCACTATACCACAATCTATGTTAGTACAAAACCCATGAAACAATATGTGATCGACGAGTTAAGGCCCGGAGAATACGAAAAAATCCGGTCTTTCCTGGACGATACCGTCGGCCCGTCCGCCATGGAAAACATTTACTTTGTACCGGTTCCCCTGGAGTTACTTTCCGACACCCAGCGGCGTCACACCGACTGCCGGCCCCACTGTTTTGCCGTGGAACTGGACGAGACCCGTATTTCCTGTGAACTGCTGGTCCGCGCACCCCAAAAAATTCGCTGCGACTGCATCACCTATGCCACCGCCGGCCAGCGGGAGTGGCTGATGACCTATATGGATTCTCTCCTGGAACGGCTGGGCATCATCACCTGACCCGATCCCGAATCTTGCATGAAATTTTTCGACATGAATAAATACTTAAATAAAGCGCGATGTTCTGCAATGAACTATAACCAAATCAACTCGTGAAACATCCGGGATACAACATGCTGAAAATCACGCCCCTGGGCGGAACACGGGAAATCGGCCTGAACATGACGGTGATCGAATACGGCGACACCGCCTTTGCCATCGACGCGGGCCTGATGTTTCCTGAAGGATACATGCTGGGGGTGGACATCGTGCTGCCGGACATGGACTATATTCGGGAAAAGGGGAAGAACTTCGCCGCCGTGGTGCTGACCCACGGGCACGAAGACCACATCGGCGCCATTCCCTACCTGCTGCGGGACATGAACGTGCCCATCTTCGGCACCCCCTTCACCCTGGGCCTGGTCAGGCACAAACTTGAAGAGGCGGGCCTGCTGGCCAACGCCCGGCTCCACACCATTTCCCTGGATGAATTCCTGCGCATCGGCCCCTTTGAGCTGGACTTCATGCGGGTCAACCACAGCGTGGTGGATGGTGTGGGCATGGCCATCAAGACGCCGGTGGGCACCGTGGTCCATTCCGGCGATTTCAAGCTCAGCCAGAGCGCCTTTCCCTGGATGAACACCGACGTGGACAAGTTTGTGTGGTACGGGGGCCAGGGGATTCTGGCCCTGCTGTCCGACTCCACCAACGTGGAAAAGGACGGCCGCACCATTTCGGACATGGCCGTGGGTGAAACCCTTGAGAAAATTATCGCAAAAAGCCCGGGCCGGGCCATTGTGGCGCTGTTTGCCTCCAACATCGTGCGCATTCAGCAGATCGTCGACATCGCCGAAAAACATAACCGAAAAGTGATCTTTGACGGCCGCAGCATTGAAACCAGCACCCAGATCGCCAGGGATCTGGATTACCTGCGCCTGCCGGACGGCATCGAGATGAACATTCGGCAGATTGACGAGGTTCCCGACGACGAGGTGGTGGTGATCACCACCGGCAGCCAGGGCGAACCCATGAGCTCCCTTGCCCGCATGGCCACGGGCAGCAACAAGATGATCAAGACCCGGCCGGGGGATACCATCATTCTTTCGTCCAAATTCATTCCCGGTAACGAACGGGCCATCACCAGCATCATCAACCACTTCTATGAACAGGGCGCGGACGTGGTCTATGAAAAGATTTCCGATATTCACGTGTCCGGCCATGCTTTTCGGGAAGAGCTGATAGAGATGATGCAGATGGTCAACCCGACATACTTTATTCCCGTCCACGGCGAGCGGCGCCACCTGATCCACCACGCTCGCCTGGCCAAACAGGCCGGCATTCCCGAAGAAAACATCATTCTTCCGGACAACGGCCTGGTGATCGAATTCGACGAAACCGGTGTCCGGACCAAAGACCACATCACCACCGGCCGGGTGCTGGTGGACGGCAAGGGCGTGGGCGACGTGGGCAGCAGTGTGCTGCGGGAAAGAAAAGAGCTGGCTGAAGACGGCATCGTGGTGGTGGTGATCGTATTTGATGAGGAGACCGGCATCGTGGTTCACGGGCCGGAACTGCTGTCCAGGGGGTTTGTGTTTCAGAACCTGAAGGGCCATATCCTGGAGGATGCCCAGTGCGTGATCCTGGAAATCCTGGAGGAGGTGCGGCCGGACATGCCCGACCGCGTCTCGGTGATCGAAACCCAGATGAAAAGCGCCCTGCGGCAGTATTTCAAATTCACCATCAAACGGCGGCCGGTTGTCATTCCTGTGATGATTGAGGTATGATGCCACATAATCTGGACATTTCATGAAATATCCGGGATAACCTGTTCGCTTTTGTGGAATAAAACGGCTTATGCGAAAAGAACTCGGTGGTATTCTGATCCTGTTTCTGGTGGTACTGACCACGGTCAGCCTGCTGACCTTCAGCCCGGCCGACCCCTCCATCAATCACGCCCGGGGGCCGGGAGACATTCATAACTTCTTCGGCGTGCTGGGGGCCTACACCGCGGGGCTGCTGCTCTCCGGTTTCGGCCTGGGGGCCTTCTGGATTCCCTTTCTGCTGTTTCTTGCCGGCATGCGGGTGCTGGGCGGCAGGCCGGCCAAAACCATTCTGCCCATCGCCCTGGGCGGGCTGCTGCTGATTATCGCCACCGGCTGCCTGTTCGCCCTGCGGCAGGATATCTATTCCCTGATGGGCAGCCGGTTTCCCGCCGGCGGCATCACCGGCATTCCCTTAAAAGACCTGCTGGTAAGCTATGCCGGGCCGGCCGGGGGCGCCTTTATCGCCTTTCTGCTGTTCCTGACGGGCCTGATCATCGCCACCGGCTTCTCCCCGGTGCGCTTCGGCCGAAGGTGTTACGCCCTGGGCCGCCGCCTCTATGACGCCCTTCGCACGCGCTACATCATTCGGCGGGAAAGAAAACTGAAAGCGGAAAAACGGGCCGAAGTTCAGAAAAAACAGGCCCAGAAGCCCGAACGGGAAATTGTCATCAAGGCACCGGCGCCGGTGACGGCGGTTCCGCCGGTTCCCGCGCCCAAGCAGAAAGAGTTCGATTTCATGAGCCCGTCGGGCCCCTTTGACCTGCCGTCGGTCAAGTTTCTCACTGACCCGGACAAGCGACCCGCCTCCATGGATGACGACAGCCTGCACATGCAGGCCAAGCTGCTGGAAAAAAAGCTGGAAGACTTCGGCATCAGCGGTGAGGTCACCGAAATATCGCCCGGCCCGGTGGTCACCACCTTTGAATACCGGCCCGCGCCCGGTGTAAAGATCAACCGGATTGTCAACCTGTCCGACGACCTGGCCCTGGCCCTGCGGGCCATTTCCATTCGCATCGTGGCCCCCATTCCCGGCAAGTCGGTCATCGGTATCGAGATACCCAATGCCGAGCGGGAGGTGGTACGCATAAAAGAGATCATCGTCTCCCAGTCCTTTGAAAAATCAAAGTCCAGGCTCACCCTCTGCCTGGGAAAGGACATCGTGGGCGAGCCCGTGGCCGTGGAGATGGACAAGATGCCCCACCTGCTGGTGGCCGGCTCCACGGGCTCGGGCAAAAGCGTGGCCCTGAACACCATGATCTGCAGCCTGCTCTACAAGGCCCGGCCCGACGAGGTCAAGCTGCTGATGATCGACCCCAAACGCATCGAGCTCTCCCTGTACGACGGCATTCCCCACCTGATCGCCCCGGTGGTGACCAACATGAAAAAGGCCACCAACGCCCTGAACTGGGCCGTCCGGGAAATGGAGGAGCGGTATGAAAAACTGGCGTCAAAGCAAGTGCGCAACATCGCTCAGTACAACAAAAAGATAGAAAAGGAGAGCGACCATCCCGACGATGAGAAGCTCCCCTACATCGTCATCATCATCGACGAGTTTGCCGACCTCATGGCCGTGGCCTCCCGGGATGTGGAGACCGCCCTGGCAAGGCTTGCCCAGATGGCCCGGGCCGCGGGCGTCCACCTGATCCTGGCCACCCAGCGGCCGTCGGTGAACGTGATCACCGGCGTGATCAAGGCCAACTTTCCCACCCGCATCTCCTTTCAGGTGTCGTCCAAGATCGACTCGCGCACCATTCTGGACACCAACGGCGCGGAAAGCCTGCTGGGCAGCGGCGACATGCTCTACCTGCCGCCGGGCACAGGCAAGCTTCAGCGGATTCATGGCGCGTTTATCTCCGAAGACGAGGTCAATCGCATCATCGAATTCCTTAAAAAGCAGAAAGAGCCGGAGTTTGACGAAAGCGTGACCCTGGCGCCGCCGGCGGCTGAAGAAGCCGACGGAGACCTGGAGTTCGACGACCGGTACGACGAGGCCGTGGCCCTGGTGAGCCGAACCCGGCAAGCCTCCATCTCCATGATCCAGCGCCACCTGCGCATCGGCTACAACCGGGCCGCCCGCATTATTGAGGTAATGGAACAACAGGGCGTGGTGGGGCCTTCGGACGGGGTCAAACAACGGGAAGTACTGATTTCAAACCTTGAGGACATGGACGGCGGCAAATGAGTTTTGATCCTGATGATTTAAAAAACATCAAAGGCTTTCTTGACAATGACGAGGCCCGGCACCTCTACGACATGGCGCTCTGGTCCAGCGTTGCCGGCCCCTGCCTGGAGGTGGGCAGCTACTGCGGAAAATCGGCGGTATGCCTGGGGGCTGCCTGCCGGGAGAACAACGCCCTTCTTTTTTCCATCGACCACCACCGGGGTTCTGAAGAGCAGCAGCCCGGCGAAGAATATTTTGACCCCGCGCTTTTTGATCACCGGGCCGGACAGATCAACACCCTTCCCTTTTTTCTTTCAGCCATCGAAAAAGCCGGGCTTGCCGACACTGTGGTGCCTATTGTATGCAGTTCGACCACGGCGGCAAAAGGATGGGCCACACCCCTTTCCCTGGTGTTCATTGACGGCGGCCACTCCCTTGAAACCGCCACCACCGACTACCGATGCTGGGCGCAACACATTATTCCCGGCGGTCTGCTGCTGATTCACGATATTTTTGAAAATCCCGATGAAGGGGGCCAGGCCCCGCACGAGGTCTACAAAATGGCCCTTTCCTCCGGCCTCTTTAATCCCCACTCCCGGGTAAAGACCCTGGGGGTGCTGCAACGGAAATGACCCCCGGCGCCGGTCCCCAAAAACAGTTTTCCAGTCTCTGGGTTTCAAAAACCCTTCCCCTTCTTCTTGTGACCGGAGCTTCTGTTCTGATGATTCTGTCGGCCCGCGGGGATTTATGGCATGACGAAGTATGGTCCATACTTTTTGCCGAAAACGCGAGAACCCCTCTGGAACTGTTTTTTTTTAAACACGACAACAACCATCTGTTAAACACGCTCTTTTTATATCTGGCCGGCAATCAGACGCACTTTATCGTTTATCGCCTGCTTTCCATCCTTTCAGGTATCGGCTCTTTTCTGCTGTTGGGCCATATCGCCCGAAAGCTCTGGGGGAACCGGGATGCGATACTGGCACTGGTACTTTGTGGATCTTCTTTTCAACTGATTCTCATGTTTTCCGAGGCCCGTGGATATGCGCCGGCCATCTTTTTCTCTCTACTGGCCTTTGCCTGCCTGCTACACGTTGGAGATCCGCTCAAGACGCTGACCCTGCTGCTGTTCTGGGCCGCGTGCGTGTTGGGAATCCTTGCCCATGCCACGTTTGTTATCATCTTCTTTGCGATGCTTTCTTATTCCCTGACTCTGTTCTCCGTGGCGCATAAACGGGGACAAAAACTCTACACACAAACTATCCGGCTGTTTTTCATCTACGGCCCACCCGCTATCTTCATGACAGTCCTGTACCTCTGGTTTTTTTCTCCAATGATGATCGGCGGCGGACCAGAAGTTTCAAAAGCGCAAAACATCCTGCAAAGCCTGTCCCTTCCTTTCGGCCATATATGGAAACCAAAAATTGCCGTTGTTGCCTTCACTGTTACGGCTCTCATCATGGTCGCGGGGTGCTTTCTGCTTTTTCGGCAACAAAACCGGCTGTGGTCTTTTTTTGTCGCGTCATTGATCGCCATACCGGTACTGATTGTGGGTATCACCCGTCCCTCTTACTTCTCCCCACGGTATCTCACCATCTGCCTGCCCTTTTTTTACCTGCTTACAGCCCGTCTTCTGGGCACACTGGTCACCAGCGGCAAATGGAACAAATGGATGGCAATCTTTCTGGTGGCGCTCTTTATCGCCGGTAATGCACAGCCGATGGTTTCCCTGCTTTTAAACGGGCGCGGACATTACAAAGCCGCCCTGGAAGCCATTATCGAGCATTCAGACGGAGACAAAGTGGTAATCAGTGGTAATGATTATTATAAAATGATGCGACTGATCTTGTTCTACCGCCGCTTTCTGCCCTCTTCTCCAGAGATTCAATATGCCAAACCTTCGGAATGGGAGCAGCAGCAGCCGGACTGGTTTATTACCTTCAGCTGGAGACCTGAAAAACAGCCGCTGCCGCTCATCGTCATGCCGTATATCGGCAGCTATGCTCTTTTTGGTGAATATCGATACAGCGGTTACGGGTCAGGATGGCACTGGTTTCTCTATCAGAAAGCGCCCCCAAAAGAACAACCGGTGCCGGCCGGCTGATCAATGCGGCGAATTTTTCCGGTTTTCCGGAAAATGGGGGCATGCCTTGAGGCAGGCAAAACAGGAGACCCCGTAGCTGTCAAAAAAGCTTAAGGCAAACAGGTCCATCAGACCGGTCAGAAACCGGCTTTTTCCCACCGGCCAGCGGATGGCCGACAGCACCCAGCGTGGCGGCATCAGGGTGTGCTTTATGCAGTTGCCCATGCACTGCATCTTGTCGATGCCTTTTTCCGACAGGGCCCCCACCGGGCAGGCGTCCATGCACTTATGGCAGTTGTCCGGGCAGAGCTTTGGGAACTCGGCCGGGCCGGTGGCCGGCCAGTCCATGGTGGTGATCAACCCGCCCAGGCGCAGAATGTTTCCCTTTTCCGGATGGATCAGCAGCGTGTTTTTGCCCATCTTGCCCAGGCCCGCTGCCACGGCCGCGTGCTTCAGGCTGATCAGGCCCCGGGGTTCGCCGTTGTGAAACTTCAGCGGGCCATAAGAGGGGATGGGCAGGGCCGCGTGGCCGGCGGCCTCCAGCATCAGGCAGGCGGCGTTGGCCGCGTCATTGGTGGCCTGGTAGTAGGTGTGAAAGGCGGCCGTATAAAAAGAATAAAACCCGTTATTGCGCGGCGTCTGGAAAACTGACAGGGGCAGGGGCCTGGCCAGGATCACCACAGACCGGGCTTCAGGCAGCATATCCCCGGGCCGAAAACCCTCAGGCGCGGTTTGGTTAAGCAGGTCCGCACTGGCAACGCCGAAAACAGGAATCCCCCTTTTTTCCAGAAGCGCCTGGATGTCATTGATGACGGTATTGGCCATGGATGTCTCCTGTGGGTGAAAAACAAAGGTGTTTAAAAATTTGTGCGAGACGGGGATTTCCGATGCCGATCCCGATCCCGATAGCGATCCCGATTTTGATACAATATGGTCAGGCCAGAACGATGTCGCCGCAGGCATAGACTCCTGACGCGTCAAAAAAGGTGTAGGCGCAGGCCCCGTTTTCCCGCCGGGCCAGGCCGGCCTGAATGCGCTTCACCTGCCGGCCGATCTCCCGGTTGTACTGAATGGCAACCGTGCGGACCCCGAAGGTGTCTCCCACCTGGTTTCCGAGCAGGGTGTCCAGGTAGTCAAAATAGACAGCGTTGTTCACATGGCCCAGCATATCATAATCCGAACGCCGGGTGATGATCTCCATGCTCTCTTCGGGCACCAGGTTCTTGTTCGGCTTCCATGCCTCGATGTCCCGGTCCAGGGCCATGGCCGGCACCACGCCGTAAAGGTCGTCGGTCTCTTTGGGCACCTTGACCACCTTGCGCCGGGCCAGGTCCAAAAACAACCAGGAGCTGGCCGCCGTGGCCACCCTCTCCTTTCCCGCCAGAATTTCATACTCCCGGTAGGACTTGAACCCCCGGATGCCCCGGTGCCAGGTGTTCACCGTGACAGTTTCGCCATATAACGGATAACGGGCAAGATCAAGAATGACCTTGTTTAAAATCCAGGCATAACCGGCGGCAATGATCACCCGGGTATCCCGATCGGCCTCGTGCACATGGTCCAGTGCCGCGTTCTGCAGAATGCGCATCAGGGCGTCCAGCTTGATCCGGCCGTCGGTGGCGGTCTGAAAATAGTCGATTTTCCGGGTCTGCTGAAATGTCATATGCGTCTCTTGCCTTCCATTTAAATCGGTATCGCTATCGGGATCGGTATCGACATGCTTTATTCCTGATTGTAATTCGATTGCGAACCCGATCCCGATGTCAAAGTGCCGATCAGATTTAACTGGATGCCGGGTCGGAGAGACTGTGTCGTAATTCATTTTTTGTCATTGCGAGGAGCAAAGCGACGAAGCAATCTCTTGCTAAGCCCTTATCAGTTGGACGTTCAAGATTGCTTCGCTTCGCTCGCAATGACTAAATATTGTTTTTTTTAAATTATGACACAGTCCTCAGGGTCCGGCATGTCGGATGGGGCACCGGTCTTTTTCAAAGTAGCCAGAATATCGCGAGCCGTTTTTTCATCGGTCACCGGCACAATCCGGGCATTGCCAAACGCCGTTTCATCAACACAGGCGCAGGTGCATCCGCACACCGCCACCACGACATCCGGCTGCCCGTCATCAGTCACCGTAAACGCTTCGTCCGCCTTCAGGCGCCGCCGGATATCTTCCGCCGTTGCCACCCGGTCATACCCGGCGTTGCACCCGCCGCAAAACACGACGCGGACGGATTGGGCCTTACTGGTCATTGTCCTTGATACCACAGAGGGCTTTGGCCTTTTTCTTTTTCTCCTCCATGTTGGCCAGCCGGGAGATCATGATCCGCTGGGCCTGGGGAGATCCCGCGCCGTGCATGGATTCGGTGAGGTAGCCCACCGCCGCCGTTCCCAGGGTGATATTTTCAATCAGCCGCAGGATACGGGCCCGGTTTTCGGGCAAAACCCCGTCCCGTGTCTGAAAATACTTTTTCAGCACCGGCCCGGTTTCGGGATCGTTAAAATCCTGCTCGGATGGCAGGGTCACCATCAGGCCGCCGGCAATATCCTGGGCCAGCCGGGAAAGCTCGTAGGGAAACCGGGTCACGTTCTGCTTGAATACGTTGGCCAGCAGGTTGTTCACGTAATAAGTCCCGCTGGGCTCTTTGTGGCCGGTGGCGGCGCAGGCCAGAGACCCGCAGAACAGGGACTCGTTCAAATGGTTCATCTCAACGATCTTGTCCTTGATGTGATGGGCCTTTTCCGCGCCGTTGTACTCGGCAATGGTCTGGGACGCGCCGATGAGCACGTCCCCCACCCCTACCTTGCAGGCATAGCTCTGGCGGTGGTAGGAGGCAAACCGCTCCACCAGGTGGCCGGCAAACTCGAATTCTTTGAGCATGAAAATGCGGTCGTTGGGCACGAACACATCGTCAAACACTACCAGGGCCTCGTGCCCCCCGAAAAAGGGGTTGCCCCGGTCGATGGTGCCCATCTCCAGCTTGCGGGTGTCGCAGGACTGGCGGCCCATGATGTAGGTGATGCCCTCGGCGTCACTGGGCAGGGCAAAAGAGACCGCGTAGTCTTTGTCCTCCTCCCGCATGGAAATGGTGGGCATGACAATAACCTCGTGGGAGTTTACGGCCCCGGTCTGGTGGGCCTTGGCGCCCCTCACCACGATACCGTCGGGTTTGACCTCCACCACGCGGAGGTAGAGGTCCGGGTCTTTCTGTTTATGCGGCGGCAGGGACCGGTCTCCTTTGGGGTCGGTCATGGCGCCGTCGCAGGTCAGGTCGTTTTCCTGCACGTATTCAAGGTAGCGGATAAACCGCTTGTTGTATTCCGTGCCGTATTTGGCGTCGATGTCAAAGGTGGTCATGGAAAGGGCGTTGAGCGAGTCCATGCCCACGCACCGTTGAAAGCAGCAGCCCGTGGCCCCGCCCAGGAGCCGGCCCATGCGGGTCTTTTTTACCAGATCGTCGGTGCTCTGGTGAATATGGGTAAACCGGTTGATCTTTTTGCCGGTCAGGTGGGAGGTGGCCGTCATGATGGCCTCGTGCTCGGGCCGGTGGGCCAGTTCATAGGTCTTGGCCACGGCGTTCATGGACGGGCGGATGATGGGATGGTCCACCACGTTGGAAACCTTTTGGCCGAACATGTAAACCTTGAGATTAAGCTTGCGAAGAGAAGCCTCATAGGCTTCGGCGGTCATCATCATGGCGATATCCTCCGTCGTGAGAATTTGACCTGTTGAGTGGGCGCCAGCCCTGATGGCGGCTGGCAGATGATATGTTACTTTATCTTACAATACAAAAATCGGCTTGAGAATCTCAAAAAATTAAATCTCACCGCAGAGACGCAAAGGACGCAAAGAAAAAGCTGAACGCTGCGCGTAAAGCGAAAAACATACCCCTTTGCGGACTTTGCGCCTTTGCGGTGCAAAAGGCGCTATACAGAATTCTTCTTCAGGTAAACCACCAGGCTCTTGCCCATCACCGGATTCAGCAGCCGGCTGGAAAAGCGGGTGATTTTCGGCCGCTTCATGATGTCCCAGGTCAGAAACCGGTGATAGAGATTGACGGCCATGGAATCGGTACGCGTGGGCCCCACCAGGCACTTGAGCCACCAGTAGGGCGAGTGCAGGCTGTGGGCAAAATGGCTGGCCCAGGTTCTTGCGCCCAGGGACTCCAGGCGACTAACCAGCTGGGTCTTGGCGTAGATACGCACATGGCCCTGGTTGGCATTGACATAATCGTCGGACAGCATCCAGCAGATGCGCTCGGGAAAATAGCGGGGCACACTGACCACCAGGTCCTTGCCCGGCTTGAGAACGCGCAGCAGCTCGGCCATGGCGTCCCGGTCCGCTGGAATGTGCTCCAGCACCTCGGAACAGATCACCACGTCAAAGGTGGCGTCGGCAAAGGGAAGCCGGGTGATGTCGGTCACGGACAGGCCCCAGCACCCCCCGCCGTGTTCGCCCAGCTGATCGTGAAAGTGCAGTTTCTCCCGGGCCACTGCCAGGGAATTAAAGTTCAGGTCCGCGCCCACCACGGTAACGCCCTTGAGCCGGTAGGCGGCACAGGTGTGACGGCCCTCGCCGCATCCGATGTCTAAAATCCTTGCGCCGGGTTTTACTTTAAGCCTGCTGAAGTCCGCGGTGACCACGAATAACCTCTCTGTAAACCGCCTCGGTTTTTCTGGCGGCGTTTTCCCATGTGAAATGACGATGTACCCGCTCGTATCCTTTTTGTCCCAGTTCCCGGGCCAGGGCCGGGTTGTCGAACACCCGCACGATCTCCCGGGCCAGGGCCTCGGGGTTTTCCGGGGGCACCAAAATACCGGCGTTCCCCACCACCTCGGGCAGGGCACCGCCGGAGGTGCTGATCACCGGCACTCTGCACGCCATGGCTTCACCGGCGGGCAGGCCGAACCCTTCATACACCGACGGCACCACGGCCACCGTGGCCCTGGCGTACTGGCGCACAAATTCCTCGTTGCTGATCCGGCCCGTGAAGGTGATCAGGGGGCCGATGCCCAGCTTTTTCACCAGCCGCTCCACGCCGCCGTTTTCCTTGGGCTTGCCGATCACGGTAAGAAAGACCTCCCGGTGGGCCGCGATCTTTGCCACGGCATGCAGCAGGTGATACAGCCCCTTTAACGGCGTGTCCGCGCTGTTGGTCACGATGATGCGGTTCGGCTCCCGGGCAATCTCATCGATGGGATAAAACAGCTCGGTGTTGATGCCGTTGGGAATCACGGAAAACCGGTCCGGCCGCACCCCGAAGTCCCTGCTGATGTCTTTTTGGGCCCGCTCGGAAACAGTGATAATACGGGGCAGTGACCGTGCCACCCTTTTCTGCATGCCCAGAAATGAAAACCACCGCATCTGCTGAAGCTTTCCCACTTTTGACCGGACGCTGCGAATGGCGATCTCCCGGTCCACGGTGATGGGGTGGTGAATGGTGGCCACGGCAGGCACCACCCGGCCGATGGCCCACAGTCCATAGGACAGGCTCTGGTTGTCGTGAATGATGTCGTAGTCCTTGAAACGGTTACGCATGAACTGATAGGCCCGCAACCCGAAGGTGAAGGGCTCGGGAAATCCCATGGTGGAGACGCCGAACCACTCCATGAAATTGATGGGCCGGGCCAGCTCCCGCAGCGACGGCATACGGAACAACGCCTCCGGGTTGTACAGGTCCAGGCACGGCAGGTGGGTCAGCTTGACCCCGTCCTTGAGCTGGGGGTCGGGCGGGCCGGAAATCACCTCCACCTGATGGCCCAGGCGGGAAAGCCAGTAGCTCAGGTTGCGCACATAGACACCCTGGCCCCCGCAGTGGGGATTGCTTCTGTAACTGAGCAGGCCGATGCGAAGCGGGCCGCTATCGGTTGCCGCTGGCATTGCCTGTCTCCATTAAATTTATGTTCACAATAAACCTTAAAATCAAATAGTTATTCAACAACCGGGCCGTACGTGCCACATGTTGCCAACACACACGAAAAACAACAAACCATACAGCCGAAACCCGTTTGCCGTCAAGGGGTTTTACGGCCGGTCCTTTCTGGACACCATCGGGCTGATACGGTATAACAGCCTTACACAACGGCCCGCATCAAGAATCGTTTTGAACCTGAAATCCCGCGAAAGGAGGCCCCATGGAGTGCCGCAAAGACCAGAACATGACCCGCTGCAACTGTACCTATGACCCGTGCTCAAGAAAAGGAATCTGCTGCGAATGCCTTGAATATCACTTACGGAGCCGGGAACTGCCCGGCTGCTGTTTCCCCGACACCGCCGAGCGGACCTACGACCGGTCCTTTGACCACTTCGCCCGCCTGGTGGCCGGCGGAAAAATATAAGGAAACCCCGAAAAATTAAATTTCACCGCAAAGACGCGGAGGACGCAGGAAAAGCATCAGCACGCAGTGAAAGGCGGGCGGTATGGCCGCTCAGACGGCCTTTTTCTGTTTCAGAATATCGTAGTAGGTAAGAATACGCTCTATATAGCGGACCGCCTCGTTTCCCCTGGCGTACCCGTAGGTGGTGTCCGCGTAATACTCCCGGTTTCGCAGCAGGGGCAGGACCTCCTTCAGGGACTGCCACCGGTTGGGGTCCATGCCCATGTTTTTGGCGATCTGCTGGGCGTCCCGCACATGGCCGTAGCCGATGTTATAACTGGCCAGGGCAAAAAGCAGACGGGTGCGGGGATCCTCAATATCGTCAAACCGGTGGCGCAATTTGGCCAGGTAGGCCACGCCGGCGGTGATGTTCTGCTCGAAATCGAACCGGTCGGTCACCCCCATCTCCTCCGCGGTCACCCGGGTGAGCTGCATCAATCCCTTGACCCCTGTGTGACTCTGGGCAAAGGGGTCAAAATGGGACTCCTGGTAGATCACCGCCGCGATCATCTGCCAGTCAAAACCATGACGGTCCGCGGCCTTTTCAATCAGGGGCCGGAACCGGGGGAGCCGGGTGTAGATTCGCTGGTGGAATTTTTTGACATCCACGTAATCAAAGGTATCCACTGCCGTATAATACCGGTTATAAATTCTTGTAAAGGTCCCGTTTTCTTTGATCTCGTCAAAAAAGCGGTTGATTTCGGTCCGCAGGCCCCTGTCTCCCTTGCGTACGGCCCAGGCCAGGGGCTGCTCCTTTTCAATGGGAAAGGCGATACGGATGTCCGGGTAGTAGCGCCGGTTCAGCAGCGCGATGGCCGAATCGGCCACGGTGATGTCGATTTGTCTCTTGGCCACCTGCTCGATCAGTTCCTCGGTGGGGGTGTTCCGGTGAAGCACCAGTTGCAGGTCGATGCCGTCGGCCTGCAACGCCTCCAGCCGCTGCTGGTAGGTGGTGTCCTCCCGCACATGGACCGTCCGGCCGGCCAGGCCGGCCGGTGTTACGATGCTGTGGTCGGACTTGTGAAGAATCAGGTGCTGGCGTACCGAAAGATAGGGCTCGGAAAAATCGGCGTACTGTTCGCGTTTTCTGGTGTGGGTCATGCTGGCCGCGATGAAATCGCCGTCTCCCCGCTGCAGGGAGGCAAACAGAGCATCCCACCCCGGCGTTTTGACCTCCAGGTCCACACCCAGATGTCCGGCAAAGGCCTTTGCCAGATCATATTCAAACCCCATGGGGGTCTCTTTATAGATGTAGTAGCTGTTGGCGTTGTTTTCCGTCAGAACGACGATTTTGCCATGCTGCCGGATTTTCCACAGGGACTGCATGGAACGCCGGTAATCATAAAACCATGCAACGCCAATGGCCAGGGCCACCCACAACAGCACCACGGTCACGCGTCGAAGCGGTCGTCTCATGGCCATTCCATTCAACAGTTGCCGGTTTTCTGAAACGTATGCCACAGCCGGTCCAGACAGTCCAGAGAGGCAAAGAGGGCCTCTGCGGAAAACACTTCCAGTGAAAGGGTGCCGGCAAAGTTCGATAGCATGTAAAGCAATTCCTGCTGCCGGCCGGCAGCAAGGACATCCAGGGCCAGGTGATCCTCAGCCCCGGACGCGCCGTGGGCATGAATAATGGCAACGCGATCCCGGAACAGATCAAAGGCGGCCCTGCTGTCATACCCTTTTACCGCAAGATGCCCGATGTCCAGGCAGACCGAACAGTCCAGAGTCTCCACGATATCGTAGAGAAAGAAGGGCGGGTAGTCCAGGGTTTCAAGGGCCAGAGACCGGGGGGGAAGAGAATGGGCCGCCAGAATCCGCTCAAGGCGCCGGCAGACCCGCTCCTCCCAGATGCGGGAAGGCCGGGTTCCGTTAGGCTGGTCACAGGGAACGTGCAGGGTCCATGACGTGGGAACCAGTGACCGTGAACGGTCCACCGCCTCGCCGATGGCCTTTTCAGCGGCCCGGGCCTCGGCCCTATCAGCGGCGGCAATGGAGACATCAATGGGCAGATGCACGTTATAGGCGACGGCGCCGGAACCGCCCAGGGTTTTCAGCGCGCCGATTTCACCGGCGGAGGGCAGGCGTTCCGGCCCGCTTTCAAACAGCAGCAGCTCGATCTCATCCACCAGGGGCGCCAAGCGCCGGACGTTTTCCGCGTAGCCCGCCGGATAGACAAAGGAAGGGCAGGCCAGGGAAAAGGGATACACCCCCTTATAGGCCACCGGCGCCGGGGTCATGGCACAGCCCGCTGATTGTGGGGTTTTTCGTAGCGTGTCATGATGCCAGTCTACAGGGGGGGAAAAGAGCGGGCAAGTTTTTTCTTGCGTGCCGCCTGCCGGCGTGGTACTTCTCCTTTAGAAGAATTCATATTAGGGAGAAAAGAAGCCTATGCGAAAAATTGCCGTTGCCATGGCCAAGGGCGGGGTGGGAAAAACCACCACGGCCGTCACCCTTGCCCATGGCCTTGCCATGACCGGCGCCACCGTGGTGCTGGTGGACTGCGATACCCAGGGCCAGGCCGCCGGATTTCTCGGGGTCAAGCCGCCCCACGGCGTGTACGAATTTGTCACCGGCGAAAACCGCAAGGGTGAGCCGGTATCCAAAAACAGCGCCCTGTTCCCGGCCCGGGACAACCTCTGGCTGCTGGCCGGCGGCATGGGCCTGGTGGAGCTCAAGCACCGGCTGGGCGAGTATCCCCGGGACCAGCGCCATGCGGTGCTGGCCTCGGCCCTGGTGCCCAAAGGGGACGGGCTGGACTACCTGATATTTGACTGCGCGCCGGGCTGGGACGTGCTGAGCGTAAATGTGCTGATGGCCGCCGACGAAGTCCTGTGCCCGGTGGCCATGCAGGCCCCCTCCCTGGAAGGGCTCAAGGTCTTTTTTTCCTACCTGCTGTCGGCCCAGAAACAGAACCCGGCCCTGCGGCTCAAGTATGTGCTGCCCACCCTGTTTGACCGGCGGACCCGGCACAGCCCCGAAGTGCTGGGCCAGTTGAAAAAACGGTTTGCCCGGCAGATGTGCGCGCCCATCGGGTATAACACCGGCCTGTCCGAAGCCGCGGCCCGGGGACAGACGATTTTTGAACTTCGGCCCGGCGCCGTCAGCGCCGAGGGGTATCGACTTCTTGTGCGAAAGGTGATTGAAGATGGCAAAAACCAAGAAACCCATTCCTGATTTTTTTGACGATGCCGGGCCCGATCCCGTGACCGCCGCCACCGGCGGGCACAGGGGGGCCAAAACAGGCGCGGCCAAGAAGAAGGCCGGGTTTTACCTGGCCACGGAGCTGCTGGACCGCTTTGACCGGACCTTTTACCAGCTCAAGCTCGAAGGGGCCAGAATCGACAATAAGTCGGCCCTGCTGGAGGCGGCCCTGGCCTTTGCCCTGGAAGACATGGAAAAGGGCGAAAAGAGCGCTTTCCGGAAACGGCTGGCCGGTTCCTGAAACCGGTCCGCTTTGAAAAAGCCGGGCAGCGCCGCGGCGCAAACGCCCGCTGTCAAAGCGATGTGTGGCCCTCTTACAAAAAAGGCGGGATTCGTTGAAAAAAAGCGCCACCCTCAGCCGTAAGATCGCAAACGGCATCTTTTCCATCCGGCTGCCCCTGACCGGCGACAAGCCGGGGCCGGTCAACGTCTACCTGTTTACCGGAAAAAACAACGTTACCCTGTTGGACACCGGAACCGCCGGGGCTTTCGGCGTGCTGCAAAAGGCCCTGGCCGAGCACGGCATGGGCTGCGGCGACATTGGCCGCATCGTGCTGACCCACAGCCACATCGACCACTACGGGTCGGTCCAGAAGATCCTGCGTGCGGCCCGCCGGCCCGTTGACATTGCCGGCAACTTCACCCAGCCGGTGAGCATTGCCACGGGCATCGGTGTTTCCCGGCAGACCATGGGGGCGTTTCTGGCCCTGATGGGGGTGCCTTTTGCCGTTCGCCACCTGATGCGCATCCTCTCCGTTGTGTTTTCATCCATGGGGGAAAGCTGCGAGGTGACCACCCGGATTAAAGAGCCGGACTCCGTGGAAATGGGCGATTATACCTGCCGGGTCATTGAAACCCCGGGCCACACACGGGACTCCATCTGCCTGTACCATGACGCCACGGGCATGCTCTTTTCCGGGGACCATGTGCTGCCCCATATCACGCCCAACGCCTTTGTCATGCTGCGGGAAAACGAGCCCCTGCCCCGGCGGCTGAGCCAGAAGGAATTTTACGGCTCCATTGAAAAGGTGCGGGCCCTGTCCCCCACGGTGGTTTATCCGGCCCATGGCCGGGCCATCACCGATCTGGAAGCGGTGGTGCGCATGTACACGGTCAGCTATCAGAACCGGAACCGGCTGATTCTTGCCCTTCTTGAAAAAGGAGAACAGAGCATCTACCAGGTGGCCCGCCGGCTGTTTCCCAACCTGCGCACGGCCCGGCTGCCCCTGGAGATTTTTCTGGCCGTGTCCGAGGTCTATACCCATGTTCAGGTTCTGGAAGAAAAGGGACTTGTGAAAACCGGGCCTGTCGGCGGGGTGCTGATGGTTTCATTGCCCGGCCGGCAGACGTCGCCCCGAACAGACCCGGCCTGACCGAATCTCCGTCATTGCGCAGAGCTTTGCGACGAAGCAATCTCCTCCAGCCCCGTCATTGCGAGGAGCGCAGCGACGAAGCAATCTCTATCGCATACGGCAAAGATTGCTTCGCTTCGCTCGCAATGACACAAAATGCGTTCAAGACTGCTTCGCCTTATTAAAGACCGACCAGCAGCTTCTCATGAATGTTGTCAAACCCGCCGTTGGACATCACCAGCACCACGTCTCCGGCAGCTGCCCTGCCCTTTAAAAAATCCACAATGGCGTCGGCCCCGTCAAAACAGTACGCCTCCTTGCCGCTTTTTATAAGGTCATCGGCCAGCTGCTGTGAAGAAAAGCGCATGCCTTCAGGCACCTTTTCCGGCAGGGGCACCCGGCTGACACACACCATGTCCGCCAGGTCAAAGGCCTTTGCGTAATCCTGCTGGAACACGTTGCGCATGCTGGTGTTGGTTCTGGGTTCAAACACCGCGATCAGCCGTCCCTCCGGGTAAAAGGGCCTCACCCCGGCAATGGTCGCGGCCACGGCCGTGGGATGGTGGGCAAAATCGTCCATCACCGTAACCCCGCGCACCACGCCCCGCACCTCCTGCCGCCGCCGCACCCCGGAAAAAGTGGCCAGGGCTTTTTTTATCTCTTCCGCCGGCACGCCCACGCTGTGGGCCGCGGCCGCGGCTGCCAGGGCGTTTAACAGGTTGTACCGGCCGATCAGCCGGGTCTCAAACGTGCCAAACACCGCATCGCCGCATATCATCTCCACCACGCTGGCCGGCGGCTGTAATGTCACCCTG
This sequence comes from Desulfosudis oleivorans Hxd3, assembly GCF_000018405.1. Classification (NCBI taxonomy): domain Bacteria; kingdom Pseudomonadati; phylum Thermodesulfobacteriota; class Desulfobacteria; order Desulfobacterales; family Desulfosudaceae; genus Desulfosudis; species Desulfosudis oleivorans. The sequence continues at coordinate 3,143,587 of NC_009943.1, forward strand.
CCCAGCCGCCACGCCGAATCGTCCCGGTTGCCGTACATTTTAACATTGCAGGCCCGGCCTTTTACCAGGTCCCTCACCACCGGGTCTGAATCAAATGCCAGAAGCAGGCTTTCCGGCAAAAGGCCGCCGATAAACTTATCAAAGGTTTTTCGAACAGCCCCAAAGTCGGCAAAAATATCGGCATGGTCAAACTCCACGCCGGTTAAAATGGCCACCTTTGGCCGGTAGTGAAAAAACTTGGACCGCTTGTCAAAAAACGCGGTGTCATACTCGTCACCCTCGATCACCATGTGCCGGCCCTTGCCCAGCCGATAGTTGCCGCCAAAGTCTTTTACCACGCCGCCGATCACAAATGACGGGTCCAGGCCCGCGGAATAGAGCATCCACGCCAGCAAAGAAGAGGCGGTGGTTTTGCCGTGGGTACCGCACACCAGCAGCACCTCCCGGTCTTTTGCGGCAAAGTGCTGTATGGCCTGGGGCATGGAGCAGTAGGCAAGGCCCGCCTCAGCCAGCCGCACCACCTCGGCATTGTCTTTGGACACGGCATTGCCCACCACCACCAGGTCGGGCCGGTTATCCAGGTTTTCCGCGGCAAACCCCCGGGCCACGGGAATCTGATTTTGGGCCAGAAGATCGCTCATGGGCGGGTAGACATTTCTGTCCGACCCGGTCACCGCATACCCCAGCTCCTTGAGCATGCAGGCCAGGGCCGCCATGGCCGTTCCGCACACCGCAATCAAATGGACATTTTTGACATCATCCGGGATTCTGTTTTTATTCGGATCGATCATGTCTGCACTTCCTGTTCTCCAAAAAACTCCGCCGGGTTTTATCCCTGATTACCCACACACTGATGCTGCCTCATAGGGTATGATCAATAACTCATTTTCCATTGACATTTCAATAAAATAAAAATAGGGTCGAAAAAAACCGGGGGGGACAGGCGCTTTACAGCCGCTCTACATCACAACACAGAATCCATGTCCGGACGGCACACACATCCCCGCCACCAGAACAAATCGATGAAGCGTCCAACGTATAACAGTCGGGATAGACTGTGTCTCCCCTCCTTATGTGTTGGACCGCTCATCCCGGGCGTTTAGCCCGGTTTCATGGTAAAGAGAGCTTCATGAAACTCACGTGCCCCAAGTGTGCTAAGAAACTTAAAGTTCCAGACAAAATGTCTGGGAAGCGAGGCAAGTGTCCGGCTTGTGGACAGATAATTACAGTGCCGCATAAGGCATCCATAACACCACAGGAGCCCGTGGTGTCTACGAAAGCCGCCATCCCAAGAGTCCCGGATGGACCGTCTTCATTTTCCTCAAACGACAAGCCTGCGCCTGCTGTCTCCCAACCTGTCAAGAATCGTACTGAAAATGTTCTTAAAAAAGACCCAAAGGAATCTCTTGAACATTTACAGAAGGTCTACCGGGATTTTGCAAAACCGGTCGGAAGGAGCTCGGCTGCTTTTGGATGTCTCATGGTGTTGGTGATAATTGCCGGGATCATTACCTGCTTCGCGGTCAGTTGGCTTCTCGGCATCTTTGGTGGGATATTGGTCTTAGTGCTAGTTGTATCGATTGCGAATCGAGTGGAGACCCCACACAAGAACCGTGCGAAAGAACGCGTCTCAGGACTGGAAAAACTTTATGGGCTGTCCCACCAGGAGTCTCTCGACCTTCTGGCAGCCACACGGTCCGGGGCCGAGACCGAAGACAAAAACGAATGGAAAACGTTTGTCACTGAAATTTGGGGGGAGGAGGCCCTGGCTCTAGCAGTAAAACAGGAACACACACCCAAACCAGCGCGCGGCGCAACGCATCCGGCGGGGGAAATGTCTGACTCGCAATCAGCAGTGTTTCGCCCTCTTGCAGATATTGTGTTCCCAAGTGCGTGCGTAGGCTGTTTTTCTGCCAATGCCACCGAAAGCCTTTTACTCAATACATGGGCGGCCACAAAGACAAGAACAGCAACCAACATCGGGGGCATCGGAGGTGCGTTTGTCGGGGCAATAGCCGGTGGCATCGTCGGGTCGATAGTTTCAAATGCTTGTGGAGAAACTGAATCTTACAATATCCCCATCTGTCGAAGCTGCCTGTACCGTCTGGAAAAAACAAAAATTCAGGAATTGGCAGATGGGGGAGGCATCTTAGCACCAGGCCCGACGACCAACCTGTTTCTGAACCGTGAAATCAAGAAAGGGTGCATTCTTCTGCACTTCAACAATGAAGACTACGCCAGGGCATTTTGGGCACAGAACCAGGGAAAGGTGTTTGATACACTTAAAGGCTGCCGCCGTGGCGGTAAATAAAGAGTGAACAAGGGCATGGTGTTAATGGCTTTCAGCCGCCGCACACCGCGATCAAATGGACACTTTTGACATCATCCGGGATTCTGTTTTTATTCGGGTCGATCATGCCTGCCTTTTTCTGTTAAAAAATTGAAGCAATATCCTGGTCAATTATCCAGAGGACTTCTAACACCCAGAAAACGCAATAAGGTTCTGATTTTTCAGAAGCAAGATATTTGTTCAGCAGGTAGTTCTGAAAGTCTTTCATGGACATGGATAATTATTCTCCACGCTTATATAGATTCTATATAATCTTTTGTATGATAAGGGAATATAGGAATCGTGGCAATGGTATTTTTGCATAACAAATTATGATGAATGGACAATTTATCAGTTGACAAAAACGACTGCACCCACAATAATCGGGAAACACTGGTGGGGAAATAGAATCAATATAATCTACGTTCGCCGAGCGCGCAGCGGACTTCGTCCTTGCGCCCTCGGCGAATTGCCGCAGTTGAGCGACGATAAAATCGCTCCACCGCCTTGTCGCTTCCCGCTGCGCGCTCAGCGAACAAGACGTTGGAGCGGACCCTTTACCGTCACGAAACTGCATGCATACGGCAATTTCATGCCGGGAAAGCGCCGCTCAACTGCGGCAATTAGCCATCGATAAAGGACAGAAAATGTCAGAAGCAGAGGAAATTGCTAAAGCTGTTCAGGGCGTTGCCAATCTCGGAGAAAAATCCTTAGAGACATCAGAAAAGCTTGGAGGGTTCTTCGCGCGTGTATTTAAGGAACCTATTCAAGAGGTATCGGGTATGATAACCGATAAATTGAGGTTTGTCCGCTGGCGCCGCCTAGTTCAAATGTCAGATGATGTAAATCAAATACTTAAAGACCGTGGTGTAGAAGATACTCGATCAGTGCCACCAAAGTTGGCACTTCCAATATTTGAAGAAAGTAGCCTTGAAGATGATAAAAATATTCAACATTTGTGGAACCAGCTACTTGCTAATGCAATGGACCCCAATTTTAATGGTGAGTTGAGGTATGGCTTTGTTGACATCATCAAGAACATTACCGGAATTGAAGCAGTAATTCTAAATAACTTTTACAATATATTAAAAAGAGAAGGGCATCATGCTGATCTAGGTAAAATTACAAACTACAGCCTCAAAAAAGAACAAATTATGGAAATGGTTAAAATTGATGAAGGGACCTATCAAGTAAGCATCTTCAATCTCATGCGCATGCAATGCATAGGCCCTGCAATACTGAGAGGCGGTGTAACTATGGGGTCTGAGCCACTAACAATTTATAAGGGCTCTGATGCTGTAACGCTCACACCCTTGGGCGTAAAGTTTATTGAAGCATGTATCAAATGATGGCTAACAACACGTTGGTGAGGGACCGCAAGGCGCGGTCGGTGTTGGCACTTATCAAATAATTTTAAAAACGAAATTTCTGCGGTGGCCCGTTCCCCTTGCGGCCCCACACCGCGGACGTTGGGCGTGAACTATGCATATGAGAGAACACATTCAGCCCGTAGGCAAAATATTCACTGGGCCACGAATTTCACTTCCGGAAACCGCAGGCGTGTATGCTTTCTGGTGGATTGGTAGCAAAGAGGAGTTATTATCTTCAAACCGCCACATTGTCCTCAAGGGACCAGGGGGGCGACCCGTTGATGTCGTCTATGGCGATTGGTGGCCTGAAGAGTTAATTTATCCCTGCCTTTATATTGGAAAATCAACGAACATTAAGAAACGGTTCTCATTACACATAAAAAGCGGCTCACTTGGGAGGCTTCATGTTCCGCTTGACGGCAATATTAAGGCAAAACCGGCTACGACATCTTGTCAATTGCGTTTTGGGATAGAGCATATATTTCCATCCGAGGAAGATCCCTTATCGATGATTTATGCGAAAGTTGGATTCTCTTTCAACACGGATTTTCCTGACAACGCAATCGCTGAGCGATTTTTCGAGGAGGACAAACTTGTGGGGCTTTGGAGACCATGGTTCAACATTGATTCAGAGCGATAGCGCCCAACCTATAAATTCAGCGGACGCAAAAAGCCGCGCCGCTGATTAAACAGTTATACGCAACAGAATAAGGCTATTCCTGTGAAAAAATATATAAAGTTCAATTTATTGAAATTCACCCTATTGCAAGCCTTAATACCTCCAGTATTCTTCTTTTCTTTTAATATCCTTGTAGGGTTTGAAATACCAATGATAGTATTACTGGGCTTCTCATTGATAGGCGCCATAGGATTTGCTTTAGCTGGCGCAACCATGGCAGCAATGGTTTTAGATTCCGTTATGATCAACGATGAAATAAAAAATACGTCTCAAATAATTGGACGTGGATCGGTTCAATTGTCAAATGCAAAAGATCATTTTCTTTTGGCTCTGTTCTTATTACTCTGAAAGATAACGTTAATAAATCAATTGCCAGAATTCCACGTCCATTTTGGGCTGACGATCCGGAATTGATCAAAGATATTCTTGATAGAATTGAAAATAAGCCCAGCGTATAACCAGGCAGCCCAAAAGGACCGCCAGGGCATTCGGCTTTTGAACATTCGGGGAAAATTAAACATCAACCATCTTTAAGACAGTCAGAGGGAGCCCTGGCGCCCTTTGGCTGCCGCCGTTAGCCTTCTTAACAAATAATGTTAAGTAAACAAAAAATCGAAAAATCTGTTACTCTGATCCAGCTAATTTATTTTATTTTAGCCATATTTGGATTTTTGGGTATTTTCTTTGGTTTGTTGGGTTTGTTTGAGAGTGAAAGCCGAAATGATTCAATTGAAACAATTTTCTTGTCGTTCATTTTCATTATTTTATATTTTGGCTTAGTGCAAAGAAAGGAATGGGTTATTCCAGCTATTCTTTTTTGCTCGGCTTTTGGAATCATTAGGACATTAATTTTTGTGCTCCATCCGGCTTGTTCGTCCAATGCAATCGTTGAAAAATTTTTTATCTTTTTATTTTTTTTGTTTTGGACCTATCAACTTCATATTTTCTCAAAACCTGAAGTTAAAAAATTGTTTTGTTGCAAAGGCGCTGTTTTGTTCTAAGTTTTGGAGAACGGTAAACTCAAGGATGGAAGGCTAACCACGCCACCCACACGGACTCGCAGGGGCGGTCGGCTTTGGGTTTTGGCGTAATTTGGTGTTGAACTCACTTTAGCGAAGTCTGCAAACCCTGCTCGCCGGTGGTGGTGGACGTTCGCCGAGCGCGCAGCGGACTTCGTCCTTGCGCCCTCGGCGAATTGCCGCAGTTGAGCGACGATAAAATCGCCGCTCAACTGCGGCAATTAGGGAAAAAATATGATTTGACAACAGGTCCCTTTGTGGGTATATTGTAATTACATTAACCACAATTGGAGGCGAAAATGACGACTTTAATCAGAATAGGAAATTCACAGGGTATCCGTATTCCAAAAGCGATAATCGAGCAAGCACGATTGGGAGACAAGCAATTGGAATTCAAAATAATCGACGACGGGCTGTTAATTCAACCTGTGAAGAAAAATAGAGAAGGCTGGAAAGAACAATTTGATAAAGCCCTTAAAGCCCAGGAATCAAGCGCATCGGATCAAGAGTGGTTGGATGCCCCATTGGTAGATGAAGAGGACTGGGAATGGTAAAAAAAGAGGTTCAAAGATTTGAGATTTGGCTGGTTCAACTTGATCCGACACAAGGTTCTGAAATTAAAAAAACAAGGCCTTGTGTTGTTGTCTCCCCTGATGAAATGGCTGCTCTGAAGACCGCGATTGTTGCCCCGATGACATCCAAAGGATTTAGCTATCCAACCAGAGTCCAATATACATTTCAGGGTAAAAAAGGATTGATCTTGCTTGACCAACTGAGAGCCGTTGACAAATCCAGGTTAATTCAAAAACTTGGTGTAATTTCCCAAAATTCGCAGATTAAAATTACCAATTGTTTGCAAGAGCTTTTCGCGTATTAAGTGGCTAACCACGGCATCAAAGCGACGGCAAAATGCCGCCGCGCCTTATGCCGGCCGTTGCATCTCAAAAAGGCTTGACAAGGCGTACGCAATAACGTACCTATGGATGGGTTCGAAAATTTTATTATAAAAGGTAAATCATGCCGACATTAACTGCCACAGAAGCAAGGTCAAAACTCTATGGCCTGATCGATGAAACAGCTGCGTCCCATGAGCCAATAATTATTAAAGGCAAGCGCGGTAATGCAGTGCTTATCTCTGAAGATGACTGGCGCTCTATCCAGGAAACAATTTATCTCCTGAACATTCCAGGTATGCGGGAATCAATACGAGACGGTTTAGCCACCCCCGTCGAGGAGTGTACAGAGGAACTTGATTGGTAATGTGGCTGATCGTCTTCACAAAGCAAGCGCAAAAAGACGCAAAAAAACTATCCTCTGCCGGTTTAAGACCAAAAGCAGAAATGTTGATTGAGGTTTTGCGTGAAAATCCTTTTATGACACCTCCTCCCTATGAAAAGCTATTGGGTGATTTATCGGGGGCGTATTCCCGTCGCATCAATATTCAACATCGTCTTGTCTATCAAGTTCTTGAGGCTGAAAAAACGGTTAAGATTATACGAATGTGGGCTCATTACGAATAGTTTTTTGTATAACAAGCGGGTGCAGGTGAGCCTTCCGCTGGTGCTACAGGCCACCTGACCCGCGGCGTTATATGAAATATCCGGGTTACCCCTTAACCAGCCGATTGTCTGCCGCGTTTTTTTGAACACTGCTGTAACGAATTACAGAAAGGGTCGCGCCATATGAAAGCAGTGGTCACAGGCGGGGGCGGGTTTCTGGCCGGGCACCTGATAGACAAGCTGGTAGAAGCCGGACATTCTGTCAGGACGGTTGAGCTTCCGGGGCGGAACGTTCAACGGCTGAAAGATCTGGATGTGGAGATTGTTACCGGGGATCTATGTGATCCGAGCCTTGCCGCGCGGGCCTGCGAGGGTATGGACGTGGTCTTTAATCCCGCCGCCCTGGCCGCGCCCCTCGGTCCATGGAAACGGTTCTGGTCGATCAACGTTGAACTTGTCGACAATGTAATAGCGGGGTGTAAAAAGTCGGGCGTCCGTCGCCTGGTGCATGTCAGTTCCCCCTCTGCTGTTTTTGACGGCAGCGACCACTTTGACGCTGATGAAACGCTTCCCTTTCCAAAAAAGTTTTTAAACTACTACTGCGCGACCAAGGCGGAGAGCGAAAAGCGCGTCCTGGCGGCCAATGGCACAGACCTTGAAACCGTTGCGATCCGGCCACACGCGATCTGGGGGCCAAGAGACCGCACCCTGTTTCCGCGCATTATCGAGCGGGCCAAATCACGCCGTCTCGTTCAGGTAGGAGACGGAACCAATATCATCAGCACCCTTTATGTGGAGAACGGTGCCGATGCCCTGATCCTGGCGGCCACCGCGGATAGAGCACCGGGTAACGTCTATTTTGTGACGGACAACGACACGGTTAACCTGTGGGGCTTTTTAAGACGCATACTGAACGACCTGGGTTTGCCACCGATCAGGGCCAGGATCCCTTACCCGCTTGCTTATACACTTGGCGCCACTCAGGAGGTATTATGGACGGTTCTGAAGTTGTCCGGCGAGCCGACCATTACCCGCTATTCCGCTGCCGAACTCGCTAAAAATCACAGCTATTCCATAGATCGCGCCCGTACTGATTTGGGTTATGAGCCAACGGTTTCGCGGGAAGAGGGTCTACAACGTTTTTATGAGTGGGTCAGGAACAACCTGCTTTGACCCTAAAATCTTTCTTAGACACAAGAAGACACAGCATGTTTAAAAAAGAAATCCATACCGAAATTGATATTGACGCAAAACCGGATGTCGTCTGGAACGTGCTTGTGGACCTTGCCGCCTATCCGGAATGGAACCCCATGGTTAAAGAAGCCGGCGGCGCGGTTCAGGCCGGGCAGCGGCTTTGCTTGCGTTATCACCCGGAAGGGCAGAAAAGCCGCATATTCAAACCGTTGCTGCTGGTCGTCCTTCCCGGCAGGGAGCTGAGATGGCAAGGTCAGCCCGGTATCCGCTTTCTGCTTGAAAGTGAGCATATCTATCTGCTGAAAGAGACGACCGGCGGAAAAACTCATCTCGATCACGATATGGTATTTTGGGGGCTGCTGATCCCCCCGGTGAAAAATCTCATTGATAAAACGATACGGGGCCCTTTCAACGACCTGAACAGGGCCCTCAAGCTCAGGGCGGAAGGGATGGGCACCAACTGACCGGGCAGTGCTGCTGTTTTGCCCGGATTCGAAACAGGTAAAGCCGCTTTTATGCTAAAAAAATCAATAAAAATAGCCGCCATCTCTTTTCTGGTCCTGGTCGGGCTTGTAGTTCTCCTGGTGGCAGCAGGGGTTGTAAATACCCTGTATCTGACAAAAGGAATAAGCGGCGGTGCAAACGGCATCTTTTTTGACAAGAATGACCGTCTTTACATTGCCTCTGTTCTGGGCGGCGCTGTTCATGTTATGGACACCGGAACCGGAGAGATCCTGGAAACCCTGAGCAAAGAAGAAAGTGTGGACGGGCCGGATGACGTGGAGGTTACACCCGGTGGCGACATATATTATACAGACATTTTGCAGGGGAACATTTGCCGACGTGCTGCCGATGGTGATGTTACAAAACAGCATATCGCCACCGGGGTAAACTCAATTGCGATATCAAAAGAGGGCAGGGTTTTTGTCGGGCTGGCAATTTTAGGCGATGCTTTATATGAAGTTGATCCTGATTTGAAAAAGCCGCCCCGCCTTGTTTCCGGCGCCCGGGGGCAATTCAATGGATCGGATTTCGGGCCGGACGGCCGTTTATATACCGCCTTGAACCTTGCGGGAAAGATTGTTTCCACCAATGTGGATGCCGACAATCCGGTCACAACCGAACTTGAAACTGATATTCAAACGGTGGCCACAGGGTTACCGACGGTGGCTGGCGTTAAATTCAATGCCAAAGGGGAATTGTATGCCTCCACATTTCTGGGCAATATCTGGAAAATAGAGCCTGCTACCGGGGCCAGAGAGCTGGTGGCGGATGTCGGCTGTATCGGCATAGATAATATAGCCATTGACTCCAGGGACATCGTATTTGTATCAAACACATTAAACGGACTGATCTATGAGGTACTGCCGGACGGGGGAACAAGACCCGTTAACAAAAAAGGCGGGGGCAGCGACCCGGCATGACGGGATACGCATGTCAACGACTGACAACCAGATTGGTTCACTATCCAGAATGAGACACTTAGCCGGCTTGGAGAGAATAAATGACCAAAAAACAGATAATGCTTGATTTCGGCGGCCTTGTACTTGAGGCGGAACTGTTTGACACCGCCATTGCAAAAAGATTCGAGGCGCATCTGCCTTATACGGTCAGCCTGACGCAATGGGGTGAGGAGCTGTACGGATCTGTCGGCATCGACCTTGGCGAAGAAAACCCGGTGCCCGATATTCCGGCAGGCGGCATCGCCTACAGCAGGCGCGGCAACTACGTGTGCATCTTTTTCGGCCAGACCCCGGCCTGGCCGGTGGAGCACATCGGCCGGATTGCGGGCGACCAGTGGGAACGGCTTGTGGAAAACCCGGGCCTGGATGCCGTGACGATCCGGTAGCCCGTTTTCCGGCTTGACAAAAAAGGCCGGGTGATATCTACTTGATGTCAAATCCGGCTGTCATTTTCCGTTCATACATTCCGCCTTTTCCAGGCTGTATGAGCGCCTTGTTACTGATCAATAAGACATTAAAAGGAGGAATTGATGAAAGCACGCGTTACCAGCCAGTGCATGGGGGACCGGAACTGCAACAAGCTCTGCCCCGAGGTGTTCAAGTATGATGAAGACCAGCTGCTGTCCGTGGTCCAGTTTGACGTAATCCCTGAAAAATACGAGGCCCTGGTGCGCCAGGCCGCTGAAGAGTGCGGCGCCGAGGCCATTGAACTCGAAGAGTAGCATCACCGCCACTGCGTGAACCTTCCAGGCCGGATGTTTTTTTAAAGCATCCGGCCTGATTCATTTCAACAAAGGAGATCCCCATGGGAAAATTTCGTGACAGCCAGACCGCCCGCAACCTGATGCTTTCCTTTGCCGGCGAGTCCCAGGCCAGAAACCGGTACACCTATTTCGCGCGCCAGGCCTTTGAAGAGGGGTTTGTTCAGATTGCCGAGATCTTTGAAGAGACCGCGGACCAGGAGTGCGAGCACGCCCTGCGGTTTTTCAAGTTTTTCAACGGCGGAGAGATGGAAATTACCGGCAGCTTTCCCGCCGGCGTGATTCAGGATACCCATGACAACCTGGTGGCCGCGGCGGACGGCGAACGGTTTGAACACAGTGAGCTGTATCCCGGCTTTGCCCGGATCGCCCGGGAAGAAGGGTTTGAGCGGGCCGCTGACACATGGGACGCCATCAGCGTGTCTGAGCGGCAGCACGAGAAACGCTACCGGGACCTGGCCGCCAACATTTTGGCTGACCGCGTGTTCTCACGGGAAAAACCGGCCGTGTGGCGCTGCCGGAACTGCGGCTACCTGCACACCGGCACCGAAGCCCCGGCAAAATGCCCGGCCTGCGTCATGCCCCAGGGCTATTTCGAGCTGCTGGGCGAAAACTGGTAGCAGAAGACTGCTTTGCCAGCGGCGTAACCACGGCCTTTTTCGTCATTGCAAGGAGCGAAGCGACGTGGCAATCTCCTGCGCATATGTTCAAGATTGCTTCGCTGCGCAATGACGCCTGTCTGATCAGGATTGCTTCGCTACGCTCGCAATGGCCTCATAGTAATGTCTCCCGCACTATCCATCCAGCCCCAGGGTGCCGCCGGGATTCATGATGTTGTGCGGGTCAAAGTGACGCTTGAGGGCCCGCAGCACTTCCATCTGCTCCGCGCCCAGGTGGCGTTCCATTTTCGGGCCCATCATGCGGCCCACGCCGTGATGATGGCTCAAGGAGCCGCCGTGTTCCACGATGGCGTCGATGATGCCGCGCTGAAACGTCCGGAACTCTTCAGCCCCGGCCATGGGCATGATAAAGATAAAATAAAGATTGGTGCCCTGGGCGTAAAAATGGGAAGAATGGGTCATGCAGACGGCCCTGACCCGGTCTTTTATGTATTTGCGCACACCCTGGTGGACATGGTGCAGGTTGTCCCATGTGACCGACGTCTCCAGTGTGTCGATAAGAATGCCGATATCGTTCAGGTCTTCGCGCATGTAGGGGTCTTTGAAGCGGGAGGCAAACCACTTGCTCGCCGGGTAGGTGGTCAGGTAGATGCCGCCGCAGGCCCTGCACACACGGCCGACCTTTTTCTTCACGTTGGCGGCAAACCCCTTTTCACCGTCGGCCTGGCCCAGCATCAGGCAGCGCCGGCCGGGTTTCATGCCGCGAAGGCGCAGAAAGGTGTCGGCCGGGGTTCCGGCAATGCCGTACATGTTCATGGCCACGTCGGTCTCCTCAACGTCGGAGATGCGCAGCACCGAGGGCATGCCGAACTCCCCCTGGCTGATGTTCCGGGCCGCTTTCACCGCCGATTCCCAGTCCGGAAACATGTAGGAAAACCGCCGGGTGTTTTCCGGCATATACCGGAACACCTTCATGGTCAGGCCCACCAGCACGCCGAAACATCCTTCGCTGCCCTTCATGATGTCATTGACCTTGGGGCCTGTGGCCGTGCCCGGATAATCCAGCGTCTTAAACGACCCGACAGGTGTCACATACTCCTGGCTGACCACCAGGTCGTATGCATCACCGTAATAGGAGGAGAGCTGGCCCGACCCAAGGGTAACCACCCAGCCGCCCACGGAGGAGTATTCAAAAGACTGGGGAAAGTGGCCCCCGGTGTAACGGTGGCTGGCGCCGAACCGATCAGGCGCGTTGTTCAGCAGCTCCTCGTAGGCAGGCCCCATGATGCCCGCCTCCACGGTGATGGTCTGGTTGGCTTCATTAAATTCGATCACCCGGTTCATGTGGGTGCCCATGACCAGGGTCACGCCGCCGCCCACGCCGTCCAGGCCCAGCGTGACCGAACTGCCGCCGCCGTAAACACGCGCCGGAACCTTTTTTTGATGGCAGTAGGCCACAATGGCGGCCACATCCTTTTTATCCCTGGGATGCACCACGCAGTCGGCCACGTGTTCGGCCCTGCCGGTCCGGAGCTGAATCAGGTCTTCCATGGCCTTGCCGGACGAATGCAGCACCCGGCTGTAGTCGTCCGTGGCGATGTTCTGCTCTCCCACGATGGCGGCCAGGGCGGCCATGTCATCGGAAGAGAGACGGCAGGGAATGTCGTGTTTCACCGGCTGGTCCCCGGTGTCGGGCCCGCGCTTCAGGTCGGCGTCCGACAGCCCCAATGTCTGCTGAATCACCTTCAAAAACCCGGCGCTGGGATGTTTGAACCCGTCCGGCGCGCCCCACTTTAAAATCGACCGATAGGTGCCGGGTTTGGGCGGGGTGCTGATCCACTCCGGAGTTTTTTCCGCCTGCTTGCTCATAATCCCTCCATTCCAAATATTTCGTTTCACCTTTAATCTTTCCCGTGCCCGTGCCCGTGCTCGTGATCTCCCGCCTGTCTCGATTCCGATCCCGATAGCGATAGCGATCCTGATTTCGATCAGGCTGAGGGGTTACGCCGGGTATCCCGTAATGTCACGAATCTCCTCGTAGAGCGGGTTTAAGGCCGCAAACATTTTTTTATAAACCCGGTCGTACAGGTTGCGATAGATATCCACGTGGTCGGGGTCGGGCTCGAACACGACCTGGGGCTTGATCATGGCCGCAGCCGCCGCCTGAACCGACGAATACACACCCAGGCCCGCGGCCGTGACAATGGCGGCGCCCAGGCCCGATGTCTCGTGGGTCTGCACCTTGACCATGGGCCGGTTGAATATGTCCGCCGTGATCCTGCAGATTTCGTCGCTCTGGGATGCCCCGCCTGAAACCGCGGCTTTTTCGGCAAAAAACTTTCCGGCCTTTTCCATCTGCTCAAGCCCTTCCATCAGACCGAACCCCAGCCCCTCGATCACCGACCGGTAGATGTGGGCCTTGGTGTGAACATCACCAAAACCGATCATGGCACCCTTGGCCGACGGTTTCTGCAGGCCGGGACTCCAGTAGGGCTGCACCACCAGGCCCATGGAGCCGGGCGCGGTCTTTTCCAGGTGGCGATTCAACACCACTTCAGCGGCAATGCCCTTCTCCTTTGCCTCCATCACCTCCTGAAAGGCAAACTCGTTTTTAAACCAGGTGATCATCCAGAATCCCCGGAAAATTTCCACTTCCGGGTTGTAATGGCCAGGAATGGGTGCCGGATAGGGCGGCATAAACCGAATGGGTTCAAAATACCTGCCGGACGTGGTCTGCACCGTGGCCGTGGTGCCGAAGCTCAGGCTCACCATGGAGGTGTCCACCACGCCGGCACCGATGGTTTCGCACCCCTTGTCCGACCCGCAGGCAATCACCGGCACGTTTTCGGGAATGCCGGTCTGCTGAGACGCCGCTCTGGTAATGCGGCCCAGCGCCTGGCCCGGGGGCACCAGCTCGGCCAGCTTGTCGGGTTCCACCGGAAAAAACAGGGCCGGCAGATCCGGTTTTTTCGTCCACCGCATCTTCTTATAATTGAAAGGAAGGTGGCCGATCTGGGAGGCCACCGAATCGGCGAACCGGCCGGTGAGGCGAAAATTTAAAAACCCCGACACCTGAAGGTATTTGGCCGTGGCAGCCCAGATATCGGGCTGGTTCTGCCGAATCCAGTTGCACTTTCCCTCGGCCTGAATGTCCAGCACGTTATGGTACATGCCGGCCAGCTTGAGCGCCAGTTTAATCACATGCCGGGGAACAAAGGGCGGCTGGGCCTTTCGCTGGTCCAGCCAGATGATGGCGGGCCGCAGGGGTTTGCCCGCCGCATCCACGTTGATCATGCTGGCGCGCTGGGAGGTCACGCCGACACCGGAGACGTTTTTCATGTGGTCCGGATGTTCCGCCTTCAGCCGGTTACAGGCCTCGCACAGGCTGTTCCAGTAGATTTCCGGATCCTGCTCGGCCCAGCCCGGCGCCGGGCTTACATAAGGCGCATACTCCACCTGAACCCTGGCCAGCAGGTTTCCGGTGTCGGAAAAAAGAAGCGTGCGAAGGCTCTGTGTGCCGCAGTCCACGGCCAGCAGAACGGCGGTGTCTTTGGATGGCGTCATGGCTTCTCCTTTTATTTTTGCATGCCCTTAATTTATATTGTTCTTCAAACACTACCCGTGTACTTTTCTTTGGCGCAAAGAAAAGTACCAAAAGAAACATGCCCTGCAGCTTGGCCTTTGGCTGCCCTCGCACAAACGCTTTTTTCGGCACGGGCAGGAACTCATCCCGCTTCGCGGGATTCAAACAGCCTGCCCGCTTTTTCCGAAAAAAGCATTCGCGCTCGGCTGCGCTGCAACGGGCGAGGCGAATCGTTTATGGCCAACCCACCATTCTGGACACCGGCCCGAAGTGCCTGAACGTCATAAAAGAATTGAGAGCCATACGGTATTATTTTGCAAACAGCACAGACGGCGGGGCATAGGCTTCCCGCCACAGCTTTACGTAGGCCGCCTTTTCCGATTCCCACTGCTCCTGGTTCCAGCCCAGGGCCGATTTACAGATAGGTTCCAGCCGCTCAAAACAGGCGGCCCCGCCGTCGGCCAGCAGAATGCCAACGCGCACCCTGCGCAGCAGCAGGTCGGAAAGATGGCGCACCTGTCCGTGGCGGGCCGCAAAATCGATTTCAGCCCACAGGGTTTCCGTGGAAAATACCGGCGCCAGAAGGTCCGGCCCGCACGTCTCCACCAGGGTGTTGGCCTGGTTTCCGTACCGGCCATAAAGCCGCGTCTGCACCGTTTTGTTCAGAGGCGCCATCTTTGAGGACCGGTTTTTCGGCGCGTCAAAGACCGGTTCGCTTTTGGACGGCAGGTTTTTGGCCGGCAGGTAGTCGCGGGCCGCCTTGAGCGCGTCGTTTGCCAGCAGCCGGAAGGTGGTCAGCTTTCCACCGGTAACGGTGACCAGTCCCTTTTCGTCCCACACCGCGTGTTCCCGGGATTCGGCGGAAGCGGCGGCCCTGCCGTGGCTGAGTACCGGCCGCACCCCGGCCATGGAGGCAATGCACGAGGACACGGAGATCTTCAACCCCGGCAGAATAAAATCCAGCCCCTCCATCAGGTAGTCGGCCTCGGCCTTTGTGAGTACCGGCTCGGTGTTCAGGTCATGGTCGTGGTCCACGTCCGTGGTGCCCAGAAAAGCGGTGCCTTCCCAGGGAAAGATAAACACCGGCCTTTTATCAGCCGGGTGCATGAAGCTCACCACCCGGTCCAGCGGAAACACAGACGCCGGAAAAATCAGGTGGCTGCCGCGCAACGGCCGAATATGAACACCGGACTCGGGCACCCGGCCCAGCTTCTCGGCCCAGGCCCCGGTGGCGTTGATCACCACCTTTGTGTCAAACCCGGCCGTGGCCCCGGTTTCCGTGTCTTGGGCCGTGATCGCGGCGACCCTGCCACGGCTGTCCCGTCCCACGGCCTGAACTTTCGTATAGTTTAACGCCGTGCCGCCGTTGGCAACGCCTTCCTGGATCAGGCGCAGCACCAGCCGGGCGTCGTCCACCTGTGCGTCCTTGAAATAAAAGCCGCCGGTAAGGTTTTGGGTCCGCAGCCCCGGCACCAGGTCCGCCATCTGTCCGGCACTGTAACTGATATACTGTTTTTCAAGGGCCATGAGGCTGTAGACGGAAAGTCCCAGGCCCATGACAAGCCGGGACGGCCCGCCGTCTGAATAGACCGGCATCATGAAACCCAGGGGATCCACCAGGCCCGGCACCTCGGCCAGCAGCCGCTGGCGCTCCTTTACCGACGCCCGGGTCAGCAGCACCTTGCCTTCCTTCAAATAGCGCAGGCCGCCATGGACCATCTTGGAGGATCGGCTGGAGGTACCCCAGGCAAAATCGTTCTGCTCCAGCAGCAGGGTTCGCAGGCCCATGCGCACCGCCTCCCGGAACACGGCGGCGCCGGTGATGCCCCCGCCGATAACGACCAGGTCCCAGGAACGGGCCACGCTATCCACCGTGGCCGGGGTATTCGACATTACGTGTGTTGACATGCTTTCCATATCTCGATGCTCTCCTCCATGGCCTGCCGGACAACGGGCGCCACCTTTTTTTTGCGACCAATGGCGTTTGACAGACTTTTATAATACCGCCGGGAAGCGTCCCGGCCCTTTTTCTCGGTAAAGTAATGGCCGCCCAGCGCGGCAAACACCGGCTCAAAATCATTTAAAAACAGCGGATAGATCAGATTGTGGCTGGCACGGGCCATTCGCATCTGAAGGTCCCAGTCATATTCAGCAAAGGCGGCGGGATCTTCGTTCAGGGTGTCGGCGGTTTCGAGCAGGGACAAAAAGAGCTCCGGATGAGCGGGCACGGCCTTTTCCGCGCAGGCCGGCAGAAAGACGGCCCGGGCCTCCAGCAGATGGACGACGCACTCGGGCGGCAGAAATTCGGGAAAGTCCGCCATGGTTTTGAGCATGGCCATGCCCCCGGCCTGCCAGTAGTCATTGACCACCGTGGGTTTGCCGTGGCTGATGGTGATCCAGCGGTCCCGGGCCAGGCGTTGCAGGGTTTCCCGAAGGGTCTGGCGGGTGATGCCCAGCCGGGCGGCCAGGTCCCGTTCGGCGGGAAGCAAGGTCCCCGGCGGCCAGGTCCCGTCCAGGATGGATGCGACAATATGGTGTTCGGCGTGCTGCGCCGGTTTAATCAGGGGTGTTTGTGAAAAATTCATGCTGCCTCCAGTCTGGTAAGAGGTCATACCAGTTGAGCGCAATAATGTCAAGTTTAAAATAGCCGGAACCTGTTTTTGCCCGCTTCGGCGACATCAATAAGGCCCGGCCATGCTTGACAATCATTCATCCATGTAGTATTTCCGGTCTATTAAGAAAAGGCAGGCAAATGTGGACGGGCAACCCTGCGCACCGCCTTAAGGCGATTTTCAGGGGCTTGCCCTTTTTCATGACCAGACAGCAGTGGGCTGTAACACCACACCGGGAGAGAACATGAAAAAAATCGGCATTATCGGTGGTTCAGGGCTGGAAGACCCGGATATTCTGCAGAACGCAAAAGACCTTGAGGTGATCACCCCTTACGGCGAGCCCACCTCTCCGCTGGTGTGCGGCGCCATTGACGGCGTGGAGGTGATGCTGATCTCCCGCCACGGCCGGCGCCACCAGTTCTCCCCCTCCGAGGTCAACTACCGGGCCAACATTCATGCCTTAAAAGACCAGGGCGCCACCCATATTCTGGCCACCACGGCCTGCGGCAGCTTAAAAGAAAAAATTCATCCGGGCGATTTTGTGATTCTGGACCAGTTCATCGATTTTGCCAAAATGCGGAAAAACACCTTTTTTGACTCTTTTGAACACCTGGACTTGAGCGCCCACTCCCCCATGGCCGACCCCTTTGATAAACATCTGCGCGACCTGCTGATTCAAAGCGGCAGGGAACTGGGCCTGCCCATTCATGAAACCGGTACCGTTGTCACCATCGAAGGTCCCCGCTTTTCCACCCGGGCCGAATCCAGAATGTTCCAGGCCTGGGGCGCGGACGTGATCAACATGTCCGTGGCCACGGAGGCGGCCCTGGCCAATGAAGCCCAGGTTCCCTACGCGGCGGTGGCCATGTCCACGGACTACGACTGCTGGAGAGACGAGGAAGAGACCGTATCGTGGGAAGCCATTATGGAGGTGTTTCACAGCAACGCCGAACATGTGAAACAGCTGCTGATCACCGCGGTTTCAAAAATATAGACCGGCCGGCGGCCGGGACCCATCCCTTAAACAGGAGAAAACCACCATGGATCTGAAAGCAACCATACGCACCCTGCCCAACTGGCCCATCGAAGGGGTAATGTTCCGGGACATCACCACCCTGCTTCAGGACCCGGCCGCCTTCAAGGAGGCCATCAACCGTTTTTACGACCGATACCGGACAATGAAGATCGATAAAATCGTGGGCATCGACGCCCGGGGCCTGATCTTCGGCGCGCCCCTGGCCTACAAGCTGGAGGTGGGGTTTGTTCCGGTTCGAAAAAAGGGGAAAATCCCCTTTCGCACCATCGGCGCGGCCTACTCCCTGGAGTACGGGGAGAGCATGGTGGAAATTCATGAAGACGCCATTCTAAAAGGGGAAAGGGTCGTTGTTGTTGACGACCTGATCGCTACCGGCGGTACAGTGAAAGCCACCATCGACCTGGTGGAAAAGTTGGGGGGCGAGGTGGTGGAGTGCGCCTTTGTCATTGACCTGCCCGACCTGAAAGGCCGGGAAAAAATTCGTGATTACAAAATGTTTGCATTGATGGAATTTGAAGGTGAGTAGGTGAAAACAAGCGTTCGGGGGCTTTTTCGGGCTGTTTTTTACGCCTTGATGCTGGCAGGGGCGGCTTTTACCCCGGCAGCGGGAAGCGAAACAGCCACAGCCACGCCGGCGGCAAATGCCGCACCGGTCGCGGAGGCCCCGGACAGAATCGCCTTTGAAGTCACGTGGGACGCCTACTACACATCGGCCGACCTGATCCTGAGCCTCACCGATGCCCCCATTCCCAGGGTGGGAGAAAAAAGTGAATACGAGGTCTACCGGGATCTGCTCAAAAGCTCCCTGGTACCCCGGTTCCTGCTGCTGGAGGCCAGCGTCAACCCCATGCCGTGCCTGGGCGGGTTGATTAAAAAACATGCCAGGGAGTTTTACGACGACTCGGAAGTCATTGATGGCTTAAACCTTGTCAACGCCGTCACCGCCGGTTTTGACGAACCCTACGCCTTTTCGGTTTTTGCCGGCAACGTGGTGCAGTTTGAAAAAAAAGGCGAGCCCGGTAAGGCGGGCAACAACGGGTACATGGGGTTTCTGTTCAGCGTGGGCGACTACCACATCAAGGACAATGACTTTATCCATGACCAGTGGTACGAGATCGAATGGAAACTGAAAGGGGACCGGATATTTTCCGACCAGAAGCTCACCTGGAGTTTTCGACTGGGTGGTAAAGTGCACGAACATGCCGACATCTCCGACGCGATCTATGTCTCGTTGCGAAGAAGTCGGCTGGACTATGACGCCCCGGCCAGCTCCATACTGAAAAACAGCGGTTTTGAATACACCTTTCATGTCACCGCGGACCGGTTTCAGCCGATCAGCCACTACCTTTCCCTGGAAAAAAAGTGGCCCCTGAAAAACAGAAAATTTGCTTTTTCAATGGCCGTGGGCGGTGTGTGGGAAACCAGCCGGAAATACACCGGCTCCCTGTCGCGAAACAAATCCAGTGACTTTCAGCTGTTCATCCGGCCCAATATTGAATTCTAAAGTAAACCCTCGAACCCTTGACCCCTTATCTGCCTTACAGCAAGGACCTGAAGAAACCTGTTGGGTGATGAAAAAGTCAAAAACTGAAATGGATATTTTATAATTATGGAAGACTACAGCGTCATAGAACTTGGACTCCAGGACACCTTCTGTTTTGCCTGCGATCCGAACGTACCCTGCTTTAATGCCTGCGGCTGCGATGTGGTCCAGTACCTTACCCCCTATGATATTCTGCGCCTCAAGAACAGCCTGGGACTCTCCTCCACCGAATTTCTGGAGCGTTACACCACCCACTACACGGGACAGGGCTCCGGCCTTGAGGTGGTGACACTGAAACGGTCGGCAGCGGACCGGCAGCGCCAGTGCCCTTTTGCCAACGAACAGGGATGCGGCGTTTACCCGGATCGGCCCTCCTCCTGCCGCGTCTATCCCCTGGCCCGGGTCGCCTCCCGGTGCCGGGAGACCGGCCGCGTCACAGAGCGTTACATGCTGATGAAAGAGCCCCACTGCAGAGGGTTTGACCGGGGCGTGCCCCGCACGGTTTCCCAGTGGATAGAAGACCAGGGCCTAGCCCCTTATAATGAGGCCAACGATCGGCTCATGGAGATCATCAGCGCGAAAAACAGGACGTCCCCGGGCCGGTCTCTGGACATGGTATCTAAAAAAATATTTTATACCGGCTGTTATGACCTGGACCGGTTCAGGCAGGAGATATTTGAAAAAGGGGACCTGGAGGGTCTGAATTTGGACGACGCCACTCTGGCCGCGGCTGCGTCGGATGACACGGCCCTGCTGGCCGTCTCTCTTGCCTGGGTTAAAAAAATGCTGTTTTCATCGTGACCACCGCCCCGGCCCATAAGGAACACGCATGGAAATAAAAGGAAAAGTGGCCCTGGTGCTGGGTGCAATCAAGGGCATCGGCCGTCACATCGGCCTTGCCCTGGCCGGCCAGGAGGCAAAACTGGGGCTCACCCACCATGACTGGGAAGAGAGCCTGCCTGAAATGCGAACCGCCTTTGCCCGGTCCGGGGCCGACCACCTTATATGCCGGGTGGATCTGACCGACAGGGATGCTGCTGCGGCCATGGTGAAGACGGTGGCTGACCGGTTCGGCGGCATCGACATCCTGATCAACAACATTGAGCGGGGCGGCTGGCCCGTTGTGCACGGACCCTACACGCAAAAGCAGTGGGACCTGGAAATGGCCACCACCCTGCGGGCCAAGCAGTGGGTGTTTGAAGCGGCCCTGCCCCACCTCAAGGCATCCCCCGAGGCAGTGGTGATCAATCTCTCCTCCATTGCCGGCATAGTCGGCCGGTCCGGCCCGGCCGCTCCGGTATTCAACGAGGGATACGCGGCGGCCAGCCGCGGTGTGTCCCTGCTGACCGAAACCTGGGCCCGCATGGGCGCCCCATCCGTCTGCGTCAACGAAATCATGCTGGGCTTTGTGGAGACCCGTCACGGGCCACATACCCGGGGCTGGGGCCTGCTGACCGACGCACAGAGACAGGCCATTGTCGATCACACCCTTGTAGGCCGCATGGGCACCCTGGACGATGTGAGCCGGGCCGTTCTGTTTGTCATACGGGATGCGCCCTTCATGACCGGCGCGGTGCTGCGCCTGGACGGCGGTTATGTGCCGGGCGGTGAAAAGATGAGTCCCATGCCCGACGGAGTGGAACAAAACAAATGACAGCCGTTCTTTTCCCAATTTCGATCAAACCACTTGCGCTGAACGCCTTATGACACAAACTTCCCCGCGCCCGATCTTTTACGGATGGTACATTGTGGCCATCGCCTTTCTGGCCAACTTCATGGCCGTGGGCACCGGATTTTACGCGTTCAACGCCTTTCTCGAGCCCCTGTGCGAAGCCCACGGCTGGACCCGGACCCAGGTCAACATGGCCCTGATGCTCGGCACCCCCTTCGGCCTGCTGGGCCAGTTTTTCTTTGGCACCCTGGTGATGCGCATAGGGGTAAAAAAGCTCATGATCACCGGCTCCCTGATATCGGGCATAGCCTTTATGCTGGTGTTCCAGGTGTCTTCCCTGTGGCTCTTCTATCTACTTTATATTCTGCTTTACGTGGGCAATGGCGCCTATGGGGGCATCGTGGCCAACTCCGCGGTCAGCAACTGGTTTATCCGCAAGCGGGGCAAGGCCCTGGGCATTGCCACTGCCGGCATGTCGCTCTCCGGCGCGGTGCTGCCCCTGGCCGCCATGATGTTGATCTCCCGGCTGGGAATGGGGACCACCGCCATTCTTATCGGCGCCATGGTGCTGGTGCTGGCCCCCCTGGTCCGCCTGGTGATCGTCAACTGGCCAGAGGACAAGGGGCTGCAACCCGACGGAGAGATTCAATCCCAGCCCGAGAGCGAACCGAAACTGTCCGGCGGCCTTGCCATGGGTATTACCACGCCCGGCATTCCCCTTGAACCTTCATGTGTGCTGGACGACGTCCCCCGGTGGACCCTTGGCCGGCTGGTGAGAACATCGGTCTTCTGGAAAGTGGGCCCTGCCTATGCCATGGCCATGATCGGCGTGGTGGGGGTCATGTCCCAGTTGAAACCGAGATTCGTGGAGGTGGGGTTTTCAGACACAACGGCCATGCTGCTGATGGCGGCCACGGCCCTTGCCGGCACCCTGGGCAAATATGTGTGGGGCGCCCTGTGCGATGTCATCGCGGCCCCGAAAATGGCATCCACCATCATGGCCATCAACGGCATCGGCCTGCTGGCCGCCCTGTTTGTCCACTCACCGGCGGCCATCGGGCTTTTTGTCTGCCTGTTCGGGTTTGCCATGGGCGGGGTCATGTCCACCTACCCCATCCTGGTGGCCGACCTTTTCGGCAGAAAGGCCTTTCCCTCGGTCTTTCGGTTCATGGGAGGCTTTCTGGTCTTTCAGATGCTGGGCTTCGGTATCGCGGGCGCCAGCTTTGACCGATTCGGTTCCTACACACCGGCCTATATCCTGTTCATGGGGCTTGACGTGATCGCGGCCCTGATGCTGCTTTCCGTAAAACGGCCCCCGGCGGCATGTGACGACTGATGCGTCACCACGCCCCCCTTTTTTAAAACGTCATTGCCGGCCAGCGCCGAAGCAATCTTTTCCCGCGCCCCCTCTGCCATGGGATTACCACAGACCGAGAACTACCGGGGATCTTTCTTTTTCTTTTCAGCCAGGCCGTCAGCATACCGCTTTTCACCGTACCAGTTCACCTGGCGGCACACCCCCCGGATCAGCTTGACCTCTTTTGCCGTCAGGCCCACCCGGGAAACAAACCGGCGAAAATTGTTCATCCAGTAATCGGGGTTGTCCGGCCGCAGAAAATCGATGGCCAGCAGCACCTCCTTCATCTGGTCGTACATGCCCTCCAGCTCAAAGCTTGAGGCAAGCCGGGGCTGAAAATGGTCCTGGTTCGGCCGGGCCGCGCCGAACAGCTCGTAACAGATCACTAAAACCGCCTGGGCCAGGTTGAGGGAGGAAAATTCGGATGTGGGAATATGGACAAGGTTGTGGCAGTACTGAAGGTCTTCGTTTTCAAGGCCCCGGTCCTCGGGCCCGAACATCACAGCCACCGGGTTCTCCCGGCACAGGGTAACCGCTTTTTCAGCGAAGCCCCCGGGCGAAAGCACCATCTGCCGCTGCCGGCCCATGCGGGCGGTGGTGCCGGCAATGTAAGAAAAAGGCGACACCGCCGTGGCCGTGTCGCCGACAATCTCGATCTTTTCCACCACGTCCCGGCAGGCGTGGGTGGCGGTTTTCATGATCCGGACCGGGTCCCATGCTTCCGGGGCCACCACCTTCAGCCGGGAAAGCCCCATGTTTTTCATGGCCCGGCAGCAGGCACCGATGTTTTCGGGAATGCGGGGCCGCACCAGTATAATGGTGATTCCGGCATATCCCGCATATTTCATGAATTTTTCCGACATGGGTAGGCATTTTCAAAAAGTATAAACTCTTACTATAAAATTCATGTGTATTTCGAAAATACAAACCATGAAAGGCGACTTGAGGTATTATACGCCAATTTTATGTCGAAAAATTCACCCTTCGGGCGGGCCGTCTTGGCCACATCTGCTGCGTTGTGGCATACTCGCAGTAGATTAACTACAGCTTCGCATGCCGCGCCTTGCATCTGACGGCCAAATCAACTCGTGAAATACACGGGATGCCCAGGGATTCCGTCATCTGCCCATGATCTCAAAGGAATTGAAAAAGTAGCCGATCTCAAAAGCCGCCGTATCAGGCGCGTCCGACCCGTGCACCACGTTACGCTCGATCTCCGTGGCAAAGTCCCGGCGAATGGTACCCTCGGCTGCGTCCTTGTAGTTGGTGGCGCCCATCAGGGTGCGGTAGCGCAAAATGGCGTCCTCGCCTTCCAGCACCATCACCACAACCGGACCCGAGGACATGAAGGTGGTCAGGCTTTCAAAAAAGGGCCGCTCCCGGTGAACCGCGTAAAACCCCTCGGCCTGGGCCCTGGTCATGTGAATCATCTTCATGGCAATGATTTTCAGGCCCTCTTTCTCCAGCCGCCGGACCACTTCACCGATCAGGCCCCGCTCCACGCCGTCGGGCTTGACAATCGATAGTGTTCTTTCCATGTATGGCTCCTTGTTTGCAACAGGTTTATTGTTAATGGCTACTGCCAGTTATCAAAAGTTTAAAGGCAAGTCAACCGATATCGCGGGGCGTAGCCGGACTTGAGACCGGGAAAAAAAGCCTTCAGTCGAACGGCATGAAGAATCACCTGCCGGCCTTGAGCCGTTCGATCCGCATCAGATTTTCCCGGGCGGTCGCATATCCGGGATGAATGGCCAGGGCCTTTTTCAGCATATCACCGGCAGCTTCATAATCTCCCTTGAGGGTCAACGCTGTTGCCAGGTTGTTGTAAACCATAAAAGCCGAGGGATCGGCGGCCAGGGCGTTCTGGTAGTGCACGATGGCTTCGTCGATCCGGCCCGTGTCACACAGGAGATTGCCCAGGCTGTTGCGGGCCGGCACATGATCCGGCTGCAAGTACACGGCTTTTTCAAAATGGCGCATTGCCGCCTCAGAATTTCCGGCGCTCTCCATGGCCCTTCCCAAATGATAGTGCGCCAGGGCATTGTTTGGGTCAACGGCCAGGGCGGCTTCAAGCTGGCCGATCGCCTCGGCGTTTCGGCCGTGAAGAAACAGAACCTCTCCATAGTTGGCCCGGGTCTGGCTGCAAGCGGGACGGACCTCGACCGCATGCCTGAAAAATGAAAGCGAATCCGCCCAGTGCCGCGTCTGGGCATGGGAAATAACCGTCAGCATCGCCACCACGGCCACGGCTGCCACCGCCCTGATGCACCTGCTCAAACCGAGCCGGCGCATCAGGGCGGCACAGCCCCACACAATTCCCAGCACCAGCCCCAGCACCGGCAGATAGGCATAGCGTTGCAGCAGAAAACGATGCTGTCCCACGCAGACCGGCAAAAAAGGCGCCAGCCCGATCAGAAACCATCCCCAGCCGACGAGAAGATAAGGCGCTTTTTTACGAAAACGAATGACCGCCAGCGTGACAACAGTGATTATTGTAAACGCTCCCATAATCTGCCACAGGGGTACAAGATACCCCGCCATGGGCGGCACATAAGCGGGAAGCCCGGACGGCACCAGGGTCTTCCATAAATAGGTGACATAGACCACCGGAATGTTGAGCAGCAGTTCCGGCTGAAAACTTCCCTCTTGCATGGACTGAGCCATCGACGTGGCCTGAAAAAAAAACCGGCCGAACAGAACCGCCCCGGCCCCAATGGCCGCGATCGGGAGCTTCTCAATGATTAACCACTTCAGGGAAACCAGCGATTTTTCTTCTATCTGCCGATCCGCATCAAATGGGATAATCCGTTGCAAAGGCCAATAATCCAGCAGCAGGAGAAAAACGGGAAAAAGAATAATAGCGGGCTTGGACAAAAGTCCTAAGATAAAAAACAGACAGGCAAGCAGAGACTTCCACCACCGTCCCGTTTTCGTGTAACTTACATAAGCCATGACAGCCAGAATCGTCCAGAAAACACTCAAAACGCCTGCCCTGCCGGGAATCCATGCCACAGACTCGGTATGAAGGGGGTGAACGGCCCAGATGGCAGCGGCTGCCACGCTCTTCCAGAAACATCCGGTCATTTGAAACAACAACACAAAAAAAACGGTTGCCGTAATCCCGTGCAACACCCCACTGGTAAGATGGTATCCTCCGGGATCCATCCGAAAAAGCTCATAGTCAGCAAAATACGACGCCATGCTCACCGGAATCCAATACGGAACATGACCCGGCATCTCCGTAAATGCCATGCGTGTGTTATGCCAGAACCTGTCCGGCTGATGAGCCATATATTCAAAAAGATCGATATCGTCCGCCATAACAAGACCGAAGTGCATGGACTGAAAATATATTGCCCCGCTCAAGAGACATATGACCAGCGCGGCAACCGCTACTCTTGTATACAGCAATGCTGATGACTGTTGTCGGGTTGTGTTTAACATCCGGTCTTCTTACGGTAATCGCATGACATTGGTTCCGGCACGGATAAACCATCATGGTGATGGGGTTTCTGAAAAACCGCCTGCATCTCTTCCAGGGGATCGAGGTAAAACCGCGCCCGCCCCAGGCGCAGTGTGTCTGCGAAAAAATCCAGTATCTTCAGCAGCGGTCTTGGGTTGTAATAATGTTCAAGACGATTGCGCAACATATCCAGGGTGCAACAGATGCCCGCGCTCCCCATTTTCAGCAGATAAAACCCTTCTTCTTCAAGCAGGCGCCGCATGGTGGCACGGCTGAAGTAGTACAAATGTTCAAACGGCTTTAACTGAATCCACCTTTTTCCAACCAGCCGGGGCATGATATGTGAGATGTCGGGGGTTCGAACATAACCGATGCCGCCGGGCTTGAGAATAGAAAAAACCTTTTTTACCGCACCCCTGGGATCCAGCATATGTTCAATAGAATCCCCCATTCTTACCACGTCAAAACTTTCAAGCGGATAATGGACTTTATTGAAATCCCCCACCGTGATGGGGACATTTAATCGTTTGGCGATTCTATCCGCATAAGCCGGTGAGATATCAACACCACTGACTTCCCACCCCCTGGATTTGGCAATGTCAAGAAAGTCACCGGTGGCACATCCCACATCCAGAAGCCGCCCCTTGCCGAGCGCAAACTTTTCTATCAAAGCAAGATGGCCGGCATATGTCCGCCGGTTGATGGCGGCGGTCATCACATAATAGTCAAAATAAGCGGCGTCATAAAGGCTTTCCGTGTTTACGGCTACCGGCATGGGATTCACATAAACAAGTCCGCACTTTCCGCACATTCGGATACTCATTTCCTGAATGGTATACAAAAGCCGTGGAGCATCAGCACCACAGAGGTTGCAGGCTTGCCATTGTAGTTCCAAAATGCTCTTCCCCGTCGCCTCACCGGCGAAAATTTTTTGATTGGTTTCCGGATATCAGATCATCCCTCACCCATCGTTCGGCAATCGTTGTCAGGCTGCTGGAAAACTGCTTAACATAGCGGCTGAAACCGATTCTAAAAAAGACCGGAATCTGTTTGAGTGTTCTTTTTACACTTCCGTGCTGGCTTACTTGAATCACCCGGAAATAGGCCAGCGGTTCCAACATCAGGGTGGACAAGAGTCCGGCCGTGATAAGCGTCAGCCGGAATCCGGCGCTTTGCGGCCGGCTTCTGCCATACGAAATCAGCCTCCTTACAGCGGACACCGGCAAATAAGCTGAAATCCGAATCAATTTGTTCATGGAAGTATGCCGGTAATGATAAAAATTCTTGTGCAGATAAGCGTCGGCCAATCCAGGGGAATCGGCAGTTATCCTTTCATACAGAGAGGAGCCCGGATAAAGCGTCAGGGCAAACAGTTGAAGAAAATAAGGTCGGGGCGCAGCTGTCAGCACCTCAATGGTTTTGTAACGGTCTTCGTCGTTTTCCAGGGGATTGTCCAGAATGACGTCATAGTAAGCCGCGATACCGGCTTCATGCACCAGCCGGGCCGCTGCCAGAAACTGTTCGGATGTGGAATGCCGGTTGTAGGCATCGGACAACACACGATCACTGCCGGACTGCAACCCAAGAGACATCCAGACAAGGCCGGCCGCCTTGAGCTTTTTCAACCGGCCGGCATCCACAAAAGCGGGAATACACCGGACTATAAATGGACGGCCGATCTTCTGGCGATAAGCATGACAGAACGCTTCCAGATAGGCGTCGGAACAGGCCAGAAAACAGTCATCCTGAAAGTTGATATATTGAATTTCCGGATGATCGGCAACGGCCCTGGACAGTTCGGGCATAAGACTGGCCACACTCCGGCGCCGTATCTTCCTGGTGTCATAAAGCCTGGATAAAAAATCGTTGCAGCAGTAGGCGCAGGCAAACGGGCAGCCCCGGCTGCTCATGGTGCTGTATATTGTACCGCGCCAACGGCCGTAGCGCTTTAACTGATGGTGATCCAGGGAAACAATGCTTCCCCGGTGCGCGATATAAGAACCTCTTGGAAGATGCTCACAGGTGGGCAGGCTATCCAGGTTTTGGATGACCGGTTCCAGGGGGTTTCGGACGATCTTTCCTTGCCGGCGATAACAGATGTTGGAAATATGCTCAACGGTTTTTTCTTCCCGAAAGGCACGGGCAAGCGCCGCCACCGCGTGTTCACCTTCGCCCACGCAGACATAATCCGCATGGTCCAGACACATTTCCGGCGCGATGGTAGGATGAATTCCGCCCCAGATGACCGGCAGGCAGGGGAAGGCCTGTTTGAGGCGACCGGTCAGGGCCGCCGCACCGGAAAATTCATGGGACATCAGGCTGATGCCCACAAACCCGGGATTGCGATCGGCGACAAAACGGACAACCTGTTCCATCAGAACATTATCGCCAGGGGAAAAAGAGGGAAGATAGAGCAGCAGCGAACTAAAGCCCCGATCCTGCAAAACGGCATGAATCTGCTTCAGGCCGATGGTGTCCAGATCGACCTGGAGCGAGATCAGCAGTGCGTCTGTCCGGGACCGGTTCACACTTTCTCCATCTTCTCCGGCGTAAAACCGGATGGCGGTTCTCGTCTGCCGCCGGGTATTATCCTTCAGGCCTTTTTTTCAGGGTGTATCGAAAACAAGAAACCTCTTTTTGCGTGTATCGTCAACAAAAACTTTGGATAACCGGCCTGAGATTTTCAGAATGAACCGGCAGAAATCCGCAATCGGGACAATAACGGAAAAAAGTTTTACAGAAAAACGATTGTGCCGGGGTTGTAAAAAAGGGGAATCCGTTTGCCGGGCAGAAGGCCGTGTTGCTCCACTTCATGGTCTGCGACCCGCACGGTAAGGGTCAGGCGATCCACTGTCACGGTCACTGCCACGGTCTGGCGCTTGGGTTCCAGCACAAGGTGAGTCACCTTGCCGGAAAGGGTGGGAAGGCCGGCACCGGCTGTTGGCGTTTTGGCCAGGCCGAACTCGATGAGCGCCGATGCATCGGCGACCGGCGGTGCCGGCACATGAATCCGCTGGCCGCCGGGCAGATGCTTTTCCCATCGCCCCTCACCTGCTGAATGCCACGGCCCGGGCACCACGTTTTTGCTGCCCGCCTCCCAGACCCTGCCGTTATACATCTGCAGCATCCGGTCGGAAACCGCGTGCATCCACTGCAGGTCGTGGCTGGCCACCACCACGGTGGTGCCATGCACCTGCCGGGCCGCCAGCACGGCCTCCTGGATAAGACGGGCACTTTCCACATCCACGCTGGCGGTGGGTTCATCAAGAAGAAGCACTTCCGGCTCCAGGGCCAGCCGGGCCGCCAGGGCCACCCGCTGGGCCTGGCCACCGGAAAGCGAATCAGGACGGCGGCGGCAGACATCGAAGGGTAGACCCACCAGGGCCAGGGCCCTTTCGATCCGTCGATCCATATCTTCCGTCGTCACCCCCCGCAGCCTTAACCCATAGGCGATGTTCCCGTACACGCTCCGCTTCAGCAGATAGGGGGTCTGGGGAAGAAACGTAACGGCAAACCGTACATGCTCTGAAAAGGTCGAGGCCGGGCGGCCCTTGAAGCGTATCTCGCCGGCCACGGGTTTCTGCACAAACGCCAGCAGCTTCAACAGGGTGGTTTTCCCGCTGCCGTTGGGGCCGACCAGGCCGGTGACTGTTCCCCGGGTAATCTCCAGTTCCGGGACCTCCAGCACGCGGGGCCCGCTGTCATAGGCATACACCAAATCGGATACCCGGTAGATTACCGACGACATCGGCATGTCTCCATAATACTTGAAATCAAACGGTTACCGCCGCTCATGACCGCCGTCGCAGCAGCGTGACCCCCAGGGTCACAAAAAAAGCGATCAACAGGAGTACCAGCCCCAGGGCGATGCCCATGGCAAACTGCCCCTTGTTGGTTTCAAGGGCAATGGCCGTGGTGATGGTTCGGGTATACCACTTGATGTTGCCGCCCACCATCAGGGAAATGCCCACCTCGGTCATGACCCGGCCGTATGCCACCAGCCCGGCGGAAACGATGCCGTGGCGGGTCTCCCACAGGCTGGTCAACAACAGGTTCTTTGGACCGGCCCCCAGGGAAACCAGGGTGACACGAAGGTTCTTGTCAGTGGCCTGGGTGGCCGTGGCCACCAGGGAAATCACGATGGGAAGGGCCAGAATGGCCTGGCCGATGGCGATGCCCGGCAGGGTAAACAGCAGGCCCAGGCCGCCCAGCGGCCCCCGGGAAGAGATCAGTGCATAGACCAGCAGGCCCACAAAAACCGTGGGCAGGGAGAGCAGGGTATCCACCACGATACGGACCTGGTTCTTGCCGGGAAATTCATGGTACCCCAGCAGAAAACCCAGGGGGATGCCCACAACCAGGCTGACCGCCATGGAGGCCGTGGTGACCCGCAGCGTGACAAAAACCGCTGAATAGGTCTGCGCGTCACCAGTGGCCAGCAGCACCAGGGCTTTTATCAATCCCGAGAAAAGAAAGTCCATGATATATCAATCCGAAAAAACCGTCGGCGGCAGGCGCCTGCCGCCGACGGTTAAGGATGCTTTTCGCATCCATCCATACTGTTATGGGGGCACGAAAAATGTTTCCAATTCAGAAATGAGAATTTTTTCGCAAGGTCAAGGAAAACAAGGGCTGACGCGGAGGCGTACTGTTGTACGCCGCACAAGGAAGCCCGCAGTTTGACACAGAGATTGCGGAAAAAGGCCATTTATGGATGGAAACTATTTGGCGTTCGGGAAAAAGAGCTGCTTTCCCATCATTTTAAAATCCTGAACATACGCCTGGGCCGGTTTGTCCGCCAGCCATTTGGCGAACGCCTCGGCACCGTCGCGGTTGATCTTCGGGCACCTTTCCGGGTTCAGCAGCACAACGCTGTACTGATTTTTCAGGCCGGGATCACCCTCCACCAGAATAACCAGCGGTGGATTGTCCTGGTAGTCGGCACTGTACTTGATGTAGGTGCCCCGGTCGGTCATGGTATAACCGCTCCGCTCGGCGGCCACGTTGATGGTGGTCAGCATACCCTGGCCCACCTGCATGTACCAGGGAGCGCCGTCGGGAACCGTCAGGCCGGCATCGCTCCACAGGGAGAGCTCCTTCTTATGGGTGCCCGAGTCATCACCACGGCTGGCGAAAACCGCCTGTTTGGCGGTAATGGCGGCCAGGGCATCGGTCACGCTCTTTCCCTTGATCCCCGCCGGGTCCGCCTCAGGACCGATAATCACAAAATCGTTAAACATCACCTCGGTCCGGCTGACGCCGTGACCGGCCTCGATAAAGGATTTTTCCGCGGCCGGCGCATGCACCAGCAATACATCCACATCGCAGTTCTGCCCCATCTGCAGGGCCTTGCCCGTACCCACTGCCGTCCACTTCAGCTCGATACCGGTGTCCTTTTGAAACAGGGGCGCCAGGTAATCCAGCAGGCCGGTGTTATCCGTGCTGGTGGTGGTGGCCATCATCAGGGGCGCCTTGGCCTCTTCCGCGCTGCAGGGCAGCACTGCCGCCATACCGCAGATAAACAAAACCGTCAACAACGCCAATAACTTTTTCATCTTTCTTCTCCTTTGTTAATACGGTTCATGCAATCAGGTGCCCGATGATATCGGGACCACCGCTTCAGGCAATATTTCCATGCCAACCGTCCGGCCCGGCGCCGGATTGATGCGGGCAAAAGCTTCAAGCGACACGGCCGACCGCCACGGCAGGCCGCCTGCCTGAATCATGGCCTCCACATAGGGTCCCATGTGGGTGAGGCCCGTCACCCGGCCTGTCATTTGATTCACACCACCGGAACCGGTTGTGCCGTTTGTCAGTCGCACATTTTCACTGCGCACGGCCACGTGAGCGGCACTGGCCGGAGCCGGGGCCTCCATCATCAGCTCGCAGCCGCCCAGTATCGCCCGGTCACCGTCAAAGACGGCGGGAAATATGTTCCGCACACCGGTAAACCGGGCGACAAACACTGTGGACGGTTTTTGAAAAAGCCAGGCCACCGGGCCGGTCTGCTCAATACGGCCATCGTGCAGAACAGCCGCACGTTCGCCCAGAAACCGGGCCTCATCCACATCATGGGTCACCATCAGAAACGTGGTGCCGGTGGCGCGGCAAAGCGCCTTTAAAAGCTGCTGAAGATCCTCCCTGAATCCCGGATCCAGTGCCGACAGGGGTTCGTCAAGCAGGAGCACCGAAGGGTTGACGGCCAGGGCACGCAAAAGGGCAACCCGCTGTTTTTCGCCACCGCTCAGGGTGACAATGGAACGATTGGCCAGATGCGCAATACCCACCTGGGACATCAATTCATTAATCTGTTTCCGGGGCATTCGTACTTCCGGTTTCCGGTACCGTACGCCGTAGCAGATGTTCTCCATCACCGACAGATGGGGGAAAAGTGCATAATCCTGGTAGACAATACCCACGGAACGGGCCTCAGGCGGCAGGCGGGTGACATTCTGCCCGTTGACATGAAGGGTTCCCGTGTTAATGGGCACCAGCCCGGCAAGGGCCTCCAGGGTCAGGGTCTTGCCGGCGCCGGTGGGCCCCAGCAACAGAAAAAACTCGCCGGGTTCAATGGAGAAACTGATGTGCTCCAGGCGGAAACCGGGCAATCGGATCGACAGGTCGCACACCGCCACCCGGCCCTTCATGTCACGCTTTTCCATCGCTTCTTCCAGCCCCCGGTACGCATGCCCGCGGTATCCGGCCTGCGCCATGACAGCAGCCGGAGCATCACGAACAGCAGCAGGCAGACCAGGATCAGCCAGACCGCTACCGGCTGGGAGTATTTCAGGCCATAGGCGGTAAACCGTTCGTAAATCAAAACCGGCGCGGTCATGGGATGATAGGCCACAATCACAATGGCGCCGAACTCGGAAATGGCACGGGCCGCGCAGAGAATCAGGCCCACCAGCATGGAACGCCATGCCAGGGGAAAGACCACCCGGGCAAAGGTCTGGCCCATGGAGGCGCCCAGGTTCCTGGAAACATGCTCCAGCCGGACGGGAATGGCTTCGATCCCCGTTTTGACGGCATTGATATAAAAGGGCAGGCCCACAAAGGTCAGCACCGTCACAATGCCGACCGTGGACCCCATCACCCGGATACCCGCTTCCATCAGCAGGCGGCCCAGCCAGTGTTCCCGCCCCACAATGCCCAGAAAGGCAATGCCGATCACCGGATGGGGAATCATGATGGGCAGATCCACGATGCTTTCCACAAGCCGTTTGCCCGGAAAATCTTTCCGGGCCAGCACATAGGCAAACGGGGTGCCGAACAGAAAGGAAAGGGCACCGGCCCAGCCCGCGGTGTAAAGGCTCAGGCCGATGGCCCGTTGCACGGTTCTGTCGCCGATGGCCCCCAGCATGTTTTCCCAGGTCGGCTGCACCAGCATCTGCACCAGGGGAAGCACAATAAAGGCCGACACCAGCAGGCAGGAAAAAAGCGAGGCCCACACCAGCACGCTTCCGGGTCGGCCTTTTTCCGCGAATGTGCTAATTTTTGACCTCCACCCGGTGCTTCAGGCCCTTGGGAATCTTCTCATACATCTCCTGAGTGGGAACCCGGCAGGGAATAAAGGGCGGCTGCCCCATATCGGCCAGCACCTTCAACCCGCCCTGGGGGTCCAGCATGTAATCCAGGAACGCCAGGGCCGCCTCCGGGTTGGGCCCATCCTTGATCATGGTGATGCCGTAAGTGCAGGACTGGCAGGTCTGGGTCATGAAGGTGCCGGGCTTGTCGCCGGTTACCTGGACCTGGGCGCGTTTGTAAAAGTCATCATACTTATAATTGCCGAGATTGATATGGTCGTCCAGTTTGACATATTTAAGTTCGTGCTGCACCGCCACGGACAGGTACTCCCAGGCGTAATCCATGTTCCCGGTTTTCAGCAGGGCCACCAGTTCCACCGACTTGGGACGCACATTGGCCTGGGGCCGGTTGGCGATCAACTTATCGTACAGGCCCGGCTGGTTGTAAAAAATTTCGGCCAGCTGCAGCACCATCAGGCTGCGATAGCCACAGGGGTCCAGGTTGGGATCGGAATGTCCCCACACCACCTCTTTTCGGGCCAGGATCTCGTACCAGTTGTCCGCGCTGATCTCACCGGCAAACTTGCTTTTGTCGGTATAACAAAGCACCAGCTGATTGGTTGCAAACCGCACATTCCAGTCCGCGTGATCCGGCACCAGCACCTTGTCGATCACGACAAAATCGGCGGATGCCATGATATCGGCCGGCTTGCCCACTTCGGAAATCATTCGGGCCATCTTGGTGCTGCCGCCCCCTTCCCTGAGGATATTCACCTTGGGATATTGCTGGACAAAGCCCTTGCCGATCTCCTCCAGCGGCACACTGAGGCTGCCGGCATGAAAAACAATCAAATCGCCGGAGGGCTCGGCAACTGCCCACTGAGAAAAAGCCACACAAACCAGAACGACCATTGCCAATTTTTTAATAAATCCGATAGCACCCACATTCTTCTCCTTTCGTCTGAAAATGCGTTTCCTGCATGTTGATAATATATTTATGAAAGTATTTTTTTACTATAAATTGTTTGTTTATGTCAATATTTAGAAAAATTATAATTATTAATCCAAAAAATTACTTAAAATTACCTTTAATGCCATTATTCACTGTTGCAGTCCGAACCGATTTAAAAGTGTGACATCCTGCTGTTGTGCCTGTTGTGGCAAAGTTTCCATTTGACACTGTTTTACAAAAAGTGTATATTGCCGACAATCGACTTTATGGAATGCTTCCATTTCCGGTACACCATAACCCAGGGGGGCCGATGAAAAACACGCTCAACCAGTTGAAAACCAAACTTGTAGACCTGTATCAATGGGAAAAACCCTACCGTGCCCTGCGCAGGCACTTAAACACCATGCCCGTGGGATTTCCCGCCACTTTTTCCGGAGTGGAGCGGCGCCTGCTCAAGGCCATGTTTACCATTGATGAGGCCAGGGTGGCCCTGCATATGGACTACCGGTTTGAATCAGCGGATATGATCTTTGAAAAGGTAAGGGACAACGATTTTTCAAAAGCGGACCTGGAAGCCCGGCTCTCTGCCATGGAGAAACGGGGCGCCATTTTTTCCATGGAAAAGGACGGGGTGATGCACTACGCCCTGGTGCCTTTTGTCATCGGCATGTACGAGATGCAGGTGGCCCATATGACGCCCGGCTTCTACCTGGATACCCGGGAGTATATGACCAAAGCCTACGGTATCGAATACCTGACCACGGCCGTGCCCCAGATGCGGGTGATTCCCGTGGCAAAAAGCGTGACCCCGGAGCACAACATCGCCACCTATGATGAGATCCGCGCCATCATCGAAACCACCGACAGACAGATCGGCGTGGCTGAATGCATCTGCCGCAAGGCAAAGGACCTGCTGGCAGAGCCCTGCAAAAGGACCGACCGCCGGGAGGTGTGCCTGGGACTTCGGGATTTTCATGACATGTATGCCCGCCACGGCTGGGGCCGGACCATCACCAAGGAGGAGGCCCTTGCCATTTTAGACCAGTCTGAAAAAGACGGCCTGGTGCTGCAGCCCTCTAACGAACAGGAGCCCCAGTTTGTCTGCGCCTGCTGCGGGTGCTGCTGCGGGGTCCTGGAGATGATGCGGATCATGTCCCGGCCCGCCGATTTTGCGGCCAGCAATTTTTACGCGGCACTGGACAACGATGCTTGCAACGGCTGCGGCGTGTGCGTCCGCCGGTGCCAGATGGGGGCCATTGAGGTAAAAGAGAAAAAAGCGCATCTGGATGTGGGCAAGTGCATCGGCTGCGGACTGTGCGTGACCACCTGCAAGACCGGCGCCATCCGGCTGGAGAAAAAAAGCTTTCAAACCGTGCCGCCGAAAACCACCGAGGACCTGATGGAGGCCATCATGGCCGGGAAAAAGGGGACGGCGGGCAGGCTGCTGGCCGCCGCCAAAGGGGCCATGGGCATAAAAAAGGCGCGTTAACCCGGATAGTCCATGAAATATCCGTGTTAATGGAGCATGCCCCGGCGACCGGACTGAAAATAAAAAAGGGGACGGTGCAAACCGTCCCCTTTTTGCGTGGTGCCGCACAGGTGAAACATGGGCCACATGCTGCCGGGGCCATCCCCGAAAGCGCCCCTTCCCTCATTGCGAGGAGCGAAGCGACGAAGCAATCTTTACCATTAAACATCGATCTTTCTTAAAGCATTTATCCACGTACTTTTCTTTAAAAGAAAAGTACCAAAAGAATCGCCCCGTGCAGCTTGGCCACGCCGCAGGCGTGGCTTTCCTCGCTCTAATAATTTTTCGGCGCGGGCAGGAACTCATCCCGCTTCGCGGGATTCAAACAGCCTGCCCGCTTTTCCCGAAAAATCATTCTCGCTTCGGCTGCGCTGCAATGGGGCATAAAACACCTGCCTGCCCATCTTTACAGCATAGGCACCTCTCCGTCATTCCATGAAATACAATCCATATTACCGGCAAAATATTGCTGCTTATAACAGCAAAAGTCGATAAAAGGCGATATTTTGCCGTTAATATTGATTTGCCATTGATTTTTATTTTTATCGGCAATATAATGCCTATAAATATTAAAAAATATATTTAATCAGCAATATAGTGCCTTTAAAATATATCGAATTAAAGGAGACGCTGCAATGTCCTATAATATCGATTTTTCATTGGCGAATAGCCGTCAGATTGGAACTGCGCTTGGCGGGCGCATGGAGCAGATCAGGCTCTCGCGAAACCTGACACAGTCGCAACTCGCTCAGGATGCCGGCATATCCGTAAGAACGTTACGTAACCTTGAAAAAGGCGAAGGCGTTTCTTTGGACACGTTCATTCGCGTCCTGATCGCATTGGGCATCCAGCACAGCCTCGAAGTCCTTCTGCCTGATCCGTCTGTCAGGCCGGTTGAGCGGATCGGCCTGGGCAAAGAACGCCGGCGCGCACGCCCGGTCCGGAAAGAAGAAAAAACAGCGCAATGGTCATGGGGAGACGGAGGAACCAACGATGATTAGCGATGCGCGGGTCATGCTCTGGGGATCAGATATTGGCGCCGTGACCTGGCTGGAAGACCGGGAAATCGGTGTATTTCAATTTGAGCCCGGTTTCCTGGAAAGTGGCATTCAATTATCACCGTTGATGATGCCCCTTCGCGCTGCCCCGTATGAATTTCCGGCACTGGCCAGGCATACATTTAAAGGGCTCCCCGGATTGCTGGCGGATTCTCTGCCCGATAAATTCGGAAATGCGATCATTGATGCATGGCTCGCTGAAACGGGCAGGAATGTGATGGATTTCCATGCCGTAGATCGCCTGTGTTACATCGGCAGGCGCGGTATGGGGGCGCTGGAATTTGAGCCGGCAATTCATGAACTGTCAACAGAACAGCAAAATCTCGAAGTGGACAAGCTGGTAGCACTGGTGAACAAGGTGCTGGATGAACGTGCTGCAATGGGGGGCGCATTTACGGGTGAGGATGACCGAAAAGTCATCGAAGACATTCTTCGCGTCGGGACCTCGGCAGGCGGCGCCCGGGCAAAAGCAATCCTGGCCTGGAATCCGCGGACCAATGAATTTTGCTCCGGCCAGGTCGATGTCGAAAAAGGCTTCGAGTACTGGCTGATGAAATTTGACGGCATCGCCAACAATCGCGACAACGAACTCGCCGACCCGCAAGGCTACGGCAGAATCGAATATGCCTATTATTTGATGGCTGTCGATTGCGGCATCGAAATGACTGACTGCAGGCTTCACCACGAAGGGGGCCGAAGCCACTTTATGACCAGGCGTTTCGACCGCACCGGAAAAGGCGGCAAAGTCCATATGCAGTCACTGGGGGCCATGGCCCACTACGACTATAAACAGCCGGCCCGATACGCATACGAGCAGGCCATTTACGTGATGAAACGGCTGAACCTTTCGCAAAAGGAACTCAATCAACAGGTGCTGCGGACGTTTTTTAATGTCATTGCCCGCAACCAGGATGATCATGTGAAAAACATCGCTTTTCTGATGGACCGGCAGGGCCGGTGGCGGCTTTCCCCGGCTTTTGATGTCTGCTATTCCTATAATCCGACCGGCGATTGGACAAACCGGCATCAGATGAGCGTCAACGGCAAGCGGGATAAATTTGTGCGGGACGATTTAATTGCCTTTGCCGGTGTTGCCGGCATCAAGAAGAAGAAGGCAAACGAGATGATTGACCATGTCCTGGACAGTGTCAGGAAATGGCCGGAGTTTGCGGAACAGGCGGAACTCAGCAAAGAGCGTATGGTAAAAATTAAAAACAGCCACAGGCTGACCTTATAGAAAGCGGCGGTGTTTGCCCGCTTTTCCCGAAAAATCATTCTCGCTCGGCTGCGCTGCAATGGGCACACGGACCACACACGTCATGATTTATAATTTATGGGTTTCTCTAAAAATTGATTATTTTATCATGGTTTCTAAAATCATCGTGTGTTATAAATATCCTCATCAAACTCAGTAAATACGGGCATTGAGGAGAAATGGCGATGATGCAGACCGGATTTTTTGACTGGCATGAGAGATTTGAGAAACTCGACAGAAACGGCGATCCACTGCTTAAATTGAATCAAGTGGTGGATTGGGAGATGTTCCGCCAGCCTCTGGAAAAAATTCGTCATAAAGAGCGAAAAAGCAATGCCGGCGCAAGGCCCTACGATGTAATACGGATGTTCAAGATTCTCATTATTCAGTCGTTGTACAATCTTTCCGATGACCGGATTGAGTTTCAGATTCTGGACCGGATATCGTTCATGCGCTTTCTGGGTTTGGGCCTTGGAGATCGGGTGCCGGACGCCAAGACCATTTGGTTGTTTCGGGAGCAGATTACCGAAGCTGGTTTGATCAAACCGTTGTTTGAGAAGTTTGACGTCTGTTTGCGGGAAAATGGTTTTCTGGCGCAAAAAGGGCAGATTATTGACGCCAGTATTGTAGCGGCCCCTCGTCAACGGAACAGCCGGGAAGAAAACGAGCGAATCAAACGGGGAGATATTCCCGAGGAATGGAAAGAGGCCAAGAGACGTCAGAAAGACACGGATGCCCGGTGGACAAAGAAGAACGGACAGAACTACTACGGATACAAAAACCATATAAGCGTGGACGTTAAGCACAAGCTGATTCGGGATTATGAGGTTACGGATGCGGCGGTTCATGACAGCCAGGTGTTTGACCAGATAATTGATGAGAGCAACAGCAGTCGTGATGTGTATGCGGACTCGGCATATCGTTCGGAGGAATCGGTGAAGCGCCTCAAGGAAGAGGGTTTTCGGGAGCATCTGCAGCGGAAGGGATGTCGACACCGAAAGCTGACGAAGCGGGAGCAACGGGGCAACCATACACGGGCAAAGACGAGATCGCGAGTCGAACATGTTTTTGGAGTGCAGGCGATGATGGCCGGAGAAATGATTCTCCGGACGATCGGAATTGTTCGAGCCAGGGCCAAAATCGGATTGAGGAATCTGGCGTACAACATAAACCGATACAGTATACTGGGGGCAACGGGGTAAGGTCTGTCCCAAGAGGGTGGACCCCGCCGACGGGGTGGAAAAAGTCGGTAAAATGGGATGTAAAATATGACTTTTATGCTTCATTACTTACCCGAAAGGTCCCAATCTGAAAATTTTTTACCGCCGCAAACGGCCTTTTTTAAAAAATGGATTTTTAGAGGTTCCCTTATGTTATGGATCGAAAAGACCATATAAATTACCATATTTTTATATTGACATTCTTTCTTTGCCGACCTAGTATAAAACAATGAAAAAACGATCTGATTTTGATTGGGACGTCAATAAAGACAAGCTAAATCAGGAAAAGCATGGCGTTTCTTTTGCCCTGGCACAACTTGCTTTTCTGGATCCTGACCGTGTTATACTCGAAGATCTTGAGCACGGTGTTGAAGAGAAACGCTATTACTGTCTTGGCAAGGTTTCTGGTGGAATAATGACCGTTCGATTTACATACAGAAAAAGCAAAATCAGAATTTTTGGCGCCGGATATTGGCGGAAAGGAAAAAAAATATATGAAAGAGAAAATCAAATACACGGATGAGCCCATGGGGAAGGTCAAGGTTATTCCCGATTTTCTCCCATCCCCTGAAGAACTGGCCCTGAAAGACGAAACCGTAAAAGTTACAATTGCGTTAAGCAAAACCAGTGTCGCTTTTTTTAAAAAAGAGGCCCAAAAGTATAACACGCAATATCAGAAAATGATTCGCAGGCTTTTGGATGAATATACAGCCCGCCAATAACGGGTAACACGGGCAACACGTTGCCCGTGCCCGAAGGGTAAGAGGTTATACTTTGAAGGGGGGATAAGTGCCTTTTCCTGTGCTACACACACTGGCAGGCAGGCTGCCAGTGTCACCCGCAGCAGTATGAATCTCCGCCAGGGAATGACGAAGCAGTCTTGCTCGCACCGTGCGTCATTGCGAGCGCAGCGAAGCAATCTTTACCATTACACATTGATCTTTCTTAAAGCATTTATCCGTGTACTTTTCTTTAGAAGAAAAGTACCAAAAGAATCGCCCCGTGCAGCTTGGCCACGCCCCGGCGTGGCTTCCCTCGCTCCAATAATTTTTCGGCGCGGGCAGGAACTCGCCCGCCT
Source organism: Desulfosudis oleivorans Hxd3 (assembly GCF_000018405.1). NCBI lineage: Bacteria > Pseudomonadati > Thermodesulfobacteriota > Desulfobacteria > Desulfobacterales > Desulfosudaceae > Desulfosudis > Desulfosudis oleivorans. The sequence continues at coordinate 3,184,404 of NC_009943.1, forward strand.
GCGGCGGTGCTCAAACAGCCTGCCCGCTTTTCCCGAAAAATCATTCTCGCTTCGGCTGCGCTGCAATGGGGCTAAAACATCTGCCTGCCCATCTTTACGGCAACGGGCAACACGTTGCCCGTGCCCGAAGGGTAAGAGGTTATACTTTGAAGGGAGGATAAGTGCCTTTTCCTGTGCTGCGCACCTGCGCTCCGTGTGCGTTGCATGGTTAAGTCGCAATAATTTTATGTATAATGTGACCTTCTGGTACATACGGCGACAATAATGATTTTAAGCTGATTGGTTCCTTCAGTAGCCAATTCCCAGGAAGTATACAAAAATGGTTCAGTGTTTTGCCTGACACAATAAAGAAAAGACCCATAGGGGATTTGCGAACAGATACGATATCTTCCCAGCGTAATCTGCCACAAGGAGTTGGCAGTAAGGTGGGCATAATCCCTTCAACTGAGATATCACATGTACAAGCCATCAATGATATAGCAGCAAAAAACGGGATGAGTAATACTCCGGATATAGTTAAGAAAGCCAAAATCATTGGGTCAGTAACTGGAATGCCCATTACTGCAACTGCTAAAACGAAGAGCAAGTAACTGGCCCCGTCTATTACGACCAGTCTTAAAAATCGTGGCTTGATTGTTTTTTTGCCTGATCCATTCATATCGACTTAAGGGGTAACATGGGCAACCCGTTGCCCGTGCCCGAAGGGCGAGAGGTTATAATTTAAAGGAGGAATAAGTGCCTCCTCCTGTGCTGAACAGACTGGCAGGCAGGCTGCCGGTGTCACCCACGAACCTGTTCAATAGATTTAATTGACCAAAGTTTGAATCTGAACAACATTAAAACAGCAGAAATTATAATACTGACTGCCAACCAAACAATCTCGTTTTCTGTTAAGAAAGATAACAAATAGGCATTAAGAAGAATTACAAAAACATACCCACCACCTTTTTTTATGTAGAAATGGGCAATTGGAAAAAACACAACGCTTAGAACCATACCTAACCAAAATCTATTCGGAGCAAACTTTCTGCATAGAAATATTATCAAAATCGGAACGAAAAGCAGGAACAAATTCAAAATTTGATAGATAGTATTTTGCATGTTAACCCTCTAACACTGGAGCTGAAACGTGCGCTGTTTCGGCGCGTCGTTTTCCAGCGATATGTTAGCGGTGTATTATCATTTTTTTGCCAATGGCAAAACGGCCATTAATAATCGCCTCTTTAATTGAAAAATATTCCTGCTCATACACCTTGCTAAAAGAGGTAAAAGAATCTTGAGCGATCACTCTCAAAAGTAAGGTTGATTCTTGTGTATTGCTCCATTCAACTTCCAAATTGGCATCTGTCGAAAATTCAAATGAACAATCCAGTGGATTATTTTTACAATAAGGTTTTAATATGCAACGATCATTCTTGAGTAGCTTTACATCGTATATTTTTCTTCCTTTTCCGCCTTCAACAACTCTATTCCCTATAATTTGCATTTCTGCTCTGATGTTTATGGCAGTGCGACAGCCGCAGTTGACGACTTTCACTGAATAGATATTTTTTCCATCATATTCGCCTTTCGAAATAGTCTTTGAAATAGATAGTTGGGGACGGAAAAATGAGGCGAAAATCAAAAAGACAATTGAGGCAACTAAACTACCTGCAACTCCTAAAAGAAATGGTTCAATTTCCATATGATTTTTTCTCCAGCTGACATAGATTATACGGCTGCTGTATTTCCCCCAGTCTTGGCCCATTATCAGGACCGGGGCTGCTGCTGTCAACAAAAAAGGGGACGGTGCAAACCGTCCCCTTTTTTGTTCTTTTTTCTGTCCGGTGCGGCCGGCATCAGGCGGAAATTTCGATTTTTCTGGGCTGGGCCTTTTCCGCCTTGGGCAGGCGCAGCCGAAGCACGCCGTCGTTGAGTTTGGCCTCGATCCGGCTCTGGTCGATGATATCGGACAGGGTGAACTGCCGGTAGTACTTGCCCACCTCGTATTCAATCAGAATGTCCTGCTCGTCGGCATTTTCAAAAGGCGCAATATCACCGGACAGGGTCAGCACATTGTCCCGAAGGTCGATGGTCAGATCCTTTGATGTCACACCGGGCATATCAGCCAGCAGGGTGATGTCGGCATCGGTTTCAAAAATATCCACCGCCGGGGTGAACACGGCGCCCGGCCGGGTCTGTTCGGGCGTGGCCGCTTCCATCTTCTCTTTTACCTGGATCTCTTTTTTCTCTTTGTCTGTCATTCCTATCCCCTCCTTTCACAGTCTGATGGATTGGATAAAATTGTTCAGGAGTTTCAGTTCACCGCGATCTGCCGGGGCTTGGCCGCTTCCGACTTGGGCACGGTGATGGTCAGAATGCCGTTGACCAGGGATGCCTTTATCTTGCCGGCGTCAATGTCGCCGGGCATCTTGACCATTCTGGAAAACCGGCCCGCGTCCCGCTCCCGGCGATGAAACTTGGCGCCCGTGTCCTCTTCAGGCAGCCTGCGCTCGCCGGAAATGGAAAGGCTGTTGCCCGTGGCCTGAATGTCCAGGTCGCCGGCCTTTACGCCCGGCAGCTCGGCCCGCAGGTAGAAGTTCTCCTTTCCCTCGGTAAGGTTGATCAGGGGGAACACCCCTGCCCCTGCCAGGCGCTGGCTGCCTTCGATGTTTTCCATGATCCTGCCCAGCTGCCGCCGGATCGGCTCCAGCTCGTTGAGATAATTTTGCAGGCCCCAGCCGGGAAAATCAAAAAGGCGTCTGGTGATCATAGCGTATCCTCCTTTCATTCCGGGTTCCGTAGCCGCCCACGCGACCCCGGAACCGTTTGGTATTTAACCCTCAATTTTAATGGTTCGTCCCTGGTGCTCCTTTGTTTTGGGCATGGTTACCTTCAATACGCCCCTGTTAAATGGACGGACACCTCCTGTCTTTTTAGCAACATATAGAGTGTTAAATCAAAAGGTTATATTTTTCAGAAAAATAATAATCACAAAGGCCGGGCTGTCAAGAAGGGATGAAAAAATTTTTTGCCGGCCCAAAGCAGCGCTTCCGGCAGGCAGGCAGACAGCCAGAAGATATGGTCTGAATATTGCAAAAGTTGATTTTGCCGCCGGCCTTATAATAAGATGATCGAACAAATAGTTTTCAACCGGTAAAGCCTCAGGCTTGAACTTTAAGAAAGGAATCTTCCATGGAAAACCAGCCGGACATGTACCGATGCCAGACCGTCAACTGCGGTTATATCTACAATTCGGACAGGGGCGACAGAAAGGGCAAGATCGAAAAGGGGACCCGGTTTGCCGACCTGCCGGATGACTGGAAGTGCCCGGTGTGCGGGGCCGGGAAGAAGATGTTTGCTCCCATGATCTGATGCTGACTTTCGAAGGAGAGGGTCATGACCGATCAGGCTGTAATTGTGCCGTGCAGCCGCTGCGGCGCGAAAAACCGGGTGAGAACGGACCCTGCGGGGAAAATGCCGGTGTGCGGGAAATGCAGGGCCCCGCTGGTTGCCGGCAAAGCCCTCTCTGTCCCGATTACCGTCTTTGACCGGACCTTTCAGGACGAGGTTCTGTCCAGCGCCGTACCGGTGCTGGTGGACTTCTGGGCCCCCTGGTGCGGGCCGTGCAAAATGGTCGGCCCCATGCTTGAGCGGCTGGCCGCAAAGTATGCCGGCCGTGTCAAGATCGCAAAGCTCAACGTGGATGAAAACCCGGCCACCGCCTCCCGTTACGCGGTGTCCAGCATTCCCACCCTGCTCTTTTTCAAACAGGGCCGGGTGGCCCAGACCCTTGTGGGGGCCGTGCCTGAAAGCCGGATCGAGGACCAGATCCGGGCACTGCTGGCATAACCCGGCATGTCGCCGGGGTAAAAACCCACCAGAAAAACCGTGTCACGATACAATGGTGTCTGAAAAGTACCGTGATACAGTAAAAAAAGTTTTTGTAATTTAAATCAGTATGTTATTTTTTATGCCCGGCCGGCTGAAACAGAATCTGGTCGTTGTTTCAGTGGGCAGGACCGGAGCACATACTGTTTCCTGATGTCATGCCCCGCCGGTTAGTTTTTTAATATGTTAATATAACAAGTAAAATTATTATTTTTCGTTTTTACTCCCGATTCTGGCACGCAAATTGATAAGTTATCTGGTTTAAATTACACGCCTGCGTGCGGGCCTATTATCGGGAGCACAACATGTTAAAACCTTGTGACACCAACATCAAAGAGCTGTTACGGCTGTCCGAAGAGATGATCTACCTGGCGGCCAAGGGTTACGAAGAACACGAAGACGACGGCTGCGCCATTCTTTACGGGGTGCTGCTGGACTCGGCCCACCAGATTCGAAAGCTGGCTGAAACCGAAATGTGGGCCCACATTCAGAAGGGGTGGTGGAAAGAGGCCTGACAACGGCTTTACCTTCATTTTTATCCACGAAGGCAGGCACGTTGTGAAACCATATCTTTTTTCATGACCAACAATATTAACCACTGACTGTAAGGAGGAATCATGTCACGTATCAAGGGAACACGAACCGAAAAAAACCTGCTCGCGTCTTTTGCCGGCGAATCCCAGGCCAGAAACCGCTACACCTATTTTGCCGGACAGGCCAGAAAAGACGGGTATGTCCAGATCGCTGATATTTTTGAAGAGACCGCGAACCAGGAAAAAGAGCATGCCAAACGGTTTTTCAAGTTTCTCGAAGGCGGTGAGCTGGAGATCACAGCCGCTTTTCCCGCCGGCGTAATCGGCACCACCCTGGAAAACCTTCAGGCCGCGGCCGAGGGCGAGCATTATGAGCAGGCCACCATGTATCCGGAATTTGCCAAAGTGGCCCGGGAAGAAGGGTTTGAGGATATCGCCATTGTATATGAAAAGATAGCCGTGGCGGAAAAACAGCATGAAAAACGGTACAGGGACCTGGCCGCCAACATCGAGGCCGGGCGGGTATTCAAGCGGGATGAATCGACCGTATGGCGGTGCCGCAACTGCGGTTATCTCCACGAAGCAGCGGCCGCGCCGGAAATGTGCCCGGCCTGCGCCCATCCCCAGGCCCATTTCGAGCTGCTGGGGGAAAACTGGTAGACCGGGCAGAGCTTCAATCCGCAGGGGCGCGGCCGGCCGCGCCCCTGCTTTAACCCGAAGTTTTCATGAAAGGACATGAACATGGCAAAGGCGCTGATCGTCTACTCCACCCGCACCGGGGAAACCCAGAAGATCGCCGAACTCATCGCCGAGGGACTCCGGTTTTCAGCGGTGGATGTAACCCTGATGGAAGTAAAGGACGTCAAAAAAGCGGCAGCCCTGGCCGGCTATGACGCTTATGTGTTCGGCGCTCCCACCTATCACGGGGAGATGACCGCCGGCATGAAGACATTCCTGTTTCTGGCGGAAAAGGCCGAACTGGCCGGGAAGGTGGGCGGGGCCTTTGGGGCCTTTGGCTGGAGCGGTGAGGCGCCGGAGCGTATTTTTGAAACCATGGCCCGCATCTTCAACATGAATATGACCGAGGGTCCCCTGATGCTCAAGTCGGCCAGCCTGGAGGGGGGGATGAAGATGGCCCAGAATTACGGGCGCCAGATCGGCCAGAAAATTACCTGACAACCTGCCGATGGGGAAAAGCGTTTGAATTGCGCGCGTAAAAACGGTAGGATAGGCGCACATCCAATCGTATCAACACCAGACCAAGGACGTGGCTCATGGACCCGTTAATGCTTTCCCGGCTTCAGTTTGCCGCAGCGACCCTGTTTCATTTCATCTTTGTTCCCCTCACCCTGGGCCTTGCCGTGCTCATCGCCTTCATGGAGACACGGTATGCATGGACCGGGGACAAGACCTATCTTAAAATGGTCAAATTCTGGGGCCGGCTGTTTCTGATCAATTTCGCCCTGGGCGTGGTGACCGGCATCACCCTGGAGTTCCAGTTCGGCACCAACTGGGCCCGGTACTCGGCCTATGTGGGTGACGTGTTCGGGTCCCTGCTGGCCATTGAAGCCACTGTGGCCTTTTTTCTGGAGTCGGTGCTGCTGGGCGTCTGGATCTTCGGCTGGAAAAAGCTCTCCGCCAAGGCCCATGGCATTGTAATGTGGCTGGTGGCCCTGGCCGGCACCTTTTCCGCCGTCTGGATTCTGATCGCCAACGCCTGGATGCAGCACCCGGTGGGCTACGTGATCCGCAACGGCCGGGCCGAGCTGGAAAACTTCTTTGCCGTGGTCACCCAGCCGTTTGCCGTTCTGATGATTCTTCACACCCTCAGCGCCGCCTACATTGTTGCCGCTTTTTTCGTGATGGGCATCAGCGCCTACCATCTTTTGAAAAAACAGCACGTGGAGGTCTTTACCCGTTCCTTTAAAATCGCCCTGGTGTTCGGCCTGGTTTTTTCCTTTTTTGAAGTGGCCGAAGGCCACCTGCACGGCGCCGACCTGGCCCACAGCCAGCCGGCCAAGCTGGCGGCCCTGGATGCCCACTGGGAAACATCCGAACGGGCGCCTTTGTATTTTTTCGCCATTCCCGATGAAAAAAACGAGAGAAACATTCTTGAAATCGGCAAGGTGCCGGGGGGCCTGAGCCTCATGGCCTTTCACGATTTCAACGCCGAAGTAAAGGGATTAAAGGACTTTCCAAAAGATGAGCGGCCACCGGTGCTGATCACCACGGTCTCCTTCAAGATCATGGTGGGCCTGGGGTCACTGTTCTGCCTGCTGACGGCAGTCGGCTTTTTCCTGCGCAACCGGCTGATGGAAACCCCGTGGTACCTGAAAATCATGGTGGCCGCCATTCCCCTGCCCTATATCGCTTCCGAACTGGGCTGGGTGGTGGCCGAGGTGGGCCGCCAGCCCTGGATCGTGTACGGGGTCATGAAAACCGCGGACGCGGTGTCGGCCAATATTTCCGCCGGCCAGGTGGCCGTCTCCCTGGCGGGATTTGTCCTGGTGTACGGCCTGCTGGGCGCTGTGGGTATCTACCTGATGGCGACCAGTGCCGTTAAAGGCCCTGTCGAACTCGAATAAGGAGAGAGGTGATGGAGCTTCAAGCCGTATGGTTTTTTCTCTGGGGCCTGCTGTGGGCCATCTTTTTCATGACCGACGGGTTTGACTTTGGCGTGGGCATTCTCTACCCGTTTTTTGGAAAGACCGAACAGGACCGGCGGGTGATGGTCAACGCCCTGGGACCCCTATGGGACGGCAACGAGGTGTGGCTCATCACCGCCGGCGGCGTCACCTTTGCCGCCTTTCCCGCGGTGTATGCCATGATGTTCTCCTCACTCTATACACCCCTGATGCTGATCCTGTTTGCCCTGATTTTCCGGGGCGTCTCCTTTGAGTTCCGGGGCAAAATCGATTCCCCGGCCTGGCGGCGGGTGTGGGATATCTGCATTTTTGCCGGCAGCCTGGTTCCGGCCCTGCTGTTCGGTGTGGCCTTTGCCAATATCTTTGCCGGCCTTCCCTTTGACGCCGCCGGCTATCACGGAAACCTTTTTTCGCTGCTCACCCCCTATGGCCTGATGGGCGGCGCTTTGTTTGTGCTGCTGTTTATCGTGCACGGGGCCCTGTGGCTCTGCATCAAAACAGAGGGGCCGCTCCAGGAACGGGCCGCGGGAACCGCGGCGGTTGCCTGGATCGTGCTGCTGTGCGTGGCGGCCCTGTTTCTGATCGCCTCGGCCTTTGCCACGCCCCTGTATGGCAACTACCTGTCCGCGCCCGCGCTTTTTCTGATCCCGGCGGCAGCAGTGGCGGCCCTGGTGGGGGTGCGGATCTTTATCGCCCGGCGCAACTGGTTTGCGGCCTGGGGCAGTTCGGCGGCCACGATCGTGATGTGCACCTTTTTCGGCATCGCCGGCCTTTATCCGAACCTGTTTCCATCAAAACTGGATCCGGCCGCCAGCCTGACGGCCTTTAATGCATCGTCCAGTCCACTGACCCTGAAAATCATGCTGGGCGTGGTGCTGGCGGTCATTCCCGTGGTGATCGCCTACCAGGTATGGGCCTACATGCTGTTCAAAGGCAAGGTGATTGTTGAGGAGATGGAGTATTGACAGAATATTTCATAAAATTTTTCGACAGGTATAAATTTTATATAAAATACAAACTGTTGAATTAAAAATCGAATAATTTTGAAGGATACAAACTGTCAGGGGCGACTTGAGGTATTTTATGCCAATTTTATGTCGAAAAATTTCACCCTTCGGGCGAGTCGCCTTGGCCGCATCTGCTGTGTTGCGGGACATTCGCGGTAGATTGACTACAGCTTCATGTCCCGCGCCTTGCATCTGCGACCAAATCAACTCGTGAAATATCCGGGTTAGCAGAAGGGTTCAAAGATTCAATTGGCGACCCTGGCCAAAAAAATTACGGAGGATTGAATGAAACAGCGCAAGTGGTTCTGGCCGGTACTGGCGGCCCTGGTTTTAACGGCCGTGGCGGCCCTGGCGGCGGAAATGAACATGGGGGCCCCGAACCTGGTGATTCCCGCCGGCAACAAAGGAGATGTCTCCTTTCCCCACGGCACCCACCAGACGGTGCTGGAAGACTGCAACACCTGCCACAGCCTCTTTCCCCAGGAGCCGGGCAGCATCGTCTCCCTGAAGGCGGCCGGCACCCTGCGCAAAATGCAGGTGATGAAGGTGTGCCAGGGGTGCCACAAAGAGATGACCCAGGCCGGCAAAAAGACCGGGCCGGTGAGCTGCAATGACTGCCATCAATAATAACGGAAACGGGAAAACACAAGGAGGCATCTGACACCATGGAGGAAAAGAGCAGGCTGAAGGATGGAGAAAAGGGAGTTGTGCTGCAGAGAGACAAAGAGACTTACGCTATTGCGCCCCATCTTGCCTGCGGCGTGGTGACGCCGGAGGTTCTGCGCAAACTGGCCGATGCGGCCGAAAAATACAATGCCGCGGCCGTCAAGGTGACCAGCGCGGCCCGCATCGCCCTGGTGGGGATCCGGCCTGAAGACATCGACAATATCTGGCGGGACCTGGGCATTGCGCCGGGCCATGCCGTTGGCATGTGCGTGCGCAGTGTCAAGGCATGCCCTGGCACGGCTTTCTGCCGCCTGGGCCAGCGGGACAGCCTGGGCATGGGCATGAAGCTGGACGAGATCTACCACGGCATGGACCTGCCCAGCAAAACCAAAATGGGGGTCAGCGGCTGCAAGAACCAGTGCGCGGAAAACTGCATCAAGGATGTGGGGCTCCATGGGACAAAAAACGGATGGGTGCTGACCGTGGGCGGCAAGGGAACCAGCAGGCCCCGGCTGGCCGATACCCTGGCCGAGGGAATCGAATCCGACGAGCAGGCCCTTGAACTGGTGGCAAAAGTAGTCGATTTTTACAAGACCAATGCCGAAAAACCCGAGCGCATCGGCGCCATGCTCGACCGGATCGGGCTGGATGCGATGAAAGCGGCGGTTTTATAAATTTGGGCGCAAACGGTTTCGATCCCGATACCGATACCGATAGCGATAGCGATTTTAATAAAAACCATATGGAAAGGAGAGCGTCATGGACAAGTATGTATGCGAAGTGTGTGGTTATGTGTATGACCCGGCCGAAGGCGATTCTGAAAACAATATCCCGCCGGGAACCGCGTTTGCGGATCTGCCTGCCGACTGGGAATGTCCGGTCTGCGGGGCCAGTAAGGATGATTTTGTAAAGCAGGAGTAACTCGCACACAGGCAGCTGAACGAGAGAAGGGATACGGCCTGCCGTGTCCCTTTGCTCATCTCTGCCGGCGCTGATTTTCAGATCTGAATTTCAGGAAGAGAGGAATAAAATGGCGGCATTTGAAATTGCAAAAGGTATTTACAGCGTGGGCGCGGTGGACTGGAACGGGCGGGATTTTCACGGCTACTCCACCCTGGCCGGAACCACCTACAACGCCTTTCTGATCGTCGACGAAAAGATTGCCCTGGTGGACACAGTCAAAAGCGGGTTTACCGACCAGCTGCTGGCCAACATCGCCCAGGTCGTAGACCCGAAAAAGATCGACCTGGTCATCAGCAATCACACCGAGATGGACCACTCTGGAGGCCTGCCCCGGGTGATGCATTACATCGGTGAAGACAAGCCCCTGTACCTGTCTAAAATGGGCCTCAAAAACCACAGCCTTCACTTCCGGCAGAAGTGGAACTACCAGGTGGTGGAAAACGGCCAGGAACTGAGCCTGGGCAAACGCACCGTTCAGTTCCTTGAAACCCGGATGCTTCACTGGCCGGACAGCATGTTTTCCTATTTAAAAGAAGACAAGATTCTTTTTTCCAGTGACGCCTTTGGCCAGCACTATGCCGGGCCGGAACGGTTTGACGATGAAATCGGCGACGCCATTTTCCCCCATGCCAAAAAGTATTTTGCCAATATTCTGCTGCTCTACACCGAAAAGATCAAAAAACTCATCGACACCGTGACACAGATGGGGCTGGAATTTAAAATGATCTGCCCGGACCACGGTATTATCTGGAGAAAAGACCCGGGGGCCATCATCTCGGCTTATGCGAAGTGGAGCGACCATCCGGCGGACAACAAGGCCGTGGTGGTGTATGACTCCATGTGGCACAGCACCCAGTCCATGGCTGAAAAAATAGCAGAGGGCCTGGCCGCCGAAGGCGTTGTGGCAAAGCCCATGCACCTGCGCGCCTCGGACCGCAGCGAAGTAATGACCGAGGTGCTGGATGCCGGGGCCGTGATCGTGGGCTCCCCTACCCTCAACAACAACGTGTTCCCAACGGTCATGGACTTCCTGGTTTACATGAAGGGCCTCAAACCGAAAAACAAGATCGGCGCGGCCTTTGGCTCCTACGGCTGGAGCGGCGAATCGGTAAAAGACATTCACGACACCCTTGAATCGATGAAATTTGCCATGCCCGAGCCGGGGTTGAAGATTCAATATGTGCCGGATGAAGACGGACTGGCCGCATGCGTGGAATTCGGCCGCAAAATCGCAAAAGCGTTAAAGGCGGGGCAATAAAAATGAAACAGCCGGTGGTGGAGCTGTCGGACTGCATCCTGTGCGAGGTGTGCCGAGAAGTGTGTCCCTCGGTGTTTCGGTTAAACGACGCGGGCTATATCGAGGTGGCCGACCTGACCGTCTACCCCGAGGCCGAGGTGAACGAGGCCATTGCCAACTGCCCGGCGGGCTGTATTGCCTGGATGTAAATCAAACCCGTGCGTAAAAAAGGCCCGGCGCCATGACGGCTGCCGGGCCTTTTTTGCTTTTTACTGGGCGGTGCATGTAACAAAACGCTTATTTTGTACCGCGTTCAGCCTGTACTGCCTCCGGCGGGAGAATCGGAAACCATCCGGTCATGTCCACGGACTCACCGGTATCCTTGTTCTTGACCGCACGTACCTGAAAAATCCAGCTGCGACCTTCCACGGTGTCCACAAGCACGTTATAGGCGGCGGAAAAGCCGGATACAAAAAGCTGAAACCGCGCCGTTGCCGGCTTTTTGATTTCAGGCCGTTCCCACACCAGCATCTCAATCCACGCCACCTCGCCTGTCAATGACTGGACCAACTGGAAGACCTGGCCGGTGTACCGGTCAAGCCTGAAAAGCCATTTGGGGGCCGTTGCCGACTGGAGCACTTCGTAACGGGCATTGTCCGGCAGCACGGTTTTGTAATGGGCGCCGGCCCTCACTGTCTCCGGCACATCCGGTGCCTCCTGGGCTGCCCATGCGTAAATGCCGTAAAAAAAACACAACACAAACAGGCAGGCCGTTCTTGGTGAAAAGAAGCTATTGCTCATGGACTACCTCACAAAATAGATGCCAGGCGGTCGCGGCACCGGCCCGTCAGGCACCGGCCGGTTTCCGGTTTTTGGATTTCAGGGCCGCATGGGCCGCCGCCAGCCGGGCCACCGGCACGCGAAAGGGTGAACAGGAAACGTAATCCAGCCCCAGTTCGTGGCACAGGGCGATGGATTCCGGATCACCGCCATGCTCGCCGCAGATGCCGCATTCCAGATCGGGCCGAACGCTTCGCCCTTTGGTAACCCCGATCCGCATCAGCTCACCCACGCCGTCCCGGTCAAGGGTGGCAAAGGGGTTGTCCGGCAGAATGTCCTGGTTCAGGTAACTCATCAGAAACCCGGATTCGGCGTCGTCCCTGGAAATGCCAAAGGTGGTCTGGGTCAGGTCGTTGGTGCCGAAGGAGAAGAACTCCGCGTGGGCCGCGATTCGATCGGCGGTCAGGGCGGCACGGGGCAGTTCGATCATGGTGCCGAATTTATAGTCGATGGTGATGCCCTGCTCAGCCATGACTTTTTTAGCCGTTTCCTCAAGCACCTCCCGCTGGCGCTTAAGCTCATTGGCGTGGGTGGTCAGGGGGATCATGATTTTGGGAAAGACGCGAATGCCTTCACGGGTGACTTCACAGGCCGCTTCAAAAAGCGCCCGAACCTGCATACCGGTCAGTTCGGGGATTTGAATGCCCAGCCGAACACCGCGCAAGCCCAGCATGGGATTTTGCTCCTGCAACTGCACGGTCCGTTGTCGGATGCGTTCCTTGCCCCGGATCTGTTGCAACAGGCTGTCTATATCGGCCATGTTGGTCGCGTGGTTGACGCGCATTTTCAGATCGGCCAGTTCGTTGATCAGCTCCACCAGGTCGGGCATGAACTCATGAAGCGGCGGATCGATCAGGCGAATGATGACCGGCAGCCCGTCCATGACCCGGAACAGGCCGGCAAAGTCCTCCCGCTGGAACGGGAGCAGGGCCGCCAGGGCCTCCCGTCGGTCAAAGGGAAGCGTGGCCATGATCATCTTCTGCACATGGGGCAGGCGTTCACTTTCAAAAAACATATGCTCCGTCCGGCACAACCCGATGCCCTGAGCCCCGTACTCCCGGGCACGGCCGGCGTCCACCGGGTAGTCGGCGTTTGCCATCACGTCCAGGGAGCGGATCCGGTCGGCCCATTCGAGCAGCTTGATCAGCCAGGGATCTTTGATGTCCGGTTCCATGGTTTTTATCTGGCCGATAAAAACCTCACCGGTATTGCCATCCAGAGAGAGCCAGTCCCCTTCCTGGATGGTGAGGTCTCCCACCGTCATGCACCGCTTGACCAGGTTGATCTGCAGGTCCGACACCCCGACCACGGCCGGCTTGCCGAACTGGCGGGCCACCAGGGCCGCGTGGCTGGTGCGGCCGCCACGGCTGGTAAGAATGCCGTTGGCCGCCAGCATGCCATGCACATCATCGGGCTTGGTCTCGGGCCGCACCAGCAGCACCTGGCGACCCTGCTCCCTGGCCCAGGTTGCGGCCAGGTCCGCTTCAAAGACCACCTTGCCCACGGCGGCGCCGGGGGAGACATTCAGGCCCCGGGCCAGTACCTTGCCCCCGGCCCTGGCCTCAGCCACGGCCTGATTATCAAACTGGGGGTGAAGAAAGAAGTCGACCTGGCCGGGAGAGACCCGTGCCACCGCCTCCTCCTTTGTGATTCTTCCCTCCTCAACCATGTCCACGGCGATGCGTACCGCCGCCTGGGCCGTACGTTTGCCGTCCCGGGTCTGCAGCATCCAGAGTTTGCCCTTTTCAATGGTAAACTCCATATCCTGCATGTCGCGATAGTGGTTTTCCAGTATTCTGGCGATCTCCTGCAACTGCCGGTAACTTTCCGGCATCTCCGTGGCCAGTTGGTCGATGTTCCGGGTCATTCGGATGCCGGCTACCACGTCCTCACCCTGGGCGTTAATCAGGTAGTCCCCTTCCAGGCCCGGTTCTCCGGTAGCGCCGTTGCGGGTCATGGCCACGCCGGTGGCGCAGTCATCTCCCATATTGCCGAAGACCATGGTGACGATATTAACCGCCGTGCCCAGGTCGTGGGCAATGCCGGCGGCGTTTCGGTAATCAACGGCCCGGCGGCCGTTCCAGCTTTTAAAGACCGCCTCGGTGGACATCTTGAGCTGCTCCACCGGGTCCTGGGGAAAATCGATCTGGGTATGGCTGTGAAAGATGGTTTTAAACTGTTCCGTCAGCAGATGCCACTGTTCGGCCGTCAATTCGGTGTCGGCCGATACCCCGGCCTTTTGTTTGGCCCGGTCAATAGCGGATTCAAAGGGCTCGTCCGGAACCCCCATGACCACGGCCCCGAACATCTGGATCAACCGGCGGTATGCGTCATAGACAAAACGGGGGTCCTGGGTGAGGCGGATCATGCCCTGGGCGGTCTCGTCGGTGAGACCGATATTGAGGACGGTGTCCATCATGCCGGGCATGGAGAACTTGGCACCGGACCGGCAGGAGACCAGCAGGGGGTTTTCACTGTCTCCAAAAATCTTTCCGGTATTTTTTTCAATGGCCAGCAGGGCGCGCAGCTCCTGGTCCCACATATCATCCGGAAAAACGCCGCCACCCTCCAGGTAAGCGTTGCAGGCCTCGGTGGTGACGGTAAAGCCCGGTGGCACGGGCACGCCAAGGCGCTGCATGTCCGCCAGGTTGGCGCCTTTGCCGCCGAACAGCCCCCGCACGGCATCCCAGTCATTGCCGACATTGGCCATGGCCTGATCCAATTCGTCAAAAAGATATACCCATTTGGTTGTTTTCATGGCCCTCTCAAACTGTTTTGATGAAGAACAGACAGCCGCGTGACAAGAAGCAGAAGGCAGTATAGCAAACGGGTGCTGCTTGTCAAACCCCTCCTGTCATGTCGGGAACCGGTTGAAGAGACCCAAAAGGCAGTCCCGGCCGGTTCGGCAAGTGCATTGACTTTTATCAGAAACATCATTACAACCGGACATCAGAGCAATCCCGAAAGAACGGCAGGCAACAGTATGGCATTACCAGACGCGGCATTGTTGGAAAAATACCGGCACCAGGCCCACATGCTGGCCAACCGGGCAAAAAAACAGTACCGGCATTTAAAAAAACGGTTTGCACGGCAGAACATCGAGGTGTTCCGGATCTACGACTGGGACATTCCCGAGATCCGGGCCGTGGTGGACTGGTACGCCGGTCACCTGGTGGTGGGCGAATACACCCGCAAACAGTCCACCCCGGACTGGCTGCCCATGATGGGAGCCGCGGTGGCAGAGGCCCTGGAAGTGCCACCGGCAAAAGTCCATCTGAAGACCCGGCGCACCGGCACCCAGGGGCAAAAGCGCTATGAACGGCTGGCCCGCACCGAGCGAAAAATCGTGATGTCGGAACGGGATTTCAAATTTTACGTCAACCTGGACGACTATGTGGACACCGGCCTGTTCTCCGACCATCGGGATACCCGGCGAATGGTACGGGAGATGGCGGACGGCAAAGACTTTTTAAACCTGTTCTGCTACTCGGGCACATTTACCTGTTACGCGGCCCGGGGCGGGGCCCGGTCCACAACGTCGGTGGACCGTTCCCGCACCGCCATTCGGTGGGCCCGGGAGAACATGGCGTTAAACAGCATTCCGTCAAAGGGCCACACCCTGGTCCAGGCCCATGTGTTCGACTTTCTGGAAAAAGCGGCCGCGGATGCCCGGCGGTTTGACCTGGCCATCGTTGACCCTCCGTCCTTTGCCACCAGCCGGGACGGGGCGCACAACATGGACATTGTAAAAGACCATCCCCGGCTGCTGGAAATGACCGTGGCCCTGATGAAACCCGGCGGCACCATCCTCTTTTCCACCAACCACCAGGCATTTGCCCCCCGTATGGAGCGGCTTGGCGTGGCCGGCATTCAGGAGATCACGTCGGCCACGACTCCAGAGGATTACCGCAACCGGAAAACGCCGATTCACCGGTGCTGGAAAATCACGGTATGCCCATGACCCTCTGCATGGCCCCCATTCGGGGCATCACCGATCATATCTTCCGCACCGCCTTTGCCGAACACTTCGGCGGGTTTGACACGGCGGTGGCTCCTTTTGTTTCCAGCCGTAAAGACAGAAAAATCAAAAGCGCCCACCTGAAAGACCTGCTGCCTGAATACAACACCGCCCTGCCGGTGGTGCCCCAGATTCTGAGCAACAGCGGCGAGGATTTTGTCTATCTGGCCGACCATCTGTACGATCTGGGGTATTCGGTGACAAACTGGAACCTGGGATGCCCCTATCCCATGGTGGCCAAAAAATACCGGGGCGCGGGCCTGCTGCCCCACACGGACCGGATCGCGGAATTTCTCGACACCGTCATGTCCCGCATGAAGGGCGGTCTTTCTGTCAAAATCCGGCTGGGATGGGCGGATACAACAGAGTTGATGGGCCTGCTGCCGGTGC
Source organism: Desulfosudis oleivorans Hxd3 (assembly GCF_000018405.1). Taxonomy (NCBI): domain Bacteria; kingdom Pseudomonadati; phylum Thermodesulfobacteriota; class Desulfobacteria; order Desulfobacterales; family Desulfosudaceae; genus Desulfosudis; species Desulfosudis oleivorans. The sequence goes on from NC_009943.1 coordinate 3,200,573, forward strand.
TGCACCGGTATCCCCTGGCCGAGCTGATCGTGCATCCGCGGACCGGGATTCAGCGGTACGAAGGAACCGTTGACCTGGCGGCCTTTGAACGAGTGCTGGAGAACACCGGCCTTCCGGTCATGTACAACGGTGACATTCAGACAGTTGCGGATTTTGCATACCTGTCCGGCCGCTTCAAGGCGGTGGACCGGTGGATGATCGGCCGGGGAGCGCTTGCCGACCCTTTTCTGCCGGCAGCCATTGGCGGCAGTCAGCCGGAGGAAAAAGAAAAGGTGGCCCGAATGCGAAATTTTCACGACGACCTGATGGCCCGCTATACCCTTCGTTTAAACGGACCGGTCCACCTGCTGGACCGGATGAAGGGGCTGTGGCGCTATTTTATCCTGCTCTTTGAAACGCCGGACAAATCCGCCAAATCGATCTTCAAGTCAAAAGAGATCGCCGCCTACCAGGACCATGTGGCCCGGTTTTTTGATACCGGCCCACGAATTGCCAAAAAAAAGCCTACTTTTTTTTGATTTTCTCATGGGCCGGCACGCCGAACACCTTTTTGTAGGAGCGGCAGGCCGGGCAGATCTGCTCTTCGAGCTTTACAAACTCGTAAAGAAACCCCTCCCCCTTTTCCCGTGCCCGGGTGCAGACCGGACAGGAGTCCTTGCAGAAGGAGGCCATTTTTGTCGTTGCTTTTCCGTGTTTCATGATCGGTTCCCTTTGAAAAAGTTTTTCCTTGTTTTATCCAAATCGATATCGCTATCGGGATCGGGATCGAAACTCTCGCCGCCTGTCACGGACGACTTGAATCATCTGCCTCTTCGTGTTCTTCCAAATCTTCGCGCTCTTCGTGTTGAAACATCCCGCTGACTCAATCGGCCGGCCGCTTTTTACGCGAAGGACACGAAGCGCACGAAGATCACGAAGGGGGCCGGTCCCGTTTATCCCTGGTCCAGGTTATGGCTTTTTGGCCGTCAAGATGCCCGAGTCGGTAGGGCCGGCATAAGACAGGCGGGTTATGTCGGTAAACCCGGCGCCTTTGAGCATCAGGGTCAGTTCCCGGTTGGTATAGGACCGGCCCTCGGCTGTGCCGGTAAGCATGTTCAATGAAAAAAGCGCGGGGAAAAGCGGCGACGTGCGGTCGTCATTCAGGATCAGTTCATGGACCGCCACCAGGCCCCCCGGGTCGAGCACCCGGTAAACCTTTTCAAGCATTCGGGAGCAGGTGTCCGGATTTTCGCTGTGAAAGATATGGGACATCCATACCGCGTCGTAAGTGCCGGGCAGATCCTCTTGCAGGTAATCGCCCGCCAGGAAATGCACCCGGCCGGTCATGCCGAAGCGTTCAATGGTTGCCCTGGCCTGGGATTGAGAAGATGGCAGATCCAGCACCCATGCCGACAGGTGCGGGTTGGTTTTGCAGAAGGCGATGGCATACATGCCGGCCCCGCCGCCTAAATCCAGAAGGGCACGCCGGCCTGACAGGTCCATATGGCCCACCAGGCGGGGCGCCGTGAGCATGGCCGTGGTGGACATGGCGTTTATAAACGCCTCACGAACAGCCGGATCGCCAAAGGCAAGCGTTGTGCGCACCGGTTTGCCAGAGGTCACGCACCTGTCAAGCTGCTGCCATGATTCCATGAGGTGGTGGTGATGGAGGATAATGTGACCGATGTACTCCGAAGAGGACGCGGACAGGAACCGGGATCCGGCCGATGTGTTGCCGAACCGGTCCTCTTTCTTTGTCATCAGCTTCATGGCGGCCAGGGCGTTTAACAACCGGGCCGTGCCGTCGCTGTCCGCCCGAATCCGGTCGGCCACTGTTTCGGCGGTAAGGGATTCATTCCCGATGACGGTAAACAGGTCCAGCCTGATGGCCGCGTGCAGCACACAAGAACGCCAGTAGTAACCCGACATCCCCAGCAGACTTCCGGGGTTCCAGTTGCCTTCCATGGTTCTTCTCCTTTATATCATCTTCCAACCCGCAGCCGCTTTTTTAATTTTCGAACCTTATCCAATTTAGTGAATGCGCAGGGTTTTTTTACTGGACCACTTGAATCCTTGAACCCCTGGCCCCTTTAAAACCATCAACTGCACTGAAAATCATGCAAGTCTTTACTCCCACTAATCGGGAGATAAACCTTATTTTTTAATTACAGCCCCCCGTGCAGCAGCACCCCGCCCTCCACGGCCACCACCTGGCCGGTCATGTAGGCCGAGGCGTCAGAGGCCAGGTAGAGCATCAGCCCCACCATGTCGTCGGGCACGGCCACCCGGCCCAGGGGAAAGGCCTGGCCGATCTGCTGAATCTGTTTTTCCCTTTCGTCTTCCGGCAGAAAGGCGAACAGCCCTTCAAAGAGCTTGGTGCGCGTGGCCCCCGGCGCAATGGCATTGACCCGGATCTTGTGAGGCGCCAGTTCCAGGGCCATGGAGCGGGTGGCCATATTGACCCCGGCCTTGGAGATGGAGTAGATGCCCACCTGGGCCTGGGGCGCGAACCCGTCGATGGAGGAGACGTTGATGATGGAACCGCCGGCGCCCTTTTCTTCCATGACCCGGGCCACGGCCTGGCTCAGAAAATAGAGCCCCTTGAGATTGAGGCCGATGATCGAATCCCACAGTTTTTCCTGGGCTTCGAAAATGGTGGCATAGGCCGGGCTGGTGGCCGCGTTGTTGACCAGGATGTCGATTTGTCCGAACTCGGCAACCACCTGCTCCACAATGGCGGGAAGCTGGTCCATGCGGCCCACGTGGGCCGCCACGGGCAGGCACCTTTTCCCTTTGGCCTTTATCTCTTCGGCCACGGGGGCCAGGTTTTCCATCTTGCGGCTGACAATGGCCACGTCAGCCCCGGCATCGGCAAAGGCCAGGGCCGTGGCCCGGCCGATGCCCATGGAACCGCCGGTGACAAGGGCCGTCTTGTTCTCCAGTGAAAACAGTTTACTGATTTCCATCAGGTCTCCTTAACCCCGTTGATCATAAGATATGCAGACGGGGCAACTGTTTTTGTTTGTTTTATCGGGGCATTGATGGCAGCCCCTGCCCATTGCAGCGCAGCCGAGCGCAGGCGGTTTTTTCGGGAAAAAGCGGGCAGGCTGTTTGAGCCCACCGAAGGTGGGCGAGTTCCTGCCCGCTCCGAAAAAACCGTTTGCGCGAGGGAAGCCGGAGGCCAAGCTGCGGGGCCGGTTCTTTTGGTACTTTTCTTGCCGCCAAGAAAAGTACACGGATAAGCGGGATAGGGGAAACAGTCTTTGAGAGCACCGCCGTAAATACAATTCGATTCCGATACCGATAGCGATTTCGATTTGGATAAACAACCGGAGATCTGTCCTGTCATGATAAAACCGTTTTGGGACAATAGTTACCCCGGACATTTCATGAAATGTCCGGGCTATACCGGTTCGATCCACCCGTCCGGCGCCGGCGCGTCGCCATACTGAATACCGGTGAGGGTGTCAAAGAATTTTTTGGACATCGGCCCGGCGCTGCCGTCACCGATGGTCACCTCGAGATCATCGCATTTGATCATGCCCACTGGTGAAATCACCGCGGCGGTGCCGGAGCCGAACACCTCGGAAAGAGCCCCGCTTTTTTGGGCCTCAAACACCTCGTCAATGGAAATTTTTCGCTCGGCCACCGGCATGTCCCAGGACCGGGCCACCTCGATCACCGAATCCCGTGTCACGCCCGGCAGAATGCTACCGTTGAGGGCCGGGGTCACCAACTCATTGTTGATCACGAAAAAGATGTTCATGGAGCCCACTTCCTCCACATACTTCTGCTCCACGCCGTCCAGCCACAGCACCTGGGTATAGCCCTCCTTGTGGGCCTCTTCCGTGGCATAGAGGCTGGCCGCGTAGTTGCCCGCGGTCTTCACATGTCCCACACCGCCACGCACGGCCCTCACATACTTCCGGGTGACCCAGATCTTGACCGGGTTGAATCCTTCGGGGTAGTAGGCCCCCACCGGCGACAGAATGATGGCAAGCCGGTAGGTGTGGGATGACCGCAGGCCCACGTAGGGGTCGGTGGCGATGACGAAGGGCCGGATGTAAAGAGAGGTGCCGTGGGTGGAGGGCACCCATGCCTGGTCCAGGGACACCAGCTGTTTGAGACCGTCCAGCAGATCTTCTTCGTTGAATTCGGGAATGCACAACCGCCGGCACGACTCGTTGAGCCGGGCCAGGTTCTTTTTCGGCCGGTACAGCTGCACCCCGCCGGATGCGGTACGATAGGCCTTGAGCCCCTCAAATACAGCCTGCCCGTAGTGAAGAACCATTGAGGCGGGTGAAAGCTCAAAAGGCCCGTAAGGCTCGATGCGGGGAGTGTGCCACCCCTTCTCGGGGGAGTAATCCATATTGAACATGTGATCGGTAAACACCGTGCCAAAGGCCAGTTCATCATCCTTGGGGTGGGGCTTTAACTCCTGTGCCCGGGTCAGGGTAAGTTCCATCTTCTGTCTCCTGCCGTTTATTTATATATAAAGGTACGTATGCAATAAGATTGATTCGTCGCCGCGCTCCTCGCGATGACGAATCTATTCCCGGGACATCCGGATCAGTTTTCATGAGGTGTCTGTCGTCATTTGCCACAGCATCAGGCCGGTGACCTCGTCATAGGCCCGTTCCGGTGGGGTGCCCACCAGCTCGACAATCTCGATTTCACCGGCAAAAACAAGGGTGTCGGAAAACAGGTGGCCCCCGATGGTTTCGCCGTGAATATCGGCCAGCACAATATGGGCGTGAACAAAGGGCCTGCCCTCTTTTAAGGAGATGTTGCCGGTGCAGGACAGAATCTCAAGCTCCCGGTCCTCCTTTACCGTGACATACACCTGCTGCTTCTGGTCGTAGGCCCCGATGGTGGCTGAGGATACAGCGCCGATCAGGGAAAAAACCCCGCTGCGGATCTCATGCCGGACGCAGAATTCTTCTATGGCACCAAGGATATCCGTGCCGTGGGCCAGCCGGCCTAAAAAGCGCCTGCCTGCGACAAACTCCCGACCTGCAATACCGGACATTGACGTTGTTCCTCTGTTTCAATACGCGGCCAAAGGCCGTTCAAGTCACATACCTTACAGCGGTTTAGCACCAAACGCAAGAATCCGCAAAGCATTTTTTGCCAACGGTTGATTGCCGGCCGACCGTTTTTAACCAGCTCCACCTGTGCAAAAAAGCACGGAAAAACCATGCGTTCCGGTTTTGGCTTTACTATCGAAGCGGAATGTGAAAAATACGGACAGACAAAACAAATAAAAAGGAGTTTTTACCATTATGACTGACAACACCACTTCATCCGGCGGCGGCGCCGCAACCATCAATCCCGTCCGTTTCGGGCCGGAGAGCCGGTTTGTGTTTGAATGCCACAAGGGAGTTCCCTGCTTTACCTCCTGCTGCCGGGGCATCAACATTCTGCTCACCCCCTATGATATCGTCCGGCTCAAAAACCGGCTGGACCTTTCCTCCACAGAGTTTCTGGCCATCTACACCGAGCCCCACCTTCTGGAAAAAACCGATCTGCCGGTGGTGTCCCTGAAGCTGCTTGATGATGAACAGACCTCCTGCCCCTTTGTGCGGGACGACGGATGCATCATTTATGAGGACCGGCCCACGGCCTGCCGCTATTACCCCCTTGGCGTGGCCACCCTGAGCCACAAGGAGACCGATATGCCGGCCCCGGACGGCGACGGGTTCTATTTCTTTGTCAATGAGCCCCACTGCAAGGGATTTGAAGAGAAAAAGGAGTGGACTGTTGCCGAGTGGCGGAAAGACCAGGGCGTGGACATTCACGACGAGATCAATGCCGAATGGACCGACTTGGTGGTGCGAAAACGCTCTTTTCCCGCCAACGTTCAGTTGACCGAGCAGGCCAAGAAGATGTTTTTCATGGTCTCCTACGATGTGGACGCCTTCAAGCGTTTTGTGTTTGAAAGCAGCTTTCTTTCCCGCTACGACATTGATCCCGACACGGTGGAAAAAATCCGCAACAGCGAGGTGGAGCTGCTCAAATTCGGATTCCGCTGGCTCAAAGCGATTTTTTTCAAGGGCGAAGGGTTTACCGTCAAAAAGTAGCCGGCAAAAAAGGAAGAATCACAGGCACTCGTAGGCCGCGTCGATCAGGCGTCTGGCCCGGGGGTCCACCAGAATGAAAGTATCCATTTTGTTCATCACGTAGCCGAATCCCATTTTCGCGTCCGGGTCGGCAAAGCCCAGTGCCCCGCCGGCGCCGGGATGGCCGAAGACCCGGCGGCCCGGCCCCATGCTGCCGGACGGGTTGTCCTGGTTGAGCATGAACCCCAGGCTGAACCGGGTGCGCAGTTTCAATACCGCATCCATGCCTTCGGAAGTCTCCTGAACGCACCGGTTGATGGACTCGGCGGACAGAAGGTGGGTATTGCCCTGCGTGCCGCCGCCGGCCAGCACGCCATAAAGCCGGGCCAGGGCCAGGGCCGTGGCCTGGCCATTGGCCGACGGGATCTCGGCGCCGCGCCAGGCCGCGGTATTGACACCGGTGGCAATGCTTACCGGATTGCCGAAAGCGCAGGACGTGGCGCCAAAGGGGTGGCGTATCATCTCGGCGGTCAACCGAAGGCAGTCTTTATGAATGGTGGGCAGCCTCAGCATCACCATGGTGGCACACCGGTGGTGCTGGGCCGGCTCCAGCCCGATATGCAGGTCCAGCCCCAATGGCCCGGTGATCTCTTCTTTTAAATACTGCCCCACGGTTCTGCCGGTGATGTTGCGGATCACCTGGCCCACCAGCCAGCCGTAAGTGACCGGATGGTATCCCAGGGTGTTATCGCGCCACCAGGGGGACTGGGCCTCCAGTGCCGAGACCATGGTGTTCCAGTCGTACAGGGCACTGGCCGGCTGCCGGCGCTTGAAGGCCACCATGCCGGCGGTGTGGTTCAACAGCATGCGGACAGTGATGTGGCCCTTGTCCTTTTTTTCAAATCCCGGCCAGTAGGCGGCCACGGGCCTGTCCAGATCCAGTCGCCCCTGCTCAGCCAGCCGGTGGGCGCAGATGGCTGTTACCCCCTTGGTGGCCGAATAGATGTTGGCAAGGGTGTTTTCCTGCCAGGGCCGGCGGCTTGTAAAACCGGCGTTCCCGGCCCAGATGTTGACCACCGGTTTGTTGTCGATCACGATGGCGGCGGCGGCGCCCCGTTCCTTTCCGGCTTTGAAATTGGCCACAAAGGTTTTTCGAACCTTTTCAAAGGCCGGATCGCAATACCCGCGAATATCCACCGTGGCAGCCGCCATTTTGTTGTCCTTAATAGTCCGGGTAAACCAGGCTTTTCATGACCCCGCCGTCAAACAGCCGGGCCTCCACGTCAACACCGAAGGATTCGGCCACCGGCGTAAACAGTTCCGGGGCACCGGCAAACACCTTTCGGGCCGCTGCAACCAGGGAGTCAATGCCCGCGGGGGTCATTCTGCCCAGGGGCTGACGGCAGAAGCCTGACGGCATGCCCAGCAGGGCCATCAGGGTCTTGACCGGCAGGGGATTGCGGGCACGGCAGGTAACAGGGCCCAGGGGGGTTTCTTCCGTGGAAACCACCGTGACCCGTTCCAACAGGGGCGAAAGGGCCAGAGAAATTTTACGGCCCTCCTCCTTGTCGCCCCGGTCCAGGGCCGCCACCATTTGGGACATGGCGCCGGGAAAGATATTGGAATAGACCGAAATCACGCCGCAGGCCCGAATCTCCGGGTCGGTCATCATCTGAAACACCAGGTTGTCGTCACCGGACAGGATGTTGAAGGCGTCACCGCAGCACTGGCGGGTTCGCCGCATGTTCTCCAGGTTGCCGGTGGCCTCCTTGACCGTGTCCACATTGGCAAAACGCTGAAACGCCAGGGCCAGGTCTTCCGGCAGCACCTGGGCGCCGGTCCGGCCGGGCACCACGTAGGGAATGATGCGGGTGTCGGGAAAGGCCCGGGCCACGGGTTCAATATATTCCCTGCGTATCTCAAGGGAACTGGGGCCATTATAGTAAGGATCCACCAGCAGCACGGCATCGGCCCCGGCCCGCACGCTGTGCTCCGTGGCTGAAAGGGTTTCCGCAGTGTTGTTGCTGCCGGTGCCGGCGATGCAGATGCCCCGGCCCTTGACCTGCCGGGCGATTGACTCGGTCACCCGGTTGTGCTCGTTCCAGGTCAGGGTGGGGCTTTCGCCGGTGGTGCCCACGGCCACGATGCCGGCAATACCGTTTTCCATCTGAAACGCCACCAGGCGGGAAAGACCCTCCTCATCCACCCCGTGATCATCAAACGGTGTGATCAGCGCCGTATAACATCCCGGTCTCATATCTCCTCCTGTCACTTTCAACAATATGGTTTTACTGCTTGTTATCACACACGCCGGCGAATAACAATATCAAAAGCCGCCTTGAACCTGTTCCCTGCCCGTTTTAAAAATGGCCAAAACCCGAAAAGCGGGACGGTTTTCTTTGGTTTTGGTTTCTTTTCTCTTGACAACCCCCCCATGGTGCAGCTTAGAATAGCTCCTTTATATAGCAGAGATTTTTTATAAATTCCGGCTTCCATATTCCGGGCCAAAAGAGAGACAGATGACACAATCCATTAATGCCGACGCCTATTTGGAGCAACACAAAAACGCCGTGCAGGCCAACCCCACCTGCGGCATGACCCGCTATAACTACGCGGTGGCCCTGCTGGCCCAGAAACGGTTTGACGAGGCCGAACACGAGCTCAAGGAGGCGGTCGATTGCAGCCCCACCTTTTCCGAGGCCTATGTACTGCTGGGTGGCATTCGCATGCACCACAACGATTTGGAAGGCTGCCTGCTTTACAATCAGAAAGCGGTCAACGCCAGAGAGGGGTTTTCCGAGGGCTACGGCAATATCGGGTTTGTTCATCTTCAGCAGGGCAACATTGAGGCGGCCATCGAGGCCCTTGAAAAAGCGGTGGCCCTCAACCCCAACTTCATTCAGGCTTATGCCAACCTGGGCAATGCCTACCTGATACACGGGCAGGTCGACAAAAGCATCGAGGCCAGCAAGAAGGCCCTAGAAATTGAGTCGGCTTTTGCCGTGGCCCATAACAACCTGGCCATCGCCTACCTGGAAAAGGGTGAAATTGAACTGGCCGCGACCCATTGCGAAAAGGCCGAAAAGCTGGGATACGCCGTGGCTCCGGAAATTAAAAAGGAAATTGACACCGCTGGATAGGATCCCCTGGTAACGGGGACTATATATAGCAGTACGAGGCGTGAGTGTTTTGACTGCCGACAGGCAAGATCATTTTCATTATTCACAAATGGAGGAAAAGAATGGCAAAACATCAGACTCCTTTGCTTGACCAGCTGGAGTCCGGACCGTGGCCCAGCTTTGTGTCCGACCTCAAGCAGGAAGCAGAGGCAAGAGCGAAGAACGAGAAGAACATCGAGTACCAGATCCCCCAGGACGTGGTGGAAGACCTTCTTGGTGTTCTGGAACTGTCCTTCAAGGACGGTGTCACCCACTGGAAGCACGGCGGCATCGTGGGCGTGTTCGGCTACGGCGGCGGCGTTATCGGCCGTTACTGCGACCAGCCCCAGCAGTTTCCCGGCGTGGCTCACTTTCACACCATGCGCGTGGCCCAGCCCGCGGGCAAGTTCTACACCACCAAGTACCTCAATGACCTGTGCGACCTGTGGGAGTTCCGGGGCAGCGGCCTGACCAACATGCACGGCTCCACCGGCGACATCATCTTCCTGGGCACCACCACGCCCCAGCTGGAAGAGATCTTCTTTGAACTGACCCACACGCACAACCAGGACCTGGGCGGCTCCGGCTCCAACCTGCGGACCCCCTCAGACTGTATCGGCGAGGCCCGGTGCGAGTATGCCTGCTACGACACTCAGGCTCTGTGTCACTACCTGACCAACGAGTACCAGGACGAGCTTCACCGTCCGGCATTCCCCTACAAGTTCAAGTTCAAGTTTGACGGATGTCCCAACTGCTGCGTGGCCTCCATCGCCCGGGCCGACCTCTCCTTTGTCGGCACATGGAAGGACGACATTCAGGTCGATCAGGATGCGGTCAAAGCCTATGTGGACGGCACATATCCGCCCAATGCCGGCGCCCATTCCGGTCGTGACTGGGGTGCCTTTGACATTAAGGCCGAAGTAATTGACCGCTGCCCCACGGGCTGCATGAAGTACGAAAACGGCAAGCTGGAAATCGACAACCGGGAATGCACCCGGTGCATGCACTGCATCAATGTCATGCCCAGGGCCTTGAAACCCGGCAAGGAAAAAGGTCTTTCCATCCTGGCCGGCGCCAAGGCGCCCATTCTTGACGGTGCCCAGATGGGCTCCCTGCTGGTTCCCTTTATCAAGGTCGAAGAGCCTTACGACGAGATCAAGGAAGTGATCGAGGCGGTATGGGACTGGTGGATGGAAGAGGGCAAGAACCGCGAGCGCCTGGGCGAGCTGATGAAGCGCCAGGGCTTCCAGAGACTGCTTGAGATGACCAACATCAAGCCCGTTGCCCAGCATGTAAAGGAACCCAGGACCAATCCGTACATCTTCTGGAAGGAAGACGAGGTTCCCGGCGGTTTCGAGCGTGATATCAAAGAATATCGTAAAAACCATCAGAGATAAGAAAGGGGAAAACAATGGCTTTTATATCCTCTGGTTATAATCCAGCTGAGCCGATGAAGGACCGTATCACCGATATCGGCCCGAGAAGTTACGAAGAGTTCTATCCGCCCGTGATTGCCAAGAACAAGGGCAAATGGGCCTACCACGAAATCCTTGAGCCCGGCATTCTGGTTCATGTATCCGAAACTGGCGACGAGGTTTACACCGTGCGCGTCGGCGGATGCCGCCTGATGTCGGTTACCCACATCCGCGAAATCTGCGAAATCGCGGACAAGCACTGCGACGGGTACCTGCGCTTCACCACCCGTAACAACATCGAGTTCATGGTGGATTCCAAGGACAAGGTGGAGCCGCTGAAAAAAGACCTGGCCGGCCGGAAATTTGCCGGCGGCAGCTTTAAGTTCCCCATCGGCGGCACCGGTGCCGGCGTCACCAACATCATTCACACGCAAGGGTGGATTCACTGTCACACCCCGGCAACGGATGCTTCCGGCCCTGTAAAGGCGACCATGGACGCCCTGTTTGACCACTTCCAGAGCATGGACCTGCCGGCCCAGGTGCGGGTCTCCCTGGCCTGCTGCCTGAACATGTGCGGCGCGGTGCACTGCTCGGATATCGCCATTCTGGGCTACCACAGAAAACCGCCCATGATCGAGGACGAGTACCTTGACAAGATGTGCGAAATTCCGCTGGCGGTGGCGGCCTGCCCCACGGCGGCCATCAAGCCCGTCAAAAAGACCCTTGAGGACGGCACCGAAGTCAAGACCGTGGCCGTGAACAACGAGCGGTGCATGTACTGCGGCAACTGCTACACCATGTGCCCGGCCCTGCCCCTGGCGGACAAAGAGGGGGACGGTATCGTGATCATGGTGGGCGGCAAGGTCTCCAACCGGATCAGCGCGCCCAAGTTCTCCAAGGTGGCGGTGGCATTTCTGCCCAATAATGCGCCCCTGTGGCCTGAAACCACGGCGGTCATCAAGCAGATCATTGACGCCTATTCCAAGGACGCCAGAAAATACGAGCGGGTCGGCGAGTGGGCCGAACGGATCGGGTGGGAACGATTCTTTGAGAAGTGCAACCTGGAATTCACCCATCACCTGATTGACGATTTCCGTGATCCCGCCTACTACACCTGGCGGCAGACGACCCAGTTCAAGTTCACTGACTAGTCACTTAACCGGCAATAGAGAGACGGGGATGATCTCCGTCTCTCTTTTGCCTTTTTGAAGGAGAGCTACCATGGCGGATATGGATCAGGAAACTGCAAACAAAATGGTTATCGAGGCGCTGCAGAAAAAGCAGAAGACCAAGTCCAAGTTTTATTTTTCCGATCTTCAGGACATCCTGGGCTTGAAACCCCGTGAAGCCAAGAAGTTTGTCAACAAGATGGTTGAAGCGCAGATCCTGGAGTTCTGGTCAAGCGGCAGCACCACCATGTACGGCCTGAAGGGAACGGGCAAACAGGCCGGGGCGGAGCACGAAGACTAGTTCTTCACCTGCACCCCGCCACACAAACAGGGACGCACCTTTTCCCCTGGTGAGGCTTTAATGCAACACCCCATTCACTGCCCGCGGCTGGTCTTTTCCGCGTTAAGAGGCGGGGCGGGAAAGAGTACTGTTGCCATAGGCGTCACCGCCGCACTGAAGCATCTGGGAAAACGGGTCGCGCCTTTTAAAAAAGGTCCCGACTATATTGACGCCGGCTGGCTTTCATTGGCAGCCGGCGTTTCCTGTCGGAACCTGGACACCTTCTTCATCCCTTCCGAAGCGGTTCTTTCCTCCTTTTTCACCCATACCACCGGCATGGAGATTGCCGTCATCGAAGGTAATCGCGGCCTTTACGACGGCATTGACATCGACGGTCGCACCAGCACCGCGGAAATCGCCAAGCTGCTGGGGGCACCCGTGGTGCTGTGCCTGGACTGTACCAAGACCACCCGCACATCAGCGGCCGTCGTGGCCGGGTGCATGCAGTTTGACGAGGCCACCCGAATTCGCGGCGTTGTTTTAAACCGCGTGGCCGGTCCCCGGCACGAATCCATTGTACGCCGATCCATTGAACACTACTGCGGCATTCCAGTGGTAGGGGCCATTCCCAAGCTGGCCGACGAGGAGTTTCCCGAACGTCACATGGGCCTGGTGCCCACCTTCGAGCATGCATGGGCCCAGGAGGCGGTGGAGGCGGCAGCCCGGATCGCGCAACAGTATATCGACCTGGATGCCGTTGCCGCCATTGCCGACGAGGCCCTGCCGGTTGAGTCGCCAGCGCCGGAAGCCGCGGCAGCGCCCCTTTCCGGCTTTCAACCAGTGGTTGCAGTGGCCCGGGACGCGGCCTTTCAGTTTTACTATCCGGACAACCTGGAGGCACTGGAGCGGGCCGGCGCCGATCTGGTATTTGTCAGCCCGATTGCGGACCCATCGCTTCCGGCGAATATCGACGCCCTTTATCTGGGTGGCGGATTTCCCGAAACCCACGCAAAAGAACTGGCCGCCAATGCGTCGTTCCGGCAGCGGGTGCTTGAGCTGGCCGAGGCCGGACTGCCCATTTATGCCGAGTGCGGCGGCCTGATGTACCTGGGAAAAGAGCTGGAACTGAAGAATACCGCATACCCCATGTGCAATGTGCTGCCGGTCTCCTTTGGCATATCGGCCAGGCCGGCGGGCCATGGCTATACCATCTCGATGGTGGACCGTGAGAATCCGTGGTTTCCCGTTGGTATGGAGATTCGGGGCCATGAGTTCCGCTACTCTACGGTACGACAGTGGGAGGGGTCCGATGCCGACCTGGTGTTTTCAACCACCCGGGGCAAAGGGTTTGTCAGTCACCGGGACGGCATCTGCCGCACCAACGTCTTTGCCGCCTACACCCACATTCACGCCCTGGGCACACCGGCCTGGGCCCCGGCCCTGGTGGCCAATGCGGCTCGCTTTCACTCCCAGCACCATTCCTGATTCAACCCTTCGTCTTCATAAAACAAGAGCGTCACACCCGGAGCATATGATTTCGATTTGGATAAAACCAAAATTTAATCGTACTCGTACTCTTACTCGTGATCATGATCTTTTTCTTCGTGATCTTCGTGGTATTCGTGTTGAAACATACTGACTGCCCGGCGCGGCTGACCGCTTATGACACGAAGACCGCGAAGATCACGAAGGAAGCGAAGGTGGGACAAAAAAATACCGGTATTGCAATCAGGTCATATCGTCCTGCGCAAACCGTTCCTCGTCGATGATGGCCGGGTTGAGGCGGGCGGCCAGAAGCGACAGCCGGGTTTTCGGGGTGTTTTTCCGCATGGCCACTGCCACTGCTTTTGATGTCCCCACCAGCACCACCAGTTGCCGTGCCCGGGTCATGGCGGTATAAAAAAGGTTACGCTCCAGCATGGTGTAATGCCGGGTGGTCATGGGCAGCACCACCGCCGGGTACTCCGATCCCTGGGACTTGTGCACCGTGATCGCATAGGCCAGGGTCAGCTCATCGGCTTCGACCACATCATATTCGACGATGCGGCCGTCATAGTTCACATCAATCATGCGCCGCCGTGTGTCCACAGCCGCCACAGTACCGATGTCGCCGTTGAACACCTCCTTGGTGTAGTTGTTTCTCAGGTGCATCACCTTGTCGCCGGGCCTGAAACCGGCCAGTGTCTCTTTATTCCCGGGGCCATCCGGGTTTAATGCCTGCTGGAGTGCATGGTTCAAAGCGATGGTGCCCAGCGGGCCCTTGTGCATGGGGGTGAGTACCTGAATATCGTTTGCCGGGTCCAGGCCAAAGGTTCGCGGCAACCGGGAAACACACAGGTCTTTTATCGTGGCGGCGATTTCTTCCTGAGTTTCTTTTTCTACAAACCAGAAGCCGGTATCCGGGGAGATGGCAGCGGCGGACGCCAGGTCCGGCGGCTCGCTCCGGCGAATGCGGTGGGCGTTCCGCACAATGGCGCTCTGTTCAGCCTGGCGGAACACCTGGGTCAGCTCAAACACCGGCAGGCTGCCGGATGCAATCAGATCCCGCAGCACGTTGCCCGGGCCCACCGACGGCAGCTGATAGACATCCCCCACCAGCACCAGCCCGGCGGTTACCGGAGTGGCGGACAGCAGGGCAAAAAAAAGCGGAATGTCCACCATGGAGGCCTCGTCCACCACGATCACGTCGGCGCGAAGCTGGTTGTCCTGATTTTTCAGAAAAGGGGTTTCCTCAAACCCGATGCCCAGCAGCCGGTGAAGGGTGACCGCCTCCTTGCCGGACACTTCGCAGAGACGTTTGGCGGCCCGGCCCGTGGGCGCGGCCAGCATCACTTTTTTACCGGCACCCTCGAACACCGCGGCAATGGCCCGGATCAGGGTGGTCTTGCCCGTGCCCGGCCCTCCGGTCACCACCACCACCCGGTGGGAAAGAATGTTTTGAATCACCGCCAGCTGTTCGACAGAGGGCTGAATGGCCAACTGCCGCACCACCTGGTCCATGATCTGGTCGCTGTCGGCCCGGTCCGTGGTGACAGGGACCGAGGCAAACGCGGCCAGCCGGGCCGCGATGCCGGTTTCAGCGGCGTACAGGTCCGCCGGATAAACAATGGCCACATCCGGGTCCGGGCCGGGCATCTCGGTTATCACCAGTTCCTCGGCCCGGGCCAGCTCGAAAAGGGCGGTCTCCACATCCGCTGGGTCAATGTGAAACTGCGTGCCGCAATGGTCCACCAGGTGGGAAACAAAGGCAAACACGTTGCCTGCCGTTCTGTTCTGGTCCAGGGTGTGGCGCACGCAGGCCCTTATCCGCCGGGGGTCGTCGGCCCTGGCACCTGAAGAAAGGGCGATGGTGTCGGCGATCACAAACCCGGGGCCCGGCAGGTCCTCGGCCAGGCGAAAGGGGTCGGCCCGCAGGATATCCACCGCCGCCTCTCCATACGCCCGGAAAATCCGGGCGCTGAGGGAGGCATCCACCCCTTTTTCCTGCAAAAACACCATCAACTCCCTGACAGCATGGTGCTCGCGCCAGGCATTCCGGATCATGAGCGCTGTTGCTGCGCCGATGCCCGGCACTTCGGCCAGCCGCTCAGGCTGGTTTTCAATCACGGAAAATGTCTCTTTGCCGAAATGGCGGGTGATCTTTCTGGCCATGGCGGTTCCAACGCCCTGGACCAGGCCGGATTGCAGGTAGTTCTGAATACCTTCCACCGTGGCGGGAAGGGTGACGTCACAGGTTTTCACGGAAAACTGCTGGCCGTACCGGGCATGGGTAGTCCATTCGCCGGTGAGGGTAACGGTCTGCCCCGGCGTCACGCCGGGCAGGATGCCCACCACCGTGACAAGGGTGCCGGGCCGGGCCACACGCAGACCGGCAATGGTGTAAAAAGTGGAAGGATGGCGATATCGAATGGTCTCCAGGACCCCTTGAAGCGTAATCATGCGGCCGGATCCGAATCGTGATTTTTGATCATCCACAGGGCCGCCTCCAACAGGTCGGCGGCCACCCAGGTGGGAAAAACCTGCTTTTCGGCCAGCTCTTTTTCCGCCTGTCTGCCGTTGCCGGTTCTGACCAGAATCGAACAGCCACACCCGGCGGTCCGGGCGCATTCAATATCTTCCGCACTGTCGCCGATCATCACCGAAGAGAGCAGGTCCACGTGATATTTTTCGCGGGCCTGCTGAATCAGGCCGGGCAAAGGCTTGCGGCAGCCGCACCGGTCCGCCGGCACATGGGGGCAGTAAAACACGTCAACAATGCGCCCGCCGGCGTGTTCCGCCTCCTGCCGCATCTTGGCGATCATGTAGTCAAGGCAGGACCGGGTCATCAGGCCACGGCCCACGGCCGGCTGGTTGGTGATTACCATCAGGATGAACCCGGCTTCGGTGAGCCGCTGAATGGCTTCCAGGCTGCCGGGCACAAAGGTCACTTCGGCCCAGTTCTTCACATAGCCGGGGAAATCCTCGTTGATCACCCCGTCCCGGTCCAGGAACACGACATTTCGAAGTTCGGGCGCTTCCATCATTCCGCCACAATAAATGCATCTTCAAAACCGGCCGCGGCCATCTGGGAGCGGGCCGCCTCAGCCGCTTCCCGGGACGGGTACCGCCCCACCCGCACCCGGTGAAACGTATCCACCCCGTCAAAAAATTCCGTCACATGCACATGGGCAAACCGTTTTAAAAGGGATGCCTGAAAATTGTCGGCGTTCTGCCGGCTGGCAAAGGCCCCCACCTGAAAGGCAAACACCCCCTCTTCTTTGCCGAGCCGCACATCACCGGGATGGGGTTCCAGGGCCGTGATGCGCACCGGCGCGGTGCCCGGACCGATTACGCCCAGTTCCCTGGCCGCGGCATAGGAGAGGTCGATGACCCGGCCGGCCACAAAAGGTCCCCGGTCGTTGATTCGCACTTCAAGGGATTTTCCGTTCTGTTTGTTATACACCGTGACCCGGGTGCCCAGGGGAAGCGTCTTGTGGGCCGCGGACGGTTTATGCATATCATAAACCTCGCCGCTGGCGGTTTTCCGGCCGTGAAACGGCTCGCCATACCAGGAGGCCATGCCCTCTTCAGTAAAACCGGCAGCGCTGGGCAGCAGCCTGTATTCTTTGCCGAACTGACGGTACGTACCGGTGGATGGTTTTGCCGGCGGCGTGGAAACGACCCGGGTCGCGCATCCCGACATCAGCAGGCAGACAAGGAGGAAACCCCATGGCAAAAAACAGTGATATCTGCTACCATGCGGCCTGAAACGGGAAAAAACATTGCTCATTTTAACACCCGGGTTAAAGGTTATAACCGGTCAACTGTTTATTTTATGTCATGATCATGACCAATAATCAAGCAGGGAAGCGCAAGACCGCACGCCGTTTTGATTCACGCCCTGCCGGAGACCAGACGTTTCGTGGTTGAAAAAGAGACCCCATCCAGCCGCATCAGCCTCGCGCTGCAATACTTTCTCTACTTTGCCGTGCTGGGCATCTTTCTGCCCTTTTTCAACCTCTACTGCTACCACCTGGGCTTTTCCGGTTTTCAGATCGGCACCCTGTCCGCCATCCAGACCGGCGCCACCGTTGTTTTTCCCCTGATCTGGGGGGCCCTGGCCGACCGGTTTGAGGCCCGCAAGCCGATCTACCTTTTGTGCAACATGGTCAGTGCCGGCTTGTGGAGCTTTTTTCTGTTTACCACCGATTTTATTCCCATGCTGGTGATTACCCTGTTTTACAGCATTTTTCGCGCTCCGGTGATCTCCTTTATGGAGGCTTTTTCCATGGACATACTGGGCGCGGAAAAAAACAGCTACGGCCGGGTCCGGGCCTGGGGCACGGCCAGCTTTATCGCGGTGGTCATCCTCATGGGCCGGGTCACCGACATCTTTTCCATTGACATCATCATTCCCCTGATTCTGGCCGGCACCCTGCTCCAGTCCGCCGGTGCGCTGGCCCTGCCCGCGGTGAAAAGCACGCGGGAGAAAAGCGGGGCCGGCTCCCTGCTGCGGCAGAAACGGGTCAAAATGTTCCTGGCCTGCGCTTTTCTGATGCTGGTCAGCCACGGCACCTACTACGGCTTTTTCTCTATTCACCTGGAGAACCTGGGGTTTGACGCCACTTTCATCGGGTTTGCCTGGGCACTGGCATCCCTGGCCGAAATCGTGGTCATGCTGGCCTCGCCCAGGCTCTTTGCCCGTTTCTCCCTGGAGGCGGTACTGATCTTCTCTTTTTTTGTGGCCGTTGTCCGCTGGCTGCTGATGGCCGTTGTCATATCGGCCCCGCTGATTCTCCTGGGTCAGCTGCTGCACGCCGCCACCTATGCCGCCTTTCACATGGCCAGTATTCTTTACATGGACCGGGTAAGCCTGGAAGGCACCAAAACCCTGGGCCAGGCCGTAAACAACGCGGTGAGCTTCGGCCTTGGCATGATGATCGGTATTTTTGTCAACGGTGTTTTTTTCGACGCTACGGGAGCGCGCCCCCTGTTCATCGCCAGCGCGGTAACGGCCCTGGCCGGTGGCCTGGCCATGATGGCCACAACTCGCCTGGCCGCGCGCAAGGACAGGGCCGTTGCCTGATACCAATAACCAGAGGAGGGCGTTCAATGGGGAAACTCTCTAAAACCGAGGCCCAGAAACGGGCCGACCGGATTGCCGGGTTCCAGGAGGAGCTGGTGCTGCTGGAAAAGGAACAGGTATTGTGCCTGGCCCCGGATCAGAAGGCGGCGGTGGACGCCTATCATAAAGGACTGCTGGAAACCTTTACCGCCGGCTTTGACATCGACACCAGTCGCAGGGAAAAGCAGTTCAGCCTGGGCATGCGTATTGCCTCATTTCTGGGCGCCCTGGCGCTGGCCGCCAGCGTGTTTTTTCTTTTCTACCAGTTCTGGGGCCGCTTTTCCACACCGGTTCAGGTGATTATCCTGACCGCCGCGCCCCTGGTCACCCTGGCCCTGACATACACGGCCTCGGTCCGCGAGCCGTCCGGCTATTTTTCAAAAATCTTCGGCCTGGTCTGCGTGGCCTGTTTTGTGCTGAACCTGATCATGCTGGGCCAAATCTTCAACATCGTGCCGTCGGAAAACGCCTTTCTGGTCTGGGCGCTGTTTGCCTTTCTGCTGGCCTATGCCACCGACGCCAGGCTGCTGTTGGCCGCGGGCATCATCAGCCTGGCCTGTTTTCTGTCCGCCCGCACCGGCACGTGGTCCGGCTGCTACTGGATATATTTCGGAACCCGGCCGGAAAACTTTTTCCCGGTGGCGCTGTTTTTGTTTGTGATTCCGTTTTTTGTCTCCCACAAATCCTATTCCGGGTTTGGTCTTATCTACCGGGTGTTTGCCATGCTGCTCTTTTTCCTGCCGGTGCTGGTGCTGGCAAACTGGGCCAGCGTCAGCTACATCAATATCGATGGGAAGTTTGTGGAATATTTTTACCAGGCCGTGGGGTTTGTGGTCAGCGCCCTGGCCATCTGGCTGGGCCTTCAAAAAAACTGGTCCGACGTGGTCAACACCGGCACCGTGTTTTTCGTGATTTTTCTGTATACCAAAATTTTTGACTGGTGGTGGGACTGGATGCCCAAGTACATCTTCTTTTTTGTCGTGGCGCTGACCGCGATTCTGGCTCTGCTGATATTCAAGCGACTCAGAAGCGACGAACCGCGGGCAAAGGAGGTGGCATCATGAAAAAGCGCCTTTCCGCAAAAACACTTTTTATCCTGGCTTTTATCATGATCGCGGCAATCAACGGCATCGTGTTGTCCGGCGTGGCATACAACCGCTCCGGCGATCCGAATGCCGTGGTGGTGCTCTCTGAGCGGGAGCTCAACCTGCCCTATTGGACGCCAAAAGAGAACAGCGGCATGGCCCTGGAGATAGCGTGGCAGACGCTGGGCATGGAGCGTGGGGACAGCTACGGTTGGTATACTTACCGGTCCCGCAATCCCCGGTGGATGGACGAGGCCAAACTTCGTGAGCTGGGGTTTAACGTGGACCGATACAAGGCACGACATCAATACAAGCCCGATACGCCCAGAGAGGTATTTGTTGTTCTGGAACTGGGCGGCACACCCTGGCAACAGTTTCTGGAGCAGATGGATACCGCATTAGAGAAGATACGGGCCGCGCATCAGGCCGCTCCGAATGACGAGGACCTTGAAAAAGAGTATACCCGTTTTCAGGAGCGGGTGAACGAAGTGAAAACCAGCGGCTCCCGGCTGTTTGCCGTGGACGCCGGCACCGACGCCAAAGCCTTGCGGGTGGAATACAGCGACCGGAACCGTTTTATTATTGCTCCGGCCATTGTTGCCATGGACACCTTTTACGCGAATGACAAAAAAGAAAAAATCGTGGGCCATATTCAACGGCTGAGTGTAGGGCAAATCCACGTGCCTGTCGGCAACAAGCAGGTGTTTGCGGCCCTGCTCTCACAAAAAAGGACACGTTCCGACACCCCCCCTGCTTTCGGGGTGGAAGTTGCCTATGGCAAACGTCTGGAACCCTGGATTCGCGCGGTGACCCCGGCACCGGTCACCAGCGGGAAAGACAAAAACCCATGACCCTTAAAAACCGCTTCACGCCGTACCGGCTTTTGCTGGTGGTGTGTGTAATCACCGTCGGCGTTTACGGGTGCCGTGCCGGCGACACGGCCGATGGTCTTGCCCACACCGGGCAGGTCCATATCCTTTTTGCGGGTGACACCGCATTTGGCGAAAGCTATCAGCGTGTCATCGCCCAACAGGCCGGCGAGGACATTCTCAAGACCCGGGGATATGATCATGGATTTGCCGGACTGCTGCCGCTTCTGAAGCGCGCGGATACAACCGTGGCCAATCTTGAAACGCCTGTCACCAGCCTGCCGGCGTCTCCGCTGGCAGGCAGAAAATCCTATCTTCACTGGAGCGATATTCACGCGGCGCCCGCCGCGCTTGCAAAACACAACATTAAGCACCTCTCCCTGGCCAACAACCACACCATGGATTACGGCCTGCAAGGGTTGAAACAGACCCTGGACGTATTGCAGCAGAACGGCATGGAGACTTTCGGCGCGGGGGCAAGCGCGGCTGACGGGGCCCGGCCTCTTGCGCTGTCTTATAAAATCAACGGTCACCCCCTGCGAATGCTGGTGGCGGCGGGCTTTGAATACCGGCCGGTCTATGACAGGGCATTCCGGTTTTACGCCGGCAAAGACAAGGGCGGTGTGAATGCCTGGTCAATCCCCAGGGCCGCCGCCCAGATCCGGGCCCTGCGCGGGGAAAACCCCGGGGCCTTTATCATCGCTTTTCCACACTGGGGCAAAAACTATCAGTGGAAAACCACCGGGCAGACAGCCCTGGCCCATGCCCTGATCGATTCCGGCGCGGACCTGGTGTTGGGCCACGGGGCCCACCGGCTTCAGGAGATTGAACTGTACCATGACCGCTGGATCATATACAGCCTGGGCAATTTTGTGTTCAACGCCCCGGGCCGGTACGCGGAACATGACGGCCCCCCTTTCAGTCTGGCCGCGTTGATGGCGGTAACGGAAGAAAAGGGGAAATTTGACTGTGCGCTGAGCCTTTATCCCGTCATGAGCGATAACCGGATCACGGGCTATCAGCCCCGGTTTGCCACGAAAAAAGAGTTTGATGCTCTATACCAAAGCATCCTTGACCAAAGCAGTGACCCGGGTGCCCTGAAAACAAGGATTGCCACCGGACAGGATGACGTGGGGCCGTTTATCCGGCTCAACGTCACGCCCGAACCTTTTCTTGCCAAAAACGTGTAATTTTTGTATTGCTGAACTTCACATCGTTTCATTGAAAGACTGGAGACAGTCTCTTTTTCGTCTCATTACCAACCCGCTTTCAGAAAGGACGGCACCATGGCCAAAATGAAGGAGATCAAGGCAAAAAACATGAATGTGGAGAAATTTATCGCCGACAAGGTAAAAGACATTCAGCAGGCCGTGGGAGACGGAATGGCCATTAACGCCCTTTCCGGAGGCGTGGATTCGTCCGTGGTCACCGTGCTGGGCCACAGGGCATTGGGCAAAAACCTGAAAACCTATTTCATCGACAACGGCATCATGCGGGAAGGCGAACCGGCCCGGGTGGTGGCAACCTTCAAAAAAATGGGGATTCCGGTAGAGGTCATCGATGCCTCCAGGGCCTTTTTCGCCGCGCTCAAAGGCGTGACCGACCCGGAGGAAAAAAGAGAGGCCATCACCCAGACCTTTTATAAAAAGATTTTCGGCAAGCTGGTGGTCAAGAGCAAGGCCACGTACCTGCTTCAGGGCACCATCCTGACAGACGTGGATGAGACCGTGGCCGGTATCAAGCGGCAGCACAATGTTTTTGCGCAGCTGGGCATTGACCCCCAGAAGGCGTTCGGCTACAAAATCCTGGAGCCGCTGATTGAACTGCGCAAGGACGGGGTGCGCAAGGTGGGCCGGGGCCTGGGCCTGCCGGAAGCCGTTTTTGAACGCATGCCCTTTCCCGGCCCGGCCCTGGCGGCCCGGGTGATCGGCGAGGCAAAGCCGGACAGGATCGCCCTGGCGCGAAAAGCCACGGCCATCATGGAAAAGACCTTCAAGGACGTTGACGCCTTTCAGTACATGGCCATTCTGCACGAGGACCGGGTCACGGGCATGCGGGACAACAAGCGGGTCTTCGGCAACCAGATTGAAATCCGCTGCTGGGACAGCGTGGACGCGCGCAAGGCCCGGCCCACGCGGCTCTCCTTTGACCTGCTGGAATCGGTTGCCAAAAAAATAACGAAAACCATTCCGGAAGTGGTCAGCGTGACCTACAACATCACCTCCAAGCCCACTTCCACCATGGAAGCGGTGTAACCTGGAAGTCTGTAGATGGCACAAAAAGAAAAAACCGTTGTCTACTGTTCCGGTCCGCTTTTCTGTCCCGAAGAGATTGGTGGCATGACCGCCATTGCCGGGGTACTGGAGCAAAACGGGTATGCCACCTTTCTGCCCCACCGGGACGGACTGGAAGCCCATGTGATGAAGTTCTTAAACTCACCCCTGGGTATAAATATCCTGAAATCCCGGCAGGTGGTAGACCGGCTGATATTTGCCCTGGACCTGTTTCAGATTATTGAGCGGTGCGGGTGCATTGTGGTGAACACCAACGGCCGGGTGCCGGACGAGGGGGCCGTGGCAGAGGCGGCCATGGCCTTTATGGCCGGCAAGCCGGTGGTGCTTTACAAAAATGATTGCCGGTCCGTGTTCCGGGGCCGTGACAACTCCATGGTCACCGGCCTTGCCACCGGGCCGGTGGTAAACCGGCTGGACGATATTCCCGGGGCGGTCAAAAAGACTTGCGCGTCAGACAAAGGCCCGACTGACGGGACAAGGCCCCTGCCCCTGAATGTGGCACAAACCGTGGCCCTGGGCAAAAAGGTGTGGCGCCTGATGGGGTTTCTGCATGCCGATGGCGGGCCGGCAAAAGAGGCCCAGGGCCTGGCAGCGGAAATCTCCGCTTTTTGTCTGGACTGGCAGGACAACCCCATGGAGCAGAAAACAGGCGAGCCATAAGGAGTGGTTCAACAGACATCCACCAGGTTTTTGACGACGTCCCGCAAAGGCGGTTTCAGCGGACGCCATTTGGGGGCCACGGCCACACCCTCTTCCCAGGTGAATTCCACTGCCTCAAAAATTTCATCAATCTGTTTCACGTGTTTGACGCCGTACTGAACTGCAGGGTAGTGCTCCACCCAGAGCATCCGGTGCGGATCGATATGAAACGCCCTGGAAATAAAGGAGGCCAGGGGGCCGGCCCACCCCTTGACCGTGATGCTCTCTCCCGGCACATCGGAAACCACCACCACCATGGGTCTCAGGTGACGAACGCCCCTGTTTTCCGGGGCCTTGTCCAGGTCGAAAATACGCAGCCGGATTCTCCCCGTGGCCAGGCCGAAGGCCTTGCCCAGCCCCTCCCAGTGATAAATGTCGTTGTAGAGAATCATGTCGTCCATTGATCCGCCCACATCCGCTTGTAAAATATCCAGTTCGATTTCTTATTTAATCTTACTCGTGCTCGTGCTCTTAATCTTAATCGAAACTTTTTAACTGTGGGTCACGATTACGATTATAAGTAAGAGTAAGAATAAGATCAGGTCTGTGCAACCATATTGTTCGTCAGGGTCATTCTTTTCTTTGCGCCAAAGACAAGTACATGGTCATCCTGTCAACCGCCCGTAGATTCGCAGCAGCTTGTTCGGCAGCTCCCTCACATTGGAGATCACGCTGTGGCGCACTTTTCCGTAAAGATCGTCCAGCACGCCGTCACCGGCGATGTTCACGGTGATGGTGTGAACGGAAATGCCGCCGGCCCTGGCTTCCAGCAGGGCCCGCCGGGTATCCTCAATGGCCCGTTCCCGCTTGTAGTCCAGGTCGTTGGGAAACCCGTCGGTCACGATGATCAGCAGCCTGGAGGCGGCGGCCGCAGCCTTGAGCTGTGCCGTGGCATGCCGGATGGCGGCCCCCATGCGGGTGTTGCGCTGGGGCGACAGCCCGCCGATGCCCCGGCGCACGGTGTCGGTCATGGGCTGGTCAAAATCCTTGATGGGGAAATAGTCCACACCCAGGCGGCCGGTGCCGGAAAACCCGGCAATGGCAAAGGTGTCGCCCACCACGTCCAGGGCTTCGCAGAACAGGACCGTGGCCTCCTTTTCAACGGAGAGCACCGTGGTCGTGTCTGAACCGGCGACCGCGCCGGAGGTGGAACGCGAAATGTCCAGCAGCAGCAGCACGGCCACGTCCCGCACCTTCTTAAGCCGCTTGATATAGATCCTTTCGGACGGGGTTTTGCCGGCCTTTTTGTCAATCACAAAATCGATCAGCTGGCGATAATCGAAATCCTCTCCTTCCCGCCACTTGCGAAGCACGGTCATACCCTCGGGTTTGAGCAGTTCAAAGGCGTAGCGGATTTTTTTCACCAGGCCCCGGTGCCGGGAAAGAGCCGACTGGTAGAATCCGGAATCCGGCGGATCGAAGCGGCGTTCCCGCACCAGCACATGATCGGCAAGATAGTCCCCGATGGCGTGGTCCCACTCCCGGTATCGGTAAACCGGCCCGCCGGCAGGATCCGGCGCCGGCCCGTTTGCCGCCAGGGAATCATGGAGGTCGGACAGGTCAATGCCCGGTAAACCGGGGCCGGCACCGCTTTCCGGTCCCGGTTCATGCGCCTGGGGGGTGTGAGCCACGATCTGTTGAATATCTTCGGCATAAAGAAGCCCTCCCTGTTCCCGCATTCGCCGCAGGATATCGGACTTGTATGCCTTGTACCCCTCTTTTGCAACAGCCTGCTGCACCCGGCCCGCCAGCCTGTCATGCTCGCCCCAGGCCCTGGCAAAAAGCGCGGGCCGCAGGCAAAGGCCCAGGGCCGGGGCCATGGATCTGTATTCGCCCTGCATGAAAAGACCGGGCCGCAGGCCTTCGAACACGGAAAACAGGGCCTGGGCCGAGGCTTCGGGAAACGGACGGCCGGCTGCATGGTGATTGAAAATACGCGCCACGGTCTCCACCGTTCGCTTTCCGGCACCCCTGCATTGTACCAGGTTCCGGCCCAGGGCGATGCACGCATGAAGCGTCTGCATTATATTTTCGCCCGGCCCGGGGGCCGCCGCCTGCCGGACCAGCCCGTAAAAGCGCCGGGCCCCTTCCGGGTAATGTTCTTCCAGCAGGGTGCGGACCCGGCCGTATTCAAAAATGGAAAAAAGGTCGGCGGCCAGGCCGGTGTGGGGAAAACAGTCAAACAGCCGTTCCATATCGGTGCGGCCATCTTCGCCCGGCCCGATGGGTCTCGGGGGACGGCCGGCATTTTCCAGGGCTTTTTGCAGGTCAAAATCAAAGGTGCCGAACTCAATCAGCCCGGCCTCGATCCAGGCCAGGGCCTTGTAAAAATCGCTGTTTTCTTTCCGCCGCGAATTGCGGTTGATCGTGTCGGCCAGAAAAATGGTCTTCCCGTCGGAACAGGCAGACACATCAGGTGAATTCGAAAAAAAAGTTTCGGGCAGACCGGAGATCGGCTTCACGGGAATGGCCCGGCCGGTGCGGGCATGCAGGTAGCAGGAAATCTTCTGCTGCATCTCCGGAAAAATCGCCGTGGTCCGAAGACGGTCGCAGGTTTCAATGGCGGTCCGGGACTCCAAGGTCAGAAACTTTTTTCCCCGGTTGGCATCCTTTTGATGGCGGTCCAGCCCCTCTGAGATAAAGCGTTCAAGGTCGGCCGGCGCCAGAAAGGCAAGCTCCCGGGTCAACGGCGTCAGAAACAGGCAGGCCAGGTCAAAATCCCGGCGCACCACCCGCTCCAGCTGAACGGTTTTCCAGGCCCGCTGGCCGGGCGAAAACGAAAGCACGGCCCGGGGAAACTCGGCGGTAAACCGCCGGTACTGGTTGTAGGTCAGTTCATGGTCAAACACCGCCAGCAAAAGGTCCAGGTAGGCAAGGCCGGCGTCCGCGGCCTTGCCGCTCACCAGTTCACCGATGATCTCCATGGGCTCGGCGGTCAGGGCATAAAGCCACCGGGCCTTGATCCGGTTCACGGCGGCCATGAACCGGTCAAACAGCCGGGAATCGGGGTGAAGCAGCACCGGGGGCAGGCTGATGGCCAGAATCCGGCCAAACGTGGGCCCCTCTTTAATGGCCGCCTGAAGGGATCGGCTGTAACAATCAATGGCCTTCCGGTCCGCGCCCCCGGTGATCAGTGCCAGGTAGCCGTCGGCCAGGGCCCGGCCCAGGGCGGATTCAATGGAAAGGCCGTACACCACGTCACCGGCCAGAACGCTTACCGCCTTCGCCTTCAAATCGCATCCGGCCTTGTCCAGCCGGTTTTTTACCCGGCGGGCCAGGTCGGGATCGGCCAGGGCCAGGACCTCCAGGGGGGAGTCTCCATTATTTATGTATGAGAATTGGTTCATGAACGTAAGCGGTATTGCCCCACGCCGTATCCGGTCCGATAAGGCATTCTATCCACCGATTCAGGATGGCTTCGTAAAAAGGTCAAGATCAAGGCGCCGCAAAGCCCGAGGAATGAGGCGTACTGAATGTACGCCGCAGTGACGAGGGATGCCGCGCAACGCAGAGATTGGGCTTTTTACGGAGCCATCAAAACAGATCTTTTACCAAATCATCCAGCGTCTCCTGCAACCCCTCATCATCGGTCAGGGGCTGGCAGATGGCGGCCCGGCAGGCGTCCGCCCCGGCCACGCCCTGGCGGATCAGGCGGGCGGCATAGATAAGGAGCCGGGTGCTGGCCCCCTCGGTCAGGCCGTGCTCCCGAATGTTGCGAATCCGGGTCCCCAGCCGCACCAGCCGGTCAGCGGTCTCCTGGTCCACGCCCGCCTCCTTGCAAATGATGGTAATTTCATGTTCAGCCGCCGGATAGTCAAAGGTCAGGGCCGTAAACCGCTGGCGCGTGCTCTGCTTCATGTCTTTAAGCACGGACTGGTATCCGGGGTTATAGGAGATCACCAGCAGAAAGTCGGGGTGGGCGGGAATCACCTCTCCTTTTTTGTCGATATAGAGGGTGCGGCGGTCGTCGGTCAGCGGGTGAATCACCACGGTGGTGTCTTTCCGGGCCTCCACGATCTCGTCAAAATAGCAGATAGCGCCCATACGCACCGCCGTGGTCAGGGGGCCGTCCCGCCACACGGTTTCATCGTTTTTCAGAATGTAGCGGCCCACCAGGTCGGAGACAAACAGGTCCTCGTGGCAGGCCACGGTGATCAGGGGCCGGCCCAGACGAAAGGACATGTGCTGCACGAACCGGGTCTTGCCGCAGCCGGTGGGGCCCTTGAGCATAACGGGCAGCCGGGCGTCGTAAGCCGCCTGAAACAGAACCGCCTCGTTTCCCGCCGGCAGGTAGAAGGGTTCTTCCGTAATTCGGAAATCTTCGGCCCTGATTTCCGTGTTCTGCTGCTTTTTCACCGGTATCTCCTCAACCATGAATTTATGTTATCCAAACCCAAATCGCTACCGGGATCGGTATCGGTATCGAAATCAAAACATACATGGCACTTTCAACAAAAACGAGCCTGTTGGACATCTTCCTTGACACGGCACGGAATTCGATATATCCGGCGGTATCAGGGCGATAATTTAACACGTCAGGCCGCATATTTCACGAAAAGAATAATAATGACCAGTGACGACAACATTCATCACCTGCATGCAGGTGACAAAGAGATCCTTCTGGTGGGCACCGCCCATGTCTCCCGCCAGAGCGCCGAACAGGTCACTCAGGTGATTGAGGCAGAGCAGCCGGACACGGTGTGCGTGGAGCTTTGCCGGCCCAGGTTTGAGGCTGTCCGCAACCGGGAGCACTGGCGACAGATGGACATCCTGAAGGTGGTCCGGGACAAGAAGGCCTTTATGCTGCTGGCCAACCTGCTGCTGGCCGCCTTTCAGAAAAAGATCGCGGAAAAGTTCGGCATTGCGCCGGGCCAGGACATGATCAGTGCTATTGAAACCGCGGAAAAAATCGGGGCAAAGATCCACCTGGCCGACCGGGAAATCCGCGCCACCCTTGCCCGGGCCTGGCGTTCCATGGGGCTCTGGGGAAAAAGCAAGCTCCTGTTCCAACTGGTGGGCTCCCTTGCAGGTGCCGATGAAATCTCTGAAGAGGAGATCGAAAAGCTCAAGCAGGAGGACATGCTGCACATGGTGCTGGCCGAGCTGGAGGCATCCCACCCCATGCTGCGAAAAATCATCATCGATGAACGGGACCAGTACCTGGCCCACTCCATTTACAACGCCCCCGGAAAAAAGATCGTGGCTGTGGTGGGTGCGGGCCATGTAGCCGGCATCAAACGGTACTGGAACACGGCCATCGATATTCAGGCGCTGGAGACCGTTCCACCGCCCGGTATATCCGGGAAAGTGATAAAGTGGGGTATTCCCGCCCTTATCATCGCGGTGTTTGTGCTGGGGTTTGCCCTGGGCGGCAGGGATACCGGCATGCACCTTCTGGGGCTCTGGATTCTTGCCAACAGCACCCTGGCCGGCCTGGGCGCCCTGGCCGCATGGGGCCATCCGCTCACCATCCTGGCGGCCGCGGTATCGGCCCCCATCACATCGGTCAACCCCGCCATTGGCGCCGGATGGGTGGCCGGGCTGGTGGAAGCCCTGGTGCGGCGGCCCACCGTGGGAGACCTGGAAGACCTCTCTTCCGATATCACCTCCTTTGGCGGTTTCTGGCGCAACCGGGTCACCCGGGTGCTGCTGGTTGTGGTGCTGGTCAATCTGGGCAGCACGCTGGGCACCTTTGGTGCCCTGCCCCTGATGGCCCGGCTGTTCCACTGATCTCCGCCCAAACATCAATTCGATAAACACCTTTCGGCGGCGCATACACCAGCGGTAGTGGTCCTCACAGCCAAAACGCAAAGATATGGTGGCATGTCTACTGCGACCGGTTTTTCCCTCGATATTGTCCCGGTGATATGGTACTACATTTTCAGTAAATATTTCACTGTGCTTCAATAAACTCCGCAATCAGGGCGTGGAATCATATTCGTGGATGCTCCAGGCAAACGGCACATCATTTACAAGCCGATTCACAGCGGCAATGCCAAGAAGGTCAAAGTCTTTCCCAACCCGTCGGCCACCAGCCGGCTCAAGGTGGCGCCCGGCTCCCGGCTGATCAACCTCAATGAAAAGACCGACGCCACCACAGGCAAAAAAAGCGGCAAAGTCAAGTATCTCATCGACCGGCTCAACTATATCAACTTCCAGGATGAGACCATTCTCATCAACTTCCATCACAAGAAGTACGACCACAAGGTGACCAAGCACGTCCTGCCCATGCCCTGCAAGGATGCCCGGCTGGAGTGCACCTGGACCGACATATCGGACCTGGTCCCCGTGTTCCGCAACTACCGGCTTGAAGAGGTGTTGATTCCGGACAACAACAAGGTGCTGATGGTCAAGCCCGAAATTATCAGCGCCAGCCGCAGGCGGATCATCATGAAGCTGCCGCGGCAGTACCAGGAGGTCAACAAGCGGCGGGTCAAGCGGTACGACTGTCACGGCATCGATGTACGCATGGTGCAGAACAGCGTGGTCTACCGGGGCGAACTGCTGGACTTTTCCACCATGGCCTTTCATATCCGGCTTATCAGCAAGATATCCCCGACCTTCAAGTGGATCAACCCGGATGTGAAGGTCAACATCATTCTCCGTTCCGGCAAGGATACCATCTATTCAGGGGAGTGCCTGATATTTAAACAGACCGGGGACAAGGAGTACCGGGACATCGTACTGGAACCGTTGAACTTCGAGATTCAGCGGTTCAAGCCCAGGGAGTACCGCAGCGCCCGTCAGCAGCTGGTTCCCTCTCCGGACGCAGTGATCCGGCACCCGCTGACCGGCAAGGATGTCCAGCTCAAAATTCACGACATGTCGGGTTCCGGGTTCTCCGTGGAGGAACACGAGGAAGACGCGGTGCTGCTCCCCGGCCTGGTCACGCCGGAGACCACCCTCAAGTTTGCCAGCAACTTCGTGCTCCGGTGCCGGGGCCAGGTGATCTACAGCATACCGGAAGAGGATGACCAGCACGGGGTCAAGTGCGGCATCACCATCCTGGACATGGCCATCAACGACCACATGAACCTGCTGGCCATCCTGGGGCAGGCCGAGGACGGCAACTCCTACCTCTGCGACTCGGTGAACATGGACCTGCTGTGGGAGTTCTTTTTCCGCAACGGCATCATCTATTCGGACAGCTACGAACTGGTGCACGAGCACAAGGACCAGGTCAAGCGGACCTACGAAAACCTCTACACGCAAAACCCCCACATCGCCCGCCACTTCATCTACCAGGACAAGGGCATGATTCTGGGGCATCTGGCCATGCTGCGGTTTTATGAAAGGTCCTGGATTCTCTGCCTTCACTCCTCCCAGAACACCATTCCCCAGTTGAGTCAGAAGCTCTCCCTGCTCAACCAGGCGGCCCGGTATGTGTACGAGTCCTACTCCTTTGCCTCGGCCCACCTGGACTACCTGGTCAGCTACTACGACTCCAACGACAAGTTCGCCATTTCGGTATTCGGCAGCATCGCCCGCAACACCCAGAGCCCCAAGGGATGCTCCATTGATTCTTTGGCCTATTTCCGTCACCGGCGGGAGGAGCACAAGGATTGCGTTCTGCCGGAAGGGTATTACCTGGCGTCCACCACCCACGAAGACCTGGCGGTGCTGGAGAGTTTTTACGAACACAAATCCGGGGGCCTGATGATGCAGGCCTTTGACCTGGTGTCCGGGTCCAGCAATATCCGCAAGCTTTCCAACGAGTATCTGCAGCTCGGGTTTCAGCGGAAGCGGTATCTCTTCTCCCTGAAAACCAAAGACCAGATCAAGGCGGTGCTGATGATCAACAGCTCGGACATCGGCCTGAACATGGCCGACCTGACCAGCTGCATCAAGATCTTTATCACCGACCACCGGGCACTGCCGGCACCGGCCATTCATGCCTCCCTGGCCCGTATCTGCAAAAACTTGAAAAAGAAAAGCATGCCGGTCTTTATCTACCCCTCCAACTATGCCGGAGAGATAGGACTTTCCTACGAACAGACCTTCAACCTCTGGGTCCTGGACACCCAGTACACCGACCAGTTTGCCAAACAGGTCAAGTCCCTGGTCCGGAATGCCGAAGAAAAAAACAGCCCGCCCAAAGCACCGGCCCGCCAGCGGCCCGTTTCCCAGTCCGAGGCCCGCTGACCCGAACAGGCCCCCTTCCAGCCGGTCTTGCTTGCGGCCTCCGCGATCGGCACACATGGATCTGCGCCATCTTTTTGTTTGCGCTTTCGGCAAAGCGGTGCTAGAGTAATAACCATAGCAGAACCCGTTGTTGAACATGTGTTCTTAATTAATTCTAACAGATGGAGCGGCTTCGAATGGCTCAGAGTGAAATCACCCGGCAGGCCAGGCAGGTGATCGTGAAGCCCGGGACCGACCTGGTGGCCTCCATGGCCGATGGTTTCCGGGAGGAGTTGCAGCAGGTGATTCGGGAATCACCCGAGTCGGTCACCATTGACCTGACCGGCGTGGAGATGGTGGACTCCGTGGGCATCGGCGTCATGATTGCTGTCTATAACTCGCTGGCCAAAGTGGAAGGCATGCTCAAGGTCATCAACGCCAATAAAAACATTTTAAACCTCTTTCGCACCATGCGGCTGGACCGGCACTTTACCGTCGAAGGTACGGCGTAAATCCAGCCTGTTCAGGCCCTCAGTCCCCGGAAAATACCTAAAAAAAACGCCGCCGGCATATGATGCCTGCGGCGTTTCCTGTTTCCATGATTTCTCTGGTGTATTATCCTTCCATGGATTAGTCCCGGCATTCTACTCCAGGTTTTCGGCAAGAAACTCCATAAATGCCCTGTCCCGGTTGCCGGTGGCCAGATGGGAGGGCATGGACAAAAGAATGGAAATGGTCTTGTTAAATCCCATCATACCGATAAAAAACGGCGTCATCATGCCGCAGGGGGGGACGGCAAACATCATGTCTGGGATAAACGTATCAAGGGTCACCAGGGGGGCGGGGATCCGGCCCATATTGGACATAAATCCCGAAACCCAGTACCGGCCGGTTTTCAGGCCTTTTTTGATGTCGTTTTCCAGGTAGCGGCGCAACACCCACAGGGGAAGGCGCGGTATGATTTTCTCCGCAAATGCCGGCTTTCCGTCCTGCTCCATGTAGGCCTGAATGCGCTGTTGAATCGCCTCAATGGTGGTTTCCCGGGTGATTTCAATATACAGGGCACGGGACAGGTTGCTGGCAGATTTAATGTCCGGCCGCCGGGGCCGCAGGGATAATGGAATCCCGAAGATTACCTTTCCATCCGGGTTCTTTTGCCATGCCGCCTGTGCCGACAGCAGCGCGACTTTGGGCAGGAGTTTGGAGATCGGCCCTTTCACATCCATGCGGCAAAAGGAGATGTCGGGCGATGCCGCTCCCGGGTTTCCCGTGGGCGCAACGCACTGCCCGCCCTTCCATTTGGGCTCATGCATGCCGGTGACGTTCCGGAACTGGTCGATGGACTCGGCATAGCCCGACCCCTCGGGTGCTTCGCCGCGCAGAATACGAAACACATCCGCAATCCACATGAAGGTCCCCTGCCCGTCGGTAATTCCGTGGTGGGTCCGGAATACCAGCCGCAGGGGGTCGCCCCTGAACACCAGCACTTCACTGGTGGGGCCGGTTTTTATCGGCAGGGGCCGCTTGTAAAAAGAGGTGCCCTGAAAATTCAACCCGGACCATTGGGCGCCGTCCAGTTCGGTGACCGGTGGGGCCACACCGGAATCCACAAGCCGGGAGGCGCTCAGCCAGCCCCTATAGACCAGCCGGGTGCTGGGATTGGCTGCAGCGGCAGCATGTACCGCATGGGTCAATGCCTGCAAATCAATATTCCCCCGTCCTTCCACAATAAATTGATTGCAGATGGGAAACCGGTAGGCTTTATCAATGTAGTCCGACGCGATATAAACCCTTGGTCCGTTGGTTACTTTTCTGGATTGATTCTTCGGCATCTTTGATTGTCCCCCTTGAAAAGCAGTGCAAAAAATGAAATAGTCCTCATTAATTCACCATAAACAATTCTTTATCAGTGTTTAAGGGGAAAAACAAGAATCATCACATATAGGGACTTCACCCGGATACGGGAGCCAGAAGAGGGCACATGCGGATAAACCGGCGCAATGGAGTGTGGGGCCTGCTGTATTTTTTTATGATATGGGGTGTTCCCTTCTTTACAATGGCCGCGGACACCGCAGGCAGGCAGCAGGCCGTTGAGATTCAATCCACCGTGCCGGTGCTGAATATCAGAAGCCGGCCCGGCCTGAATGCCGGGGTCGTGGGGAAACTGACCGCTTCGGAAACATCAACGGCCCTGGAAGTTCTGGAAAAGTGGGTCAAAATCCGCAAATCCGATGGCACGGAAGGGTTTGTGTTCAAAGAATACACCGCCGTCATACAACCGGAACAGGCGCCTGAAGAGGCGTTGATGCCGGACCCGCCTTCAGAGAAACCCGTGTTGCTCACCGCCACCGTGCCGGTGCTGAATATCAGAAGCCGGCCTGGCCTGAATGCCGATGTCGTGGGGAAACTGACCGCTTCGGAAACATCGACGGTCCTGGAAGTCCTGGAAGCGTGGGTCAAAATCCGCAAGTCCGACGGCACCGAAGGGTTTGTGTTCAAACAGTATGCCCGCCTGTCAGAGCGACACCCGGAAAAACGCTCTGCCGATCAAAAAACGAATAAAGGTTCGGATGCCGGCACTTTGCAGGAAGACCGGCTGGCCGGCGCGGACACCGACGGCACCGGTGATCCCGCCCTGGATGATGTGCTTTCAGGGTTTGATGATGGCGGGACATCCGCTGATGGCCTGGACGGTGTTCTGGCAGGGTTTGACGGCGATGGGGAAACTTCCGGCGACCTCGGCGATGTACTGTCCGGGTTTGAGGACGAGACATCTTCGCTTGAGCTTGACGCCGCGGACACAACCGCCTCTCCCTGGGATGTGGGCGGTTCGGTAAAGCTCTCCACTGTCTTTAACGTCAACCATGATCCCCCTGAACCCGGCTGGACCGATCACCGCGGCCTGTCGCGCATGCGATCGGAACTTGACCTGCAAATTGATCGGGATATTTATCACTCCTGGAAGGCTCGCGTCAGCGGCCGGGCGTTCTATGATTTTGCATACGCCATCCAGGGCCGTGACAACTACACCAGCCAGGTGCTGGACGTGTATGAAGACGAGGCTGAAATCCGGGAGGCCTATGTGCAGGGCTCTCTTTTGCCGTCCCTTGACCTGAAGGTGGGCCGCCAGATAGTGGTCTGGGGACGGTCGGAGAACTTTCGTGTCACTGATGTGCTGAATCCCGTTGACAGCCGCACCCCCGGCCTGGTGGATATCGAAGACATTCGCCTGCCGGTGTGCATGACCCGGCTGGATTATTACACAGGCGCCTTTTCCATCACCGGCATTGCCATTCCAGAAATCCGGTTCAACAAAATGCCGGTGGTCGGCAACGACTTTTATCCCTTAAACGAAGCCCAGCCCGGCGAGGTAGTGCCCAGTCCGAGCCTTGCCAATACAGAACTGGCAATGGCGATAAAAGGCATCTTTCACGGGTGGGACGCGTCTTTATACGGCGCCTATCTGTTTGATGACGACACTTACTATGAACTGCTGGGCTATGAATACACCCTCGTGGATACCATTCCGCTGCCCGGGGGCGGGACCCAGCCGGTTTATGAACAGGATATTGTGGCCGTGCGCCGTCATGCCAGGCTGTACATGGTGGGCGGGGCCGCCAATGTCACCACCGGCAGCTGGCTTTTCAAGACGGAGCTCTCCTATACCGATGGTTACCGGTACACCAGCACGGAGGATGAAAAAGGGAAGTTGAGGTGGCTGGTCGGCCTGGAGTATTCAGGCCTGAAAAACACTACTGTTTCCCTGGATCTTTTACAAACATGGGTGGACGACTTTGAGCCGGCCATGAAAAAGATGCCGGACTACGCCGTGGAAACACAGTTCGAAGCAGCCCTTCGGGTCTCCCGGACCTTTCTGCGTGAACGGCTTGAGCTGGTCTTTTTCGGCCTTTTAAGGGGCGGCCAGGGAGAAGACGGCGCCTTTGAGCGCCTTTCCGCGTCTTATGATTTTACCGACCGCCTCACCGGCGGCATCGGCGCCCTCTTCTACCAGGACGGTGACAGCATCACCTATGACAACATTCACGACAACAACCGGGTGTACGCGGACTTAACTTACAATTTTTAATACGTCTGCCCCCAGAAAAGAACCCGGTTGCCCCCCAGCACGTTTGCGGTGTCAGACACCGCAAAATCAGAAGGGGCGCGAAGAAGCGGGAAAATAACCCATTCCCAGTAAAACCCCATGGCGTCGCCGGTATCCGGCTGGCCATCACCGTTGCTGTCCACAACGGCAAACAGGTAGACCGCGTCCATGGAAAAATCGCCGGCGGGAAATGACGGGTCAGAGGGGTTGGGATGCACACCGGCCTGATCCCGCAGAATTTTTAAAAAATCCATCTCGTACCAGTAGTTAGTGTCTGCCTGCACAACGGCGGAGTCAAGGCCGACGACATAATCCAGGTCAAAGGTGTTGCCGGTGGGCTGAAATCCGCTGCCGCCGTTGACCCCCTGGCTGGTGATGGCCCCGAAAATAAGATCATCTCCTGTACCGCAGTTGCCATTACAGTTGATCTGAAAAAAGACCGACGCATCGTGGTCGTAATACCGCCGGTTCACGGCAAAGGACCAGTCCGCCTGGCCGGGATCCACAATGTTATCCCCGGTCTCAAGGGCCATGCCGAACTCAAGGCTGCCCGTGTTCATGTAGATGCCCAGCAGATCCACTACCGGTGTTAAAACCGGGAACCCGTTAAAGTCCTGGTCCCAGAGCGCCAGAATGGTCACCCGGTCACCGGGTGCCAGGGCAGTGCCGGACAGGTCAATATCAAAGTCGATGGCCCCGGCGTCAAGCCTTTGGAAATAACGGATGGCGGACATGTCCGGCTCGGACAGCCCGTCCTGCTCGTCTGTAATAATAATATAGATCGGCGGTGCGTCCGCGTCATATCCATCCGGCGGCTCAATGCTGCCGGTGACCCACATGTTATACCCCCCGGGCTGAGGGATGGTCGTTGACATGGAGATTCCAACATCCGTGGTCGCCGCTGTCATGCCGCCGGTGATGGTGACAGGGGCGGGCATGCCGTTCTCATCCGCGTGATATCCGACAATGTCATCCGGGCCGGCCGCGCCGTCATCGTCCGCGTCCAGAAAGGCAATGACATGTACATTCTCGATGGGCACATCATACCCGTACGGCAGAATGGGAAGCGTATAATCCAGGGGAAAAGAGACATCGGTGTAGGTCGTGTAGCCGATCACACCGTCCGGGTCCAGTTCGGAAAAATCCAGTGAATTGACAGGTTCCGCATACGCCACAATGGTCAGGTCATGACCGTTTTCGCAGGTAACCGCTCCACCGTCGCAGACGACCGTGCCGCCGATTTCAGCTTCAAAATTGTACACCGCCCGGTTGATATCAATGTCAATTCCCGGGTTAGAACCGTCCTCCAGGACAACGGTAAGCGACTGAACGCCGGTTGAATAAAAACCGACCACGTCCCCGGGCGTGAGTTCCGGAAAACAGCCCCCGTAATCCCGGTCCCACAGGGCAAATACCATCACCTCGTCTCCCGGGACAAAACGGGTTCCGGAAAGGTCCAGTTCATAATCCAGTTCACCGGCGGGAATGGTTTTAAAGTAATCCACCGCCGCCAGGGTACTGCCGCCGGACAGCATGACAGCCGGATCGGCCACCGCCACCACCACCGGTTCATCGGCCCGGTTCTCGCCTCCAGGCGGCAGGGTGACGCTGCCGGACAGGGTGATGTCCCATCCGCCTGCCCCGGCAATCTCACTGATAAAGTAGATGGGAACATCTGTTTGCGGGGTCATGCCGTCTACAATCGTGATACACCTCGGCATGCCGCCGGCCGCATCGGCATGGCTCCCCAGAATGTCACCGGCATCAATCATGCCGTTATCGTTGATGTCCAGAAACGCCACCACATGGACGTTTTCAATGGGCACGTCATAGCCGTACGGCAGAATGGGAAGCGTGTAAGTCAGGGGAAAAGCCGTACCGGCATATGTTTTAAATCCGATAATGGCGTCCGGGTCCAATTCATCAAAGTCCAGGGAGGTGATGGCCCCGGCATAGGCCACAACCGTAATATCATGCCCGCCGTCACAGTCAAACAGGCCGCTGTCGCAGAAAACGGTGCCGCCGATTTCCGCCTCAAAGTCAAACACCTCGCGGGTGATCGTGATATCAATCCCTGGAGTGTCACCGTCGGCCAGTACAACGGAAAACTGCTGGCTGCCTGCATCCGCGTAAAACCCCACCCAGTCCCCCGGGTTTACATCGGGAAAGCACCGGTTAAAATCCCGGTCCCACAGGGCCGTCACCATCACCGCGTCGCCGGGAGCAAACCGGGTGGATGAAAGGTCCAGGGTAAACGCATATTCGCCGGGGGATAGTATCTGAAAGTAATCAAAGGCGTCAAACCCGCCACCGCCGTCACCCATGGCGCCGGGATCGCCCACGGCCAGCACCACCGGCATGTCCGCTGTGTTTTCCCCGCCAAACGGCATGGTGATGCTGCCCGAAATCGTGATATCGCTGCCGGCGGCCGAAGAACTCACCGTCTGCATCATGTAAATAGGAAACCGGTCTGTTGCCGGTGCCATGCCGTCATATATCGTCAGGCAGTCCGGCATGGCGTCAGCGGACGCGGCATAGCTGCCCACCACATCCCCGGTATTGACCTCTCCGTTGCCGTCAACATCCAGAAACGCCACCAGGTGAATATTTTCAATGGGTACGTCATACCCGTAAGGCAGAATGGGAAGGGTGTAATCCAGGGGAAAAGAGACGTCTTCATAGGTTTTAAAGCCGATCACACCGTCCGGGTCCAGCCCGGTAAAGTTAGACGAGGTGATGGGTTCCGCATAGGCCACAATCGTAATATCATGCCCGCCCTCACAGTCAAACAGGCCGTTGTCGCAGAAAACGGTGCCGCCGATCTCGGCCTCAAAGTCAAACACCTCGCGACTGATCCTGATATCAATCCCCGGATTGTCACCATCTGCCAGCACAACGGAAAACTGCTGACTGCCGGCATCCGCGTAAAACCCCACCCAGTCCCCGGGGCTTACATCGGGAAAGCACCCGTCAAAGTCCCGGTCCCACAGGGCCGTCACCATCACCGCGTCGCCGGGGGCAAACCGGGTGGATGAAAGGTCCAGGGTAAAATCATATTCGCCGGGGGAAAGCATCTGAAAATACTCAAAGGCATCAAGCCCGCTCTCGCCGTCGTTCATGGCGTCGGGATCGCCCACCACCAGCACCACCGGCATGTCCGCTCTGTTTTCCCCGCCAAACGGCATGGTGATGCTGCCTGAGACCGTGATGTCGCTGCCGCTCGCCGGGGCATTGACCATCTGCATCATGTAAACGGGAAACCGGTCTGTTTCCGGTGTCATGCCGCCGGTTATCGTCAGGCAGGCCGGCATGGCATCGGCGGACGCGGCATAACTGCCCACCACATCCCCGGCATTCACCTCGCCGTTGCCGTCAACATCCAGAAACGCCACCAGGTGAACATTTTCAATGGGCACATCATACCCGTACGGCAGAATGGGAAGCGTGTAATCCAGGGGAAAAGAGACGTCTTCATAGGTTTTAAACCCGATCACACCGTCCGTGTCCAGCCCGGTAAAGTCCGACGAGGTAATGGGTGCCGCATAGGCCACGATGGTCAGGTCATGTCCGCCCTCACAGTCAAACAGGCCGTTGTCGCAGAAAACGGTGCCCCCGAGTTCCGCCTCAAAGTCGAACACCTCGCGGGTGATGGCGATATCCAGGTTTCTGTTCTGGCCCGCCCTGAGGGTATAGGCGGTGTCAAAGGATTCCGGCGGCAGGTAAAACCCCAGAAAATCCCCGGTATCCAGGGCCGGGGAATCAGAAAAATTGTTGTCAATAAACGCGATCAGGTGAACGGTTTCCCCCGGCGACATGCCCAGCAGCGAGACATCCATGCGATAGCGGTTGTCCGCGTCCACGGGCTTGATATCCACCACCACGGATTCGGGGTCATTCTCCAGTTGTTCCATGTCCGCTGTCTTTGCCGCTGCCACAAAAATCGGCCCGCGCCGCTCACTTCCCGGGATGGCGGAGGCATCCACCTGCCCGCTCAGCACAATATCCGGTGAAGCGGCATCATCCGAGGTGCCACCGCCACAGCCTGTCAACAAAAGGCTGACAACAAATAACGCGCCCCACAGCGCGCGCCATGTCCCGTTTGAATGTTTCATGCTGACTCCAGGCCCGGTTTCTACATGCGGCATCCGGCCAACCCCTTCATTACCGATGGTTTTCTTCGCCTGCTTTTTGTTTGTATTATCAATCCATTGTCACTGTGTCAAACCATTTGGACAAACCCGGGCAGGGTATTGCTTTTTTGTCGGAGGCAAACAGGGGTATAAAACACGAAAATTGGTATACCGGAAGCAGGAAACCGGATGACGGGTTTTACATCGTTATTGCTGTTTTTGGTCGGGGCGGCAGGATTTGAACCTGCGGCCCCCTGCTCCCAAAGCAGGTGCGCTACCAGGCTGCGCCACGCCCCGACAGGGTTTTAAACGCCCGGCCCGTCTCCCCTTCGAACCCGGCGAAAAAAGACAAAGGGTTGTTTAACACACCACGGCCGGTTATGCAAGGCCCCGGCGGTGTCAGGGGCCGAAGAACCGGTCCACGGCGGCACAGACAGCATCGGCCAGGGCGGAGAGATAATCCGGGTCCCGGAACCGGTCCTCCACCGCCGGATGGGTGATGGCCCCAACCTCCACCAGCACGGCGGGCATGTGCATACCTGTCAGCGGCGCCAGGGGCGCCTGCCGGACAACGGCATCGCCGCTTACGGCCAGGGGGTCAAAGGACTCCCGCAGCAGGGAT
Organism: Desulfosudis oleivorans Hxd3; assembly: GCF_000018405.1. Classification (NCBI taxonomy): domain Bacteria; kingdom Pseudomonadati; phylum Thermodesulfobacteriota; class Desulfobacteria; order Desulfobacterales; family Desulfosudaceae; genus Desulfosudis; species Desulfosudis oleivorans. The sequence goes on from NC_009943.1 coordinate 3,241,162, forward strand.
GCCAGGCTTCTGGCGGCATAAAACTGTTTTTCATCAACTCTGTCCCACAAACTGTAGGTATCGGCACTGCTCTCAGGAGAATCAGCAGTGGTCAGAAGGCTGTCGGGCGGCAGCCCCCTGTAAAACACGGTGATGCCGCCTGATGTGGAAGAAAAGCCGCCGCCGGCGTGAAGGCTGACAAACAGGTCTGCCTGCCGGCTGTTGGCCAGGGCCGCACGATCAACACCGTCCAGCCGGTAATCGCCGGACCGTGTCAGAACCACGCCGTAGCGCGGCTCAAGGCAGGCCGCCACCCGGCGGGCCAGGGCCAGGGTGACCTCTTTTTCCAGCAGGCCGCCGCTGCCTTCAGTGCCGGTATCAGTGCCGCCATGGCCGGGATCCAGCGCAATAATTTTGGCGGAAGGCGCATCGGCCCGAACAGGCGGGCAGAGGGCCGTTCCGGCAATGGCCACAAACCCGGCCACCAGCAGCACCGCCAGGCGCTGTTTGGCACGAAACCTAATAATTATGGCTGTTTCCTGCATATTTGCCAGCCTTTTTTCCCTTGACATAAATACCGGTTGACTTTAGAGTGTTCAGACTTTACATACTTCAATATATAGCGAATGGTACCAGAAAGGCGTGGAAAACACATCAAAAAAACAGGTTACATCACTGGTCGCCCATCGTAATTACCAGGCGAGAGTGGCGGAATTGGTAGACGCACTGGACTTAGGATCCAGCTCTGGAAACAGAGTGGGAGTTCAAGTCTCCCCTCTCGCACCACATAAGAAAAACAGTCAGTGGTTCATCCCCGCATGACGGTGAACCGTCGTGCGTCAAGGTATTTTTCTTTAAAATTTTAGAAATGGAAAAGGACAGTCAAGATGCATGTTACCGTAGAAGACCAGAGCACCATCAAAAAAGTGCTCCATGTTGAAATTCCCGTGGAGGTTGTCTCCCGGGAGCTGAACGCCGGATTTGACCAAATTCGAAAAACCGCAAAAATAAAAGGGTTTCGACCAGGCAAGGCCCCGATGTCAATGCTCAAAAGGCTTTACAAGGACCAGGTACACGCTGATGTGAGTATTCAGCTGATCCAGAGCAGCCTGCCAAACGCGATTCGGGAAAAGGCGCTCAACATCATCGGCGACCCCCAGATCAACCCGTCGGTCCTTTCCGAAGAAGGTCCTTTCACCTATTCGGCCACCATCGAAATCAAACCGGAAATCGACGATATCGATTTCAAGGGGCTGACCCTTAAAAAACCCCTCTACGCCTGCACCGACGAAGAGGTGGACCACCAGCTCACGCTGCTGCGCAAAAACCTGGCCAAGCTTCAGGACATTGCCGAACCCCGGCCCGCGCAGGAAAAAGACGCGGCCATCATCGACTACCAGGCCCGTCTTGACGGCCAGCCCGTGGCGGACCTGCCCGATGAGCAGGAATTTCACCTCAGGATCGGTTCCGGCGCCATTGACAAAACGTTTGACCAGCAGGTAGTGGGCATGACCGTTGGTGAAACCCGCACGTTCGAGGTCACCTTTCCGGAAACCCATGGAAGCAAAACACTGGCCGGAAACACCATCAGCTTTACCGTCACCCTCAAAAGTCTGAAGGAAGAGATCCTGCCCGAGCTCAACGACGAGCTGGCCGCCCAGTTCGGCCCCTTTGACTCCCTGGACCAGCTCAAGACCGAGATTCGCAAGAACCTTCAGTCCGGCTATGACCGCCGCGGCGAGCAGGAACTCCACGAACAGGTGTTTACCGCCCTGCTGGAAAAGACCAGCTTTGAGGTGCCGGAAACCATGGTGCAGCATGAACTGGACGGCATTCTCGACGAAATCGATCGCACCTACTCGGCCTACAACCTCTCCCTGGAAGCCCTGGGCCAGACCAAGGAGGCCCTTTCTGAAAAATACCGCGACACAGCGGTCAAGCAGGCCAAACGCCACCTGATTCTCAACAAGATCATCGACCAGGAAAAGATGGCGATTTCTGATGATGAACTGGCCGAAGGGTTTGAGTCTATTGCCAAAAGCATGGGCCAGCCCGCCGACATGGTCAAGCAGTACTACCAGGGCAACCCCGAGCAAATCGATGTGCTGCGGTACACGCTGCTTGAAAAAAAGGCAATGCGTATTATTATAGAGGGTAGCACCGTTGAAGAAGTGACCCCGGATCCCTCGAGCCCCGACACCGCCGGGGATCAGGCATAAATCGAATTTGTAAACAGGAGGTATACAGTGCCCTTAATTCCCATGGTCATCGAGCAGACAAGCAGGGGCGAGCGCGCCTTTGATATCTACTCCCGGCTGCTCAAGGACCGTATCGTGTTCATCGGCAGCGCCATCGACGACGAGACTGCCAACCTGCTCATCGCCCAGCTGCTGTTTCTTGAGTCGGAAGATCCGGACAAGGACATTAACTTCTATATCAATTCCCCCGGTGGAAAGGTTTCCGCCGGCATGGCAATCTATGATACAATGCAGTATATCAAATCGGACATTGCCACCGTGTGCATCGGCCATGCGGCCAGCATGGGCGCTTTTCTGCTGGCGGCCGGCGCCAAGGGCAAGCGGTTTTCCCTGCCCAACTCCCGCATCATGATCCACCAGCCCATGGGCGGGGCCCAGGGCCAGGCCTCGGACATCGCCATTCAGGCCAAGGAAATACTGAGGATGAAGGATATCCTGAACCAGATTCTGGCCCACCACACCGGCAAGCCCCTTGAGCAGATTCAGGTTGACACGGACCGCGACTTTTTCATGTCCGGAGAAGAGGCCAAGGCCTATGGCATCGTGGACCACGTGATCACCGACAGAAGTGATCTGGACAAGCTGGAAAAACCCCAGGAGGCATAATCATGAGCAAGCGTGACGAGGTCCATGAAAAGCTCATCTGCTCTTTCTGCGGCAAGACCCAGAAAGAGGTCAAAAAGCTTATCGCCGGCCCGGCCGTCTATATCTGCGATGAGTGCATTCACCTGTGCGGTGAGATCATCGAAGAGGAGTACGAGCGGGAAACCGAGGGCACCCGTGAACTGCTGGCGCCCAAGGAGATAAAAACCCTGCTGGACGACTACGTCATCGAGCAGGAGCGGGCCAAGAAGGCCCTGGCCGTGGCGGTTTACAACCACTACAAGCGGCTGGACACCTCGGTAAAAACCAGTGACGTGGAGATTCAGAAAAGCAACATTCTGCTGATCGGCCCCACCGGGTGCGGCAAGACCCTGCTGGCCCAGACCCTGGCCCGGTTTCTGAACGTGCCGTTTACCATTGCCGACGCCACCACCCTTACCGAGGCGGGTTACGTGGGCGAGGATGTGGAAAACATCATTCTCTCCCTGCTGCAGAACGCCGACTATGACGTGGAAAAGGCCCAGCGGGGCATTGTCTACGTGGACGAAATCGACAAAATCGCCCAGCGCTCCGACAACCCCTCCATCACCCGGGACGTCTCCGGCGAGGGCGTACAGCAGGCCCTGCTGAAGATCATGGAAGGCACCCTGGCCAGCGTGCCGCCCAAGGGCGGCCGCAAGCACCCGCAGCAGGACTTTGTCAAGGTGGACACCACCAACATTCTGTTCATCTGCGGCGGTACCTTTACGGGCCTGGACAAGCTCATCGAACGCCGGGTGGGAGAAAAGACCATCGGGTTCGGCAGCAAGGTCACCGGTGAGAAAGACAAAAACTACAACCAGTCGCTGCAGCTGGTGGAGCCCCAGGACCTGATCCGGTTCGGCCTGATTCCCGAATTTCTGGGCCGGTTGCCTATTATCGTGACCCTGGACGAATTGAGCGAAGAGTCCCTGGTCAAAATTCTCACCGAGCCAAAAAACGCCCTGATCAAGCAGTTTCAGAAGCTGTTTGAAATCGAAGGGGTCAACCTGCGGTTCACGGACAGCGCCCTGGCCACGGTGGCCTCCCTGGCCATGAAACGCAAGTCCGGCGCCCGGGGCCTGCGCTCCATTCTTGAAAGCTGCATGCTGGACCTGATGTACGAAATTCCCTCCCAGGAAGGCGTCAAGGAGTGCGTGATCGGCGAAGAGGTGATCAAAAAGAAGGAAGCGCCCATGCTCATTTTCGAGCAGGCCAAAAAACAGAAAAAGCAGGCATAACCCCCGTCCGGGTATGCCCCAGCTTCCGCGGACTCACATCCATACCAGACAGGCGATGACGCCATGATTCATATACCCAAGCTGTTCAGGCAGGAGGAGGAAGAGATGTCCAGCCTGAGCCTCCCCCTGTTGCCTTTACGGGACATCGTTGTTTTTCCCTACATGGTGGTGCCGCTGTTCATCGGCCGGGAACGGTCTATCGCGGCCCTGGCAACGGCGATGGACCAGGACAAGCATATTTTCCTGGCCGTTCAGACCCGGCCCGACATCGACGATCCCGGTAAAAACGATATCAAGACCATCGGCACCATCGGCACGGTGCTTCAGATGCTGCGGCTTTCCGATGGAACGGTCAAGGCCCTGGTGGAGGGCTCCGTCCGGGGCCGCATCGTCAACTTCCTGCCCGGTGAAGATTTTTTCAAGGTTGAGGTCCGCCCGGTCATTGAAACCGGCCTTCCCCTGGCCGAAGAGACCGCCTTTACCCGGACGGTGCGAGAAAGTTTTGACGCCTTTGTAAAACACAACAAGGACGCCGTGCCCCCGGAGATTCAGGCCAACATCGCGACCATCACCAATGCCTCCCAGCTGGCCGATACCATCGCGGCCCATGTGCCATTCAACATCAAGAACAAACAGCGGCTGCTGGAAGAGGCGGACCTGAAACACCGCATGACCGAGCTGTCCGGGTTCATCCGCTCGGAGATCGAAATCGCCGGCATTGAGCAGAAGATCAAGCAGCGCGTCAAAAAGCAGATGGAGCAGCATCAGAAGAACTACTATCTCAACGAGCAGATGCGGGCCATCAAGAAGGAGATGGGCGGGGACAAGGACGAGGCCGGCGAAGAGCTGGCCGAGCTGGAGCGGCGCATCAAGCGCAAAAAGATGTCCAAAGAAGGGGCCCGCAAGGCCCGGCACGAGCTGAAAAAACTGAAGAACACGCCGCCCATGTCCGCCGAACACACCGTGATCCGAAATTACATTGACTGGATCATCAGCCTGCCCTGGCTCAGCAGAAGCAAGGTAAACAACAACATTGACGCGGCGGAGACGATTTTAAACGAGGACCACTACGGCCTGGAAAAACCAAAAGAGCGCATTCTGGAATACCTGGCGGTCCAGTCCCTGGTCAAAAAGGTCAAAGGCCCCATTCTCTGCCTGGTGGGTCCGCCGGGCGTGGGGAAAACCTCCCTGGCCAAGTCCGTTGCCCGGGCCACGGGCAGAAATTTTGTGCGCATCTCTCTGGGCGGCGTGCGGGATGAGGCCGAGATTCGGGGCCACCGGCGCACCTATATCGGCTCCATGCCCGGCAAGATCATTCAAGCCCTGCGCAAGACCAGCGTGAACAACCCGGTGTTCTGCCTGGACGAAGTGGACAAGATGAGCATGGATTTCCGGGGCGACCCGTCGGCGGCCCTGCTGGAGGTGCTGGACCCGGAGCAGAACTTCGCCTTTAACGACCACTACCTGGACATGGACTACGACCTGTCCGACATCCTGTTTGTCACCACGGCCAACAGCCTGCACAGCATTCCACTGCCCCTGCAGGACCGCATGGAGATCATCAAGCTGCCCGGTTACACCGAGTATGAAAAATACAATATCGCCACTCAGTTTTTGATTCCCAAGCAGCTCAAGGCCAACGGCGTGGCCGACCGGGAGATCACCTTTTCCAAAAACGCGGTCTACACCATCATTCAGCGCTATACCCGGGAGGCCGGGGTCCGCAACCTGGAACGGGAGATATCCACCATCTGCCGAAAAATCGCACGGGAGGTGGCAAAGGGCAACGGCCACCACAGTTTCCGCATCACCGCCGGAACAGTGGCCAAATACCTGGGCCCGCCCTCCTATCATCACGGCCAGATGGAAAACGACGATCGAGTGGGCCTGGTCACCGGCCTGGCCTGGACCCAGGTGGGCGGCGAACTGCTGAGCGTGGAGACGGCCATCATGCCGGGCAAGGGAGAGCTGACCATCACCGGCAAGCTGGGCGACGTGATGAAGGAATCGGCCCAGGCCGCCGTAAGCTACGTACGGTCCCGGTCCGATCAGTTTAAAATTGATTCGGACTTTCACAAAAAATTCGACATTCACATTCATGTGCCCGAAGGCGCCATTCCCAAGGATGGACCATCGGCCGGGGTCACCATGTGCACATCCCTGGTGTCGGCCCTGACCAAGAAACCGGTCTACCGGAACCTGGCCATGACCGGCGAGATCACCCTGCGGGGCCGGGTCCTGCCCGTGGGCGGCATTCGGGACAAGATCCTGGCTGCCCACCGGGGCGGCATTCACCGGATTATCATTCCCAAGGAGTGTGAAAAGGACTTGAATGAGATTCCGCCCACCATCGCCAAAAAGCTGGAGATCATCCTGTCCGAGCACATGGACGAAATCCTGGATCTGGCCTTAAAACCGGCGGATTCAGCCGCCGGCGACCCGGCACCGCCCGTCGCGGCGGCCCAGCCGGAGAACGGCGCGAAAAACAGCGCCAACTGATAAAAGACATCCCTTTTTGTCTTGACTTTGCCACAAGGGGTTGCTAAAAGACCTTTTACGCAACACGGACAGGGCGGGTAGCTCAGTTGGGAGAGCATCGGCCTTACAAGCCGAGGGTCACAGGTTCAAGCCCTGTTCCGCCCACCATGGGCGTTTAACCTGTCAGTTCCGGGGGTGTAGCTCAGTTTGGTTAGAGCGCCGGCCTGTCACGCCGGAGGTCGCGAGTTCGAGCCTCGTCACTCCCGCCACAAAATCAAAAGGGCCTGGAGAATTACTCCAGGCCCTTTTTTGTTTAATGTCTGAAAAAGAAACTACGCCTGCCTGAAGACAATCCCGTCGCCTTCCACATCCACGGAAATGGTGCTGTTTTCCGGAATGTTGCCTTTTAATATCTCCATGGCCAGCGGGTTTTCAATGTGCTTCTGAATCATGCGCTTCAAGGGCCGGGCACCGTACACCGGGTCGTAGCCCTTTTCCGCGATAAACCGTTTGGCCGCGTCGGACAGCACAATGGAAACGCCCCGTTCGGCCGTACGCTTTCCCAGCCGCTGCACCTGGATTTCCACAATTTTCGCGATCTGGTCCCGGTCCAGGTTATGGAACACGATGATTTCGTCGATGCGGTTCAAGAACTCGGGCTTGAAGTTCTGGCGCAGCACGTCGGTGATCTGCTCTTTGACCTGGTCGGGGTCTTCGTTGGCCCGGGACATCTCCTGGATCAAGTGGCTGCCGACGTTGGAGGTCATGATCACGATGGTGTTCTTGAAATCCACGGTCCGGCCGTGGCCGTCGGTCATGCGGCCGTCGTCGAGCAGTTGTAAAAGGATGTTAAACACATCCGGATGGGCCTTTTCGATCTCATCAAACAGGACCACGGAATAGGGCCTTCGCCGCACGCTTTCGGTGAGGTACCCGCCCTCTTCATACCCCACGTATCCCGGAGGCGCGCCGATGAGACGGGCCACGGCGTGCTTTTCCATGTATTCGGACATGTCGACCCGGATCACCTGCTCACTGTCGAACAGAAACTCGGCCAGGGCCTTGGCCAGCTCGGTCTTGCCCACGCCGGTGGGACCCAGAAAGATAAAGGAACCGATGGGCCGGTTGGGGTCCTGAAGCCCGGACCGGGACCGGCGCACCGCGTCGGACACAGCGGATACGGCCTCGTTTTGCCCCACCACGCGCAGGGCCAGCCGATCTTCCATGTGCACCAGCTTTTCCCGTTCGCCCTCCATCATCTTGCTGACCGGAATGCCGGTCCACCGGGACACCACCTCGGCAATGTCTTCGGCGTCCACCTCTTCCTTGAGCATTTTTTTGTCGGCCTGAAACGCGGCCAGCTCTTTTTCGGTTGCTTCCAGTTTTTTGTTGAGTTCCACACTCTTGCCGTATCGAATCTCGGCGGCTTTTGCAAAGTCGCCCTGGCGCTCGGCCTGCTGCTGGGCCACGCCCAGCTCCTCGATCTCCTTTTTAATGCCCCGAATGGTCTGGATCATGCCCTTTTCCCGGTCCCAGTGGGCTTTTAGTTCGGCATGGTCCTCCTTGAGCCGGGCCAATTCCTCTTCCAGGGCGCCCAGCCGTTTCCTGGATTCTTTGTCCGACTCTTTTTTCAGGGCCTCTTTTTCAATTTCGGACTGAACGATCTTTCGGTGAATCTCGTCAATCTCGGCCGGCATGCTGTCAATTTCGATACGCATCTTGGAGGCGCACTCATCCACCAGGTCGATGGCCTTGTCCGGCAGAAACCGGTCGGTGATGTAGCGGTCGGACAGGGTGGCCGCCGCCACCAGGGCGGCGTCCTTTATCTTGACCCCGTGATGCACCTCGTACTTTTCTTTTAATCCCCGCAAAATGGAGATGGTGTCGGTCACGTCGGGCTCACCGGTAAACACCGGCTGAAACCGCCGCTCCAGGGCCGCGTCTTTTTCAATGTACTTGCGGTATTCGTCCAGGGTGGTGGCGCCCACGCACCGCAGCGACCCCCGGGCCAGGGCCGGCTTAAGCATGTTGGAGGCGTCCATGGCCCCTTCGCTGGCACCGGCGCCCACCAGGGTGTGCAGCTCATCAATGAACAGGATGATGCTGCCCTCGGCCCGCTCCACTTCCTTGAGCACGGCCTTGAGCCGATCTTCAAACTCGCCCCGGTACTTGGCGCCCGCGATCAGGGAAGCCATATCCAGAGCCACGATGCGCTTGTTTTTCAGGCCCTCTGATACATCTCCGGCCACGATGCGCTGGGCCAGCCCCTCGACAATGGCGGTTTTACCCACGCCCGGCTCGCCGATAAGCACCGGATTGTTCTTGGTCCGGCGGGAGAGCACCTGGACAATGCGGCGAATCTCCTCGTCCCGGCCGATGACCGGGTCCAGCTTGCCCTGCCGGGCCAGTTCAGTAAGATCCCGGCTGTACTTTTCAAGGGCTTTGTATTTTTCTTCCGGGTTCTGGTCTGTTACCCGCTGATTGCCCCGAATGTCGAGCAGGGCCTTTAGCATGGCGTCTTTGGTGACACCGTGCTGCTTTAAGATGGAGGCGGCCTTGCCCCCCTTTTCATCCAGCAGGGCGAGAAAGAGGTGGTCCACGCTCACATACTCGTCCTTCATGGACGCGGCCTGAGCAAAGGCGACATCCAGGACCGCCTTTGCCCGCCGGGAGATATAAACCTCGGCGGCCGCGCCGGAAATCTTTGGCATGGCCTCCAGGGCTTCGGCCGTGTCCCGGCGGACGGCGTCCACGGACGCGCCGTGTTTACCCAGCATGGAGGCCACGATACCGGTATTCTCCTCCAGCATGGCAAAAAGCAGGTGCTCGGGTTCGATCTGCTGGTGACCCCGGGCGCCGGCATCGGACTGGGCCGCCTGCAACAGTTCCTGTGCTTTTATGGTGAGTTTATCAAAACGCATTATTTTTACGCTCCTTTTTCCTTTTTCGCATGGTTGTCAAACATACGGATTGGAATAAAAATAAGCACAAAAACAGCGGTTTCAACAGAGATTTTTTGTTTATTATGCAGATGCCCCTATCCGCATCGCTATCGGGATCGGGTTCGGTATCAATGCGATTTATTGTTTCTTGGCTTTCGATCCCGATTCGGAGAGGCGGTAGAGGTATTTTGAATCAATTTATGCTGGGTTACCCGGTCCGGCCTTCGCCCCAGGGGCTACGGCCCGACGATGACGTGGGGGTGGGGGGGTTACCGCTGACTCTTTCTGGCCCGGTCCAGTTCCCGCTTGGCGTCTTTCTGCTTGAGGGATTCCCGCTTATCGAACTTGCGCTTGCCCTTGGCCAGGGCCACGGCCACCTTGGCCTTGCCGCCTTTAAAATAGACCTTGACCGGAATCAGGGAGTAGCCCTTTTCATTGATCTTGCCGATCAGTTTTTTCAGTTCCCGTTTGTGTACCAGCAGTTTCCGGGGCCGCTCGGGCTCGTGGTTGTCGTAGTGGGCAAAAGAATAGGCGCTGATGTGCATCTGGTAGAGAAAAAGCTCGCCGTTCTTTATTTTTGCATAGGCATCTTTGAGGTTGGCCCGGCCGCCCCGAAGAGATTTCACCTCGGTTCCGGTGAGCACCATGCCGGCCTCAAACTCGTCTTCGAGAAAAAAGTCGTGACGGGCCTTTTTGTTTTCCGTAACAATTTTTATGCGTACCGTTTCCACAGGGAGACTCCGATGGTATCGGCCCATGCCGATGGCTTTGCTATTGCGTGATGTCGGGCAGGGAGGGGAAAAGATCGCCAAACCGCTGGTGTACCAGGTCACTGATCTGGGCGGCCGTGTTTTTCGTAAACACCTCATCCATAAAAGACTTGGTATCCCCGGCCTTCATGGACCGGATGGCGTTTTTCATAATGGGAATGGCGGGCGGATTCATGCTCAGTCGCTCCAGGCCCAGGCCCAGCAGAATCGGCAGGTTGATCGGGAAACCGGCCATCTCGCCGCACATCACCACATCCACGCCCTTGCTTTTACCCACCTCAATCACCTGCCGGATCATGCGAATCACCGCCGGGTGAAAGGTCTGAAACAGGTGGGCCACCTGGCGGTTGCCCCGGTCGATGGCCAGGGAATACTGCACCAGATCATTGGTGCCGATGCTGAAAAAGTCCACGATATCGGCCAGCATGTCGGCGATGATCACCGTGGCCGGGACCTCGATCATGGCCCCCACCTCGATATCGCCGTTGTACGCCAGGCCGTCCTTTTTCAGTGAATCAGCGGCCGTGTCCAGCGCCTCCCTTGCCTGTACCATCTCTTCGTAGGCGGAGATCAGGGGAAACATCACCTTGACGTTGCCGAATGCCGAGGCCCGCAGAATGGCCCGCAGCTGGGTCTGAAACACCTCGGGCCGTTTCAGGCAGAACCGGATGGCCCGCAGCCCCAGGGCCGGATTGGCCTCTTCCTCGGTCTGGTCATAGGCCACCACCTTGTCGCCGTTGATGTCCAGTGTCCGAATGGTCACCGGCTTGGGGGCCATGGTCTCCACCACCTTGCGGTATTCTAAAAAGAGCTCCTCTTCAGTGGGAAACTCCTTGCGGCTCAGGTAGAGAAATTCGGTTCTGAAAAGACCAATACCGTCGGCGCCATACTCTTTTGCATGGCCGATTTCCGCGGGCAGCTCAATATTGGCCAGCACCTTAACGGAAACGCCGTCCACGGTCTGGACCGGCAGGTGACTGCTTTTGGCCACATCAATCTTGTAGGCCTCGTACTCCTGCTCCCGGTTCTGGTACTTGATGATCGATTCATCGGTGGGGTTGACGATGACGATACCACTTTCACCGTCCACGATGATGATATCGTCGTTGCGGATCATCTTGGTGGCATTTTCCATACCCAGCACCGAAGGGATATCAAGCGTTTTGGCGATAATGGCGGTGTGGGAGGTGCGCCCCCCCCGGTCGGTGACAAACCCCTTGATCTTGTCAAGCTGAATCTGGCTGGTGTCGGCCGGGGAGAGGTCATGGGCCACCAGGATCACCCGCTTGTCGATCTTGCCGATATCCACCGTGGTGGTGCCCAGCAGCTGCTGCATGATCCGGTTGGTAACCTGGGCGATATCGGTCACCCGGCCCTTGATGTAGGGGTCGGCGATATCCCGGAACATCTCCCGCACGTCGGCCACGGTTTTTTTCAGTGCCCACTCGGCGTTGACCTGCTCGTTCTCAATGGTTTCAATGGTCTTGCCGTAAAGCATCTTGTCCTTGAACATCACCATGTGGGTTTCAAGGATATGCACATGGTCCTGCAGGTCTTCCGGCACGTCCTTGATAATGGCGGACAATTCGTCCTTGGCTTTTTTGACCGCGGCCTTGAACCGGTTGACCTCCTTTGAGATATTTTTGCTGTCAATGAAATACTTCTCCACCACCTCCACACCGGACGTATCCGTATCGATAAGATAGGCCTTGCCGATACAGATGCCGGGTGAACCGGCCACACCCACCAGTTTGATTTCGTTCCTGCCGTCCGTCATGGGTGTCTATTCTCCAAACCCGTTGTTCACCAGAACCGCCATCTCTTCAAGTATATGACTGTCCGCCGCGGAATCCACTTTCAGTGTCACGGTCATACCCCTGGAACAGGCCAGGGTCAGAATATCAATCACACTGGTGGCGTCCACCGCCTGCCTATTGCTTATCAGCCACGCACCGCCGCTTGCCCGGCCCGCCACTGCCGCCAGTTTGGCCGCAGCCCTGGCGTGAAGCCCGAGTTCATTGACAATGGATACGGTTTTTTCAAGTGTGTGAGTAGAATTGTCCATTACGCAAGGGGTGTTTATAGCACACCCGGAGCGGACGTGTCAATTGCAGAACCAAAGCCAAATCAAAAGATTTAAAAGGGTTGCGGGCCATCAGGTAAGGATTTTACCGGGTTTTCGGCATCGCGAATCCCGGAACAAAAGGTTGTTTTGCATTGCCACAGGACCGGGGAATGGTCTATAGTATAAAGACTTCAGCCATATAATCCTCAACCCGCTAAACGATGGTGTATTGGATATCCGGACCGGCAGAGAGGCATTCATGAACCACGGATTGCGACTTTCAAAACAGCTGTACCTGGCAGCGTTTCTGCTGCTCTCTATTTCCCTGTTGTCCGTACCCTTTACCCTTGCCGGCGGCGACAAACACGGTGCCCTGGAGTTGACTCCGGAAGAACGGATATGGCTTGATGAAAACCCGGATAAGCTGGCCCTCTGGTTTAACACCGAATTCCCTCCCATTGAATTTGCTTCCGACACCGGCGTTTTTACCGGCATGGGCGCGGACGTGATCGCCCTTGTGGAAGACCTGCTGGATGTTGCCTTTATCAGGCAGCCCTGCGAAGACTGGAACCGGCACCTGACAGCCCTGGCCTCCGGGGAGTGCGCCATTGCGCCCACCATCGTGGCCACTCCTGAAAGAGAAGCGTACGCCTTTTTCACCCAGCCCTATGCCACGGTGCCTGTGGTGATCATCACCCGCCGGGGCGCTTCCCATGACATGACCATAAACGATCTGCTGGGCAAGCGGGTGGCCGTTGTGTCCGGGTATGCCACAGAAAGCTACGCTTCGAGGCATTCCCTGCGGGTGGGGTTTAACGTGGTGCCGGTGTCCAATGTGGTCGAAGGGCTTCACACCGTCTCCCTGGGCCACGTGGACGCATTTCTGGAAAACCTGGCGGTGGCCGCCTACTACATCGACAGGGAGGGCATCTCCAACCTGTCCGTGGCCGGCGCCACGGACTACGCTTTTGCCTGGAGCATCGGCGTCAGCCGCCGGTATCCGCTGCTGTTCAGCGCCATTCAGAAGGCCATTGATGCGATCCCCGCAAACGAGATGCAGGCCGCCCACCGAAAATGGATATCCCTGGAGGTGTCCAACTGGCTGAGCCCGGAAACATGGCGCCTGATCTGGGTGATCGCCGGGTTCGGTGTCTTGCTGATTGCGGGGCTGATTGTTATCACCTATGCGCTGCGCCGCCGGCTCAGGGAAAAGGTCGCCAACCTGGAACAGGCCCAGCAGAAAATCATTGAGCAGGCCGACCGGCTGCGTCTGGCCACTGAAGCCCTTCAGGCCGGTGTGTGGGACTCCTACCCGATTCAGCAAAAAACCCATTTAAGCCGGCAGTGGTGTGCCATGCTGGGTTATCCGGACGCGGCCAGAGAATTCCCCGAGGAGGAATTTATCAGGACCTTTATTCATCCCGACGATCTTCCGGCAGCAGACAAAGCCTTTCAGGGGCACATTGCTTCCGGCGGACATGGACAGTTTGAGGCCGAATTCCGGCTGCGCAGGGCCGACGGTACCTGGTGCTGGGTGCTCTGCAACGGCCGGGCCGTTGAGTGGGATGAAAACGGGGCCGTCTCCCGTATCATCGGCCTGGATGTCAACATCCAGAGCATCAAAGAGAACCAGGAGCGGCTGGCTGCAAGCGAGGCCCGATTCCGGGCTGTTTTCGAAAACGCGCCCTACGCCATTGTGATCAGCGATTCTGAAACCGGGCAACTGCTGTCGGCCAACAATGAGTTTCTCCAACGCCGGGGCCTTGACCGGACGGCGCTGTCTACCGCCAATATCTGGGATTTTTCTTCCCTTCCTGAAGAGGAAGCTATCGATATCATCAACACCCTGTGGACCACCGGGTCGATAAAAAACCGTGAGGCCACGGTGACACGAAAGGACGGAAGCCTCGGACACCTTCTGTACTCGTCGGTAATACTGGAGATCGAGGACAAAAAACAGATCCTTACCATGACAGTGGATGTGACGGAAAAACGGCAGGCCGAGGAGGCTTTAAAGCAAAGTGAAGCCCGCTTTCGATCGCTTTTCAAAATGGCGCCGGTTCCCCTGGCCGCCATTTCCCTGAATGGCGAGATACTGGATGTCAATGACCGTCTCACCGAGGTGGTGGGCTACACCATGGACGATGCCCCTACCATGGATCACTGGTGGCGCCTGGCCTATCCCGATCCCGATTACCGGAAGCGGCTGATGGCGGGCTGGCAGGACACGATTGATCGGGCCGCGAAAAGCGCCACACCGGTCACCATGGGTGAAATCCGGGTGACCTGCAAAAACGGCATCGAACGGACCATGATCATCGGCGCCAACCGCATCGAAGAAAGCCTGCTGATCAGTTTTTTTGACATCACGGCCCGAAAAAAAGCGGAGGCGGAGCGGGAAAAACTCCAGGAGCAGCTGCTTCAGGCCCAGAAGCTGGAGGCGGTGGGAGTTCTGGCCGGAGGCGTGGCCCATGATTTTAACAACATGCTGGGCGCCATCATCGGGTTTGCAGAACTGGCCATCGAGGCAACAGACAGCGACAGCCCGCAATACAAGTACCTGGAAAACATACTTCAGGCGGCCCGCCACTCCGCCGATCTCACCGGCCAGCTTCTGGCCTTTGCCCGCAAACAGACCATTGTGCCTACTGTGCTGGACCTCAACGCGTCGGTGGAGGGCCTGCTTAAAATTCTTTCCCGGCTCATGGGGGAAAACATCGAACTGGCGTGGCAACCCGGACCCGGGCACTGTACCGTCCGGCTGGACCCCTCCCAGTTAAACCAGGTGGTGACAAACCTCTGCATTAATGCCAGGGACGCCATTGTGGATGTGGGCAACATCACACTTGAAACCGACACGCTCTTTTTTGACCAGGACTATTGCGATACCCATGCCGAATTTACACCGGGTGAGTATGTGATGCTGGCGGTGAGTGACAACGGGGTCGGCATGGACCGCCAGACCATGGACCATGTGTTTGACCCCTTTTTCACCACCAAAAAACAGGGCAAGGGAACCGGCCTGGGCCTGGCCACGGTGTACGGCATCGTCAAACAGAACAATGGGTTTATCAGCGTATACAGTGAACCTGGTAACGGGTCCACCTTTCGAGTCTATTTCCCGCGGCACAGGGCCGAGGAGGAGGAGGAGCCGGACCGGCCGGAATCAGCGGAAGAACCGTTCACCACCGGCCGCAAGGAGACCATCCTGATCGTGGAGGATGATCCGGTGCTTTTGGAAATGGGAACCATTATGGTGCAACGGCTGGGATACTCGGTCATGGCGGCAGCCACTCCCCAGGAAGCACTGGAAATGGTGGATACGCACGGCACGGCCATTGACCTGATGATCACCGATGTGGTGATGCCGGAAATGAACGGTAAATATCTGGCAGACCAGATTCAGGAGATCTGCCCCGAGATCCGGCTGATTTTCATGTCCGGCTACACCGCCAATGTCATTGTTCACCAGGGTGTGCTGGAAGAAGGCATCGATTTCATACAGAAGCCCTTTTCTCTGCAGAACCTGGCCGCCAAGATCCGTGAGGTGCTGAAGCGGACGGTGTGATATAAATTTTCAGAGGTGTCCTTTCGTATTTCAAGCCGGCATTCAGGACGCCGGCTTTTTTATAGACAGTGTCCATCCATTGATTATGAGGACACGACAAAGGTTTCCAATCCAGAAATGAGAATTTTTTCGCAAGATCAAGGAAAACAAGGACTGACGCGGAGGCGTACTGTTGTACGCCGCACAAGGAAGCCCGCAGTTTGACGCGGAGATTGCGGGAAAAGGCCATTTATGGATGGAAACTAGACAACAGGCAGTAAAGGAGAGGACCATGCGCAGTCTTCCTGAAAAAACATGGCACGCGATAGATGCGCGGGAGGCGGTTTCCGTCCTTGAGTCCCATGAAACCAACGGCCTTTCCCGAACAGCGGCCGATGAGCGGGCAACCCGGTTCGGCCTCAATGAGCTGACCCGGGCAAAGGGCCAGGGAGCCCTTATCCGGTTTCTGCTGCAGTTCAAGCAGCCCCTGGTAATCATCCTTATGGCCGCGGCCCTGATCACCCTGCTGCTGGCCGAATATGTGGACTCGGCGGTCATTTTTGCCGTGGTGCTGGTCAATGCCGTCATCGGTTTTGTACAGGAGTCCAAGGCCATGAAGGCCATCGAAGCCCTGGCCGACGCCATGATCAGCGAGGCCACGGTGATCCGGGACGGTGAAAAACAGCGTCTCCCCTCCCGCCTGCTGGTACCCGGGGACCTGGTGCTGCTGCAATCCGGGGACAAAGTGCCGGCCGACATGAGACTGATAAAAATCCGGGAACTGCAGGTCGATGAAAGCGCGCTGACCGGTGAAAGCGTTCCGGTTCAGAAAGCGGAAGGCAAACTGGATCCCGAAATGAGCATCGGAGACCGGCGCAACATGGCCTACTCCTCCACCCTGGTCACCTACGGCACCGGTCAGGGTGTGGTGGTGGCCACCGGGGATGGCACCGAGATCGGCCGTATCAACCAGCTCATTGCATCGGCCGATGTGCTGGAAACCCCTCTGACAAAAAAGATTCACCACTTTTCCAATATTCTCCTCTATGCCATCCTGGCCATGGCGGCCCTGACCTTTGTGGTGGGGTTTGTCCGGGGCCAGGACCTGGTGGAGATGTTTATGGCGTCTGTGGCCCTGGCCGTGGGCGCCATTCCCGAGGGTCTGCCGGCGGCCATCACCATCACCCTGGCCATCGGTGTTTCCCGTATGGCCAAACGCAACGCCATTATCCGCAAACTGCCGGCCGTGGAAACCCTGGGCTCCACCATGGTGATCTGTTCGGACAAGACCGGTACCCTGACCCAGAACCAGATGACGGTACTGGATATCGTGGCTGGAGGGCCCCGCTACGAGGTATCGGGCGGCGGGTATGATCCGGAGGGCGTTATTTCGTCTGTTAAGGACGGGACTGATCCGGCATCCAACATCGCCCTTTCCGAGCTTTTAAAGGCAGGGCTGCTGTGCAACGATTCGCGCCTGAAAAAAACCGACACCGGCTGGCGGGTGGAGGGAGACCCCACGGAAGGTGCCCTGATCGCGGCTGCGGCCAAGGCCGGTTTTGATCCCCGTCAACTGGAAAAAGAGATGCCCCGGCTTGACACCATTCCCTTTGAGTCGGCCCGCCAGTACATGGCCACCCTGCACGACCGGGGAGAAGGCAAACCGCCGGTACTTTATGTCAAGGGATCGATTGAAAGCGTCTGCGTGGAGTGCGCCACTATTTTAGGCCCGGACGGCGAACCGGATATTGCCGGGCCGGGGGCCATTTCCGGATGGGTGGAATCCATGGCCGAAAAGGGGCTGCGGGTTCTGGCCTTTGCCCGCAAGGAGATGCCGGCGGGCACCACCACAATCACCCACGCGGACGTGGAGGAGGGCATTGTGTTTATCGGCCTTCAGGGCATGATCGATCCGCCCCGTCCCGAGGCGATAGAGGCGGTGGCTGCCTGCCAGGCAGCGGGTATCCGGGTCAAGATGATCACCGGGGACCATGCCGGCACGGCCGGGGCCATTGCCCGGCAGATCGGCCTGTGCGGCGACACCTGCTTCTACCACACCCGCGAGGTCCTCACCGGAAAGGAGATTGCCGCGCTTGAGGCCCAACAACTGGTGGAGACCGCGGACAGCACCGCCGTGTTTGCCCGGGTATCGCCGGAGCAGAAACTGCGGCTGGTGGAGGCCCTTCAGCAAAGGGACTACGTGGTGGCCATGACCGGGGACGGGGTCAATGATGCCCCGGCCCTGCGCCAGGCCGACATCGGCGTGGCCATGGGCATGACCGGCACCGAGGTTTCCAAGGAGGCGGCCGACATGGTACTCACCGACGACAACTTTGCCACCATCAAGGCCGCGGTGGAAGAGGGCCGGGGCGTGTTTGACAACCTGATCAAGTTCATCACCTGGACCCTGCCCACCAATGGCGGCGAGGGCATGATCATCCTGCTCGCCATTCTCCTGGGCACCCGCCTGCCCATTCTGCCCCTTCAGATTCTCTGGATCAACATGACCACCGCCCTGCTGCTGGGGCTGATGCTGGCCTTTGAGCCCAAGGAGGCGGGCATCATGGCCCGTCCGCCCCGGGACCCGGGCATGCCCATTCTTACACGGCCCCTGATCCTGCGCATTCTGATGGTCAGCCTGCTACTGGTGATCTGCGCCTTTGGCCTGTTTAAAATCGAACTGGCGCTGGCCGGCAATGACGAGGCCCTGGCCCGAACCCTGGCGGTTAATGTCTTTGTGTTCGGTGAAATGTTTTACCTGTTCAACTGCCGCTCCATGACCCGCCCGGTGTGGTCCCTTGGTCTTTTCAGCAATCCCCTGCTCTGGGCCGGGGTGGCGGTGATGACCCTGCTGCAGATGCTTTACACCTACCTGCCCGCGCTCAACACCGTTTTCCAGAGCGCGCCCATGGGGCTGACCGAGTGGGCCATGGTGATAGGCGCCGGACTGATGATCTTCACGGTGGTGGAATGTGAGAAATGGGTGGGCCGCAAGCGACGCTTTCAAGAGGTATAATCGGCGCTGGTCCGAATATGTCATGACATTTTTCAACATGTGCCGGCCGAATCAACCGTTGAAAGGCCCGGACTCGGAAATGGAAGATTCGGCCCTGTGCTTACTGAATAGTCCCTGAATCATGGACATCAGAATCGCCAGAGACCAGGTAGCGCACAGATAGAACTGGGGACGGAGGGGAATTGAATAGCGGGGCCACGGCGCAAACACCATGTAAAGCAGCGTAAAATAAAGCAACGTAATCAAAACCAGTTGCGGCGAAAGGGTTTGCCGAACCTGGGGAAAGTAGGTCTCTGTTCTCCTTTTAAAAAGGAGCAGCGGCAGGGCCAGTGCCGCGGTAACCATCAGCCAGGGATGCAGCAACCGCATGGTTGTCGCCATCACACCCAGCAGCGGGGATATCTCTTCCAGCCGGCGGTTTACCGGATAGATATAAGCGTCCCCCTTTCCCTGAATGATGCTCCACCGCCACAGGTACAGGGGTTTTTCGAAAAAATACCAGGAAACATAGCGCCACGGCTCCGCCTTTGCCCGTTGCCAGAGAATGCGGGTAAAATTTTCCATGGAAGATCCGAACGCCGGCTGCTGCGGATCTTCCCGGTAGGGAAAGGGCATGAAGAAGCGTGTTTTGTAAATAAAGCCGGGATAGGCGCCGTGGCTCAGTGTAGCAATGGCCCTATCCGTCCCCCGTGCCGCAACGGGCGGCAGCAGGACGTGGGACCGGAACATCCAGACGCATGGAAAAATCGCGAACACCAGCACAAAAATTCGCAGACCCCGTTTCATAGCACGGCGATAATCAGAATCTTCATAGCGATTTAAACGCCACCGAATGGCCGCCGCGATGATAAAGGGCAGGAACAGGACCGTTTCATTAACCAGGTAGGCACAGCCGAACAACAGCGCGGATACTGGTAAAACACGAACGGTTCCACGGATGGCCCACTGAAAGGCGCACAGTCCGGCCAGCAGGCAGAAAGCGAACAGGGTCTCACTCAGCATACATCCACCCACGGAAATCAGATGGGGGCTGAAGGCGGTCAATAGGCCGGCCGTCACCGCCGCCGCGGGATGGAGAAAAAAAACGCCGAGCGCGTAGGTAAGGGGCGTTAGCAGAGCCCCGGCCACCTGCTGGACCGTTAGCGCGTTTTCTAAAAACCGTTGTTCGCCGGAAATTCGCAGCACCAGGGACAGCAGCAATGGATATCCCGGGGACCGGAAGGCATCAGGCGCGGCAGCGGCGATGCCGGGCGGGGCTTTTGAAAAAACATTAAAATAAGCCAGGTTGCGTGCATAGTTGAGATATTCGCCAGCGTCACGCTGCATAAAAACATTGCTGTGATTGGCCTGCAGAAAGGCAAGACGGATCGTCAGGGCCATGATAAAAAGCAGGCCCATGGCCGTCACATGCACAACAACCTTTCTGAAATGACTGGAATTGGTCACGTAGGCCTTGTCAACAATATTTTTGCCGGCCGAAGAGCTCCCTGGAAGGAAATTCAATTGTCTGTGGTGATCCCAGGGGGAATCGAACCCCCGTTACCGGCGTGAGAGAAAGCACTTCAAAACATATAAAAGCCTATAATTTAAAGATCTTGTTAAATTTTCAGGTAATTACAACAAGAGTATTTATAAAAATTTATGATAAAAAATTTTAAAATGCCAGTATTAATTTTCATCTTTCACTCAGTTTTTCACTCAACTTCATTTCACGACACCTCCCGGTAAATCTCTGCCAAGTATAGTCGGATAAACGTCCATTTGTTTTTCTATCTCTATCATCTGTACTCGGAAAAACTTATCACCGGCTGAAGCCTCTGCCTAATTTTAGCCACCCACATAATGCCGACTTTCTGGAAAAATGACAATAAAAGATTTGAAATCAAAAATCCATTTTGAATTTTATCTTTAACTCCAGAACGTCGAAACTAACCACTTGAATCGTTTGACAATACCATCAGGTCCTGTATCCTGATTACAGTTCAAGAATGTGTGAAGGAATCATTCCAAAACCGCAACTTAAATAAGGAGGATCAGGATGACAAAGCAACACAAAAAACGAGAGTATTACGTCCAGGAAATTAAGGACATAGAGGCAAGGGTGATACCGGTAGAAGGTAACCTAGTTGAACTTCGGCATGAACAAGGTTCGGTGGCCAACACGATCCAGCAAATCACGAAGGAAACGGGCTTAGATGATTTCGAAGAGTATATTCAAGAACAACTGCCTGAAATGTCCTTCCGTACCATCCAGCGTTACATGCAAATAGCAACATATGTCGATATAAAAAACCATCCGCAACTCTGCTGCCTTGGTACGACACGGCTGTTAGACCTCATGGCAAAGGAAAAGGATAAAGACGTTGTTTCAATTTTACAGAAGAATAAATTAAAAATTCCAACACGAACGGCCACACCAGACCAGCAAAAACAGTTTCGGAACAAGATCGACCGCCTTATAAATCGCAAAAAACAAAAAGGTGGAACCGGGAAAAAGAAAAAAACCGATACCGTTCAGGAGAAAGGGAAGACAGATAACAAGGCCACCATTGTCAAGCAAGCCAGTGCCGCAATAGACCTTTTAATAAAACATTCAGGCATTATCAAGAAGGAAGGTCTTTATACGGAATTAGATCTCAATCGGATGCAGGAACTCCAGAAACGGATTAACTATTTTATAAGACACATAAACGATGAGGCTTGATAAGCCCATGCAAACGAATAAAAAGGAGATAACATTATGAAACACAACGATAAATGGCAAGCCGTGAAACAATATTATAAAAAAGGATGGCCTATTTTCCCCCTGCACACCATTAAAGACGGGAAATGCTCTTGTGACAAGCCTACATGCACAACACCTGGTAAACATCCTATGTATGATGCCGAGGATCTGACTGAAGGGTTTAAAAACGCCTCCAGCAGCCAACAACAATTAAAAAAATGGTGGTCGAGATGGCCAGATGCGAACATCGGTATCAGGACGGGGAAGGAGAGTTTTATAGCGATAGATATCGATCTGCCTGATGGCCCCGATAACATGAAAAAGCTTGAAAAAACATATGGCAATCTACCCAAAACGGTCAACCAAAAAACCGGTGGGGGAGGATACCAGCTATTTTTTAAACCACCGCACACCCGTATCCCATGTAAAACTGGTCTACTGGGCAATATTGATATCCGGGGCGAAGGAGGATACGTGGTAGCTCCTCCCTCTGACCATATAAAAAACAAAAAATATAAATGGAGACATAGCCCTGACAGTATAGAGATAGCCGGTATGCCTGAATGGTTGACTGACCTTATTGAAAAAGGGGAAAAGTATTGTGATCTTGTCCACTCGTTAAAAAAAATACCTGAAGGTAAAAGAAACGACACGCTAGCAGAAATTGCCGGTAGCCTGCGAGGGGAAGGACGTGAGTTGGATGAGATCCATGGAGTCCTTCGTAAAGCCAATAAAAATAGGTGTACCCCTGCCCTAGAAGATGACGAGGTTAAAAAGATTGCAGAGAGTATTTCATCTTATCCCCCCAATGCATCGACTTCAGATAATAAAAACAAAAACGCCAAAACTGCTCAATTCAATAAATTTATTGAGACCTTTTTTGAGAAAAACGAGATATTGCAGGATACCAATAGTGGTTTCTTCTACGCAATTATTAACGGTGAAGGAGGCGAGCAGGTATTAGATACCAGATCTGATAACTTTAAACGCCACTGCCGATCTTCAATCCGAAAAAGCAGTGATGCCCTTATCTCCCGCCAAGACATTGATCTGATCATTGATCATCTGGAAGCCAATGCTGTTGATCAGAATAAAAAAGGTGAAGTCTCTATAAGGATAGCTAGGGTTGATAACACCATTTATTTGGACCTGGCAGATGAAAAAAAGCAAGTTGTCAAAATAACATCTGAAGGCTGGACAATTTGTCAAGAAACGCCAGTCCACTTTTACCGCCCTCAAGGAATGCTTCCCCTCCCCGTACCTGTGGAAGGTAAAGGCTTTGCAAAATTGAAGCATTTTCTTCCTGCTGGCAAACAGCATAAGCATACATGTAGACTCATACTGGCCTGGCTTGTTGGTGCTCTGAACCCTCAGGGGCCATATGTGGCATTAATACTAACCGGCCCCAAAGGCTCATCAAAAAGCACCTTGACTGAATTTTTAAAATTTTTGATTGACCCAGCAAAAGCGACCACAAGAGCATTATCTGGGAATGAAGAGACCTTGATGATATATTGCAAAAACAACTGGCTGGTGTCTTTTGACAATCTTTCTGTTTTATCCCAACCAATGTCTGATGCTCTTTGTCGTGTCAGTACGGGAGGCGGTCTTTCAAAAAGAAAGCAGTACACGGATGATGAAGAGTATGTTTTTCAAGCCAATCGTCCAATAATCATGAATGGAATAAATAATTTTATTAAAGCTGATGATTTAGTCGATAGGTCACTGATAATTGAACTGCCTTTTATTGATGACGCTAAACGCTTAACAAAAAAACGGTTGAATCAGGAATTTCAGGAAGCGCAACCATTGATCTTAGGCTCTCTCTTAAAAGCGGTCTCTTCAGCATTAAAAAATGAAAACATCAAGATTGATGTCCCTTTGCCACGCATGAGTGATTTTGCGAGTTGGGTATGTGCTGCCGAAGAAGCCTTACCATGGAAAGGTAAAAAATTTTTAACTGACTATAACACCCATCTCAATAAGAATTTATCAAAGACATATCTTGAAAATCCCATTGTTTATTGTATAAAAAACTTCCTTGAGAAATGTAAAGATAAGCGGTGGGAAGGCAATGCAACAGATTTGGTTAATCAGTTAAAGAAAGCTTTCCCTGAAAAAAGCGCAGTTATCCCTAAACCCAACAAAATTCAACAAGAGATAGGAGCTTTTCCCGCCGCCCTTAACCATTTTAATATAAAATTTAATAAGAAGAGGACATCTGAGAACAGATTAATAACATTAGAGATTAAATGACGATAGTGACAGTAGTGACGATTATTGATGGTACTTTTTTTATTTTATTATTATTTTTAAAATATATATAAATTAAAAAAACTTACTATTTTTTATCGTCATAACCGTCACTACTGTCATTCTCTTAGTTCTAAAGGATTTTAAGGTATCTAAAAATGTATTTAGTTAAGAACAAGAATTTACCTTAAGAATAAATACGGAGAGGGGGTGCCAGGTATGGCCTATTTCTCGTGATCCTTTTCGTAGATAACAACCGCCTGTACCATAGATACGATTATTGCTTTCTCAGGTGTTTTTTCTGGAATAATATGGGAATCAACACCATTCAAAATAGCAGAAACCGATTCTCCTTTCTCCATTTTGATAATCCGCAAAAGAATAGGTCGCTCCAGTAAAATCTTTGGATTCGTATATTTTCCCGACCTCAAAATACGGATGTTCTTGACCATCCCCAATGAATTTCAACTTCCTTGTGCATGGCCTGACTTCAAAGATCCTTTCAGCTAGTTCCGGTAAAATAAAAGATAGGATTTTATCAACTGTTCTTGCTCTAAAACGATAGCATTCATCTACTGCCGCCCAAAGCACTTCGTCATATTTTTGTTCGTCTCGAAACCCCTCATATTGATCCTTCCCTAGGGTAAGGTTGCATCCACCTAAAACACATGATCTATCAATATTGGCAAAACGTAATGATGAAAAAGGATCGTTCTTATCAAAAAAGTCAGGGTCAAAATGATTAATGATTTTAACAACGGTTTCTTCCTCTATTTCAGGCGTTATTTTCTTTGCCTCGGTTAATATTTCTTGAAACTTTTCGACTTTATGGTTTTGATTTTTCAAAATAAACCTCCCTAAATGAAATGATTTACCCTAAAAAGAAAGAATGTGTAGGTGCTACCAAGTATGGCCTGTTTATAGATATTCTTTTCGTAGACATCTTCCTTCTATGCCATAGTTTTTCATAATAAGAGTCCATCAAGTAAAAAGTCTTGGGAGTTGCTTTCACCACAACACTCCAGTGTCCTTCAGCGTTTTCGCAGTCTATGCCTGCCAACACAGCTCTTCCTGGGACTTCCAAGAAAGTAACGACATAATCCCAGTAACAACCTAAAGATACATCCTTTCTTTTGTGAAAAGGCCTTGTGCTTTTAATGCCGTACTGGATATCAACAATCTCGTTAAAGATGTTTATCAGTACGGGTAAAGAAGAGCCTTCTTTTACAATGGTTGAGAGCTTTCTTTTCTTTTCGGCTAGGCGCAAACACTTATAAAACAACTCTTCCGACTCTTCAGTGTTTAACTTTTTAATATATCTGACAGAGTTTACGATACTATAGATACCGCATAATCCGTCTAAATCCCCTTGCCTGTATGGTTTCATAGCGTTTCAATTAGGTTCAGTATTTCCGGTAGCATGTGCAAACCAGCTTTATTTGCTTGGTTTCGGAGGTCAGCTTGACGGCAGGTGAATTCAATATTTATGTCGTGACCGAAAACAAGGCCTTCTGCCAAATCAAGCTCAAAACCATAGTTTACGTTCATATTAAGCCTCCATATTGTTTACAAAGCTTTGGAGGGTGTTTTTAGCGGTTTCCGCTACTGATACATCTGCGTCACTGGCTAACTCAGTTAAATAAAAAACAGGGGTGTCTGGGTTATCCGCAAGAACCATTTTTACCTGAACATCATTAACTATCAGGTCTTCACACAAACACTCGACATTACAGACCTGAGCGTAGTCGTTGAGGTTTTGCGCCATGGATGCATATATTTCGCTGTCATGCGTCTCAATCAGTGTCCTAACGCACTTTCTGTTGAAAAACGGGATAGCATGCCTGTTGCCAACCAATACCCTTAAAACGTCAATAGATTGGGAGTTTATTAAGGAATAAACGATCTCCTTGGTAATGGTATGCTTGGATGCTATTGATTCTTTTATCTCCACGGATTCCAGCTTCGAGAGTTCATAGAAAACTTCGCTATGTCGAGAGCTATCATTTAGCATGTCGGCAATGCATTCCAACTCATCAAGCCCCAATTCAGTCTTGACGTTGTTAACAATAAGTAGGTTCTTCATGGTATACCTCCTAATGGATTTTGATTTTGTCTACTTCGGAAGCCTTCTTTACTTCCCAAAAGGTATCTCTGTCGATTTCCGCCCAACCCTGTATTTTTATGGATTTGAGCTCAGATAAAGAAAAATACCCCCATTCCGCATTGTAATAGTCGTTGTTTAAAATAGCGTAGCCAAAGAAAATATCATTGCCGTCGTACTCCGCTACAAACCAGTCACATCCTCCGATAAAGAAATGCATGTAGATCAACTTATCCGTTAACGGTACATGCTCTGTTTCATATAATTTCGGTATCCGCTGTAACATGTCTTCGTTAGGTTCATTCCACATAAATGCCTCCTTAATCCCAACAGTCTGTACAAATGATTTTGGGTTCCTTCTCGTTAATGATTACGATGTTGTTGGAAAGAAAGTATCCGAAAGTCACGTGATGGCCGCAGTCTAGGACAAACTTTCTGCCCTTAAGCTGTTTAAATAGGTCTTTCAGCGCATCAATGCTTTCGTATTTTTCTTTCTCGGCTTTCGTCATGGTCGCTACCTTTCAACCTCCTTTCTTTTTGTTGCTTCCAAAACGCAGAAAGCCGCCCCAGACTATCTGGAACGGCTCTTTCATTGCTCTAAACGTTTATCTACAGGGGTTTTACCACAACCCGTTTATTTGCTGCTGAATATCCTCCTTTGTAACATCTGCGTATATCTGTGTTGTTTGTATCGATGCATGCCCAAGTTGTTTCTGAACTGCTCTCAAATCACGTTTCTTTCGATAGAGCTGAACAGCATAACTGTGTCTTAAAGCATGCACACTTTTGCCCCTTTCATACAAACCAAGCTTCTTTAGATACTTTTTAACAAGCTGCTGAATTGCCTGAGCAGTCCAAGGCCCTCTCTGGCCAACAAATAAATAGTTGCTTGGGCCTATCCTTTCTTGTTGCTCCTTTTTCCATTTTAAGTACTGGTTGAGGTGTGTTTTGAGGGATTGGGGGATTTCAACCGTTCTTGAACGCCCACCCTTCCCTCGACTCACAAAGACTTCACATTGCCCGTAACCAGCCTTTAGATCCCCACAACGGAGATTGGATACTTCTTCAACCCTTAAGCCGGTACTGGTTATAAGGTCAATTACCATCCATTCTCGGATACCGGTTTTATTTTTTTTGCTCTGATCGGCAACAGCCTTATCTTTGACGGTTCGCCTCAACAGCCTAACCTGGGCTTCTGTGAAATACTTTATGTCCATAATAGCTCTCAAATTCATAATAACCATGCGATGCATATTTAACTCCTGCCCTATAAAACACAAAAGCCGCTACGACATTTCTGTCGTGCGGCTATTTGGTAACAATTTCCTTTAATTTTAATAAATTATACTAAAATTCGGCTATTTTGTCAAGTTAAAAAGTGTCAATATTGTTCAATATTTCAATGTGTTATAATATTTTTTCCGCAAGAAAAGCCTAAATATAGTCGAAATTGGGGATTTCAGGGCCGGAAGCCAATTTTTGACGACGGCAATCGGTTTTTTGTTCAACTGGGACCGTCAAACTGCCTGACAACTCTGGGAGGGTTTTTGAGACGATTTTTATCATTTTTGAGTTCTTCATAAAATATGCGGGTTAAATACTGTTCTTTCTCATAAGCCATAGGAGACAGGTATCTCACAACAAATGTGTTTATAAAACATTTCATAATCATCACCATATCTTTTGGATAATTTAATAAATCGACAGAGATTGATCTTGTCATTCCCTGTAAGATTGCATTTTCCCATCAGGTACAATGGAAGTATAGTTCGTATATCATCTATTGAATGGATAAAAAAAGTTACCCCCTCGAATCTATATATTCTTTCTGTTGCTTTTCTCTGGAGCCATAAATCCATTCCATCAAAAAAAGGAACTCCTGACGGAGAAGTTAAAATGAGTTTTTTTAAGCAATCATAATGGATATGCAATTTAGAAAGATAACAAACGCTAAAATATAAAGCCCGAAAAGCCAAATCGAATATCACCCGTTCTTCTTTTGGTGTGCTCATAATGGGATCATAGACAACACCTGTACCTGAAAGAATTTCCTCAATGTATTGAGAATCACTTTTTTTTGAGTCACCATCCTGCAACCACCATAAAACATAACAATTTAAAATAAATGCACATTCTTTGGATAAATCGGCTTGATTCAGGAAAGTGTGCCACTTATCCTGATTGAAATATGTTTCTGCTTGATAAAGTGGATAAAAAAAACGAATATTTGGAAATCGCTTTTCGGCTTTCTGCATCGGATCATCTGAATCCCATCTATTTAAGTTGTAACAGGTTTGCAAGTGAGGTAAAAAAGATGCAATTCGGTTCAAAGTTTCAATCCGGCAGGTAGTCCCAAAGCTTTCACACACTATTGATTTTAGAATCCAATCATTGTGCAAAAGGCTGTCATAGTTGGTTGAATCTACCCCATGATCTATAAGAATTTCTAATAAACGACATAAAATAATATGTGAATTTAATCGTTTTAATTTGTCTTTTTCTGTTTTTTCAGAATCAACAATCAAAGAAAGCACTGTATGAATGCCCTGATTCAGATCGACTGTTTCCTGAATATAAAAATCCGAAAGAATTAGGTTCTCTTCGGTAAATTCTTCCCCTAATAAAAGATGCTTAACTCCAATAGATTCAATACAATAACCGCACATAATCTTGTATTCCCTCCCTCTATATCATGGGCCGAAAAATCTTTGCATCAATCTTGGTAAATCAAAGAAACGCCTGCCCCATAAACGCAAAAAGCCACACGGCAATAGTCGTGCGGCAAATAATAAAAATTGTGTATATTTTTAACTAATTATACTAAAAACAGGCTGTTTTGTCAACAGTAAAAATACCATAACATATTAATATGTTAGCTTATTCTTGTTATAGAGTGGGGCCAAATATAGTAAAAATAGAGGTTTTATGTTGTTGAAGGCGGGGAATACTTATCTATAAGTTGAGAGGAGATCTGAACAAAAAAACAGGATGGATGGGGATATTATAAAATATCGTCGAGGAATATTTTTATCTTTTTCAGTTTGGCGGCACCGGCATTATTTAAAATCTGGGAAACTTTTACAGAGATAGACTCCCTTTCTGTACTCAGCTTATCGTCTGGGTTCAAAAATTGAAACAACGCTGCCAAGGAGACATCAAATATTTCACACAGCTTGTTAAGGGTTTCTAGGGATGGATTTATCTCTCCCCTCTCCAGCCTGCCATAGTATCGATAATTAAAGCCATGCTTCTTTTCAATATCTTCCTGCTTAAGATTTTTAGCAAGACGCAGTTCTTTCAGGCGGATACCCAGTCGTTTTTTCAGAAGTTCATTATCCATTCATAAGCCCTCCGTAAGTGTTTATACGGCAATATTGCCTTGCCTTAAAGGCACTCAAATGAATGGATAACTGTTGATAATGCTTCTTATATATGGTAAAAAAGACTTGAACATTCACTCAATGGCCCTTTTATAATTCACCAAAAGGGGAGTCACATCATTAACACACTTAGAAACAGGAGGAAAAAACATGGAAAAGAAGACAGGCTTTAGTTGGATGGGGTTGATTTTTGGTGCCCATTACTATGCAGGCTATGGCAAAATTCCAAAAGCTTTTTTTCTGTCTGCGATTTCAGGGTTCCCATTGATCGGTTTGATAGTCTGGATCTATTGTGGAAGAAAGGCTAACTCTGAGCTGCCAGTCGGAGAAATTGACTTTAAATGGGGCCTTGCAATCATCAGTGTTGTTATTCAGATGGTATCCTCCTCAATACTGATGAAAATCACGGGCTATGCCTAGAGAAAAAGCAACTTAAAAAGTCGGACTGTCGTAGGATAGTCCGGCTTTTTCAATGAGAGGGAGGAGAGTCATGGTCAAAAATTTATTATTTGTTATGGTCGTTATTTCCGTATTATCAAGTCAAAGCTATGCAGGATTTGGTGATTTAATCAACAAGGCACAAAAGGCGGTTGAAAATAAAACCGAGCGAGCTGTATCAAATATTGGGAAGGACGATCCAATAAAAATTTTATCAGATGCCGGATTCAGCAACTACCAGGAATTAAAGACGTTGACACAAGATATTCCAGTAGATAGGCCGGATGCTGATTTGAGCCGATTTGAAGACGAAGATTTATTCCAGAAGATTAGCCAAACCAGTGAAGCATTGAAACAACTTGAATCCGATAAATTGATTCAAGACACTTCTGATCAAAAATTAGCCGTAAGCTCCATCGAATCTTTTAATACGGCGGCTATTCAATATTTGCATGATAGAGACCGTGTTATTGAAAAATATCATGCCCAATTAGAGGAGAAGAAGCGTCAAAAGGAAGAAAAGGAGCGTCAAGAGAAAGAGAGCAAAAGGCTTGCTGCTGAACGTGAGAAAGAACGCTTGAAAAAAGAGGCCGCTCTTGAAAAGGAGCGTCAAGAACAAATGGCCTTGCTGGAAAAAGAAGGACAGGCGAAGGAGCAACCCAAGCAAGTTACAAATGAGGACGTCTCCCGAGATAATCCGCCAAGTATCGATCTCTCTGAATGTGAAAAAATAAAAAATTTTCCACTCCACGAAATCGATTATGCGGCTGATGCAAAAGAGCTTAATGTTATTATGTCGCAATATTTTAGGAAACCGTTGTCTGATTGGGTTGAAGATGATTTCGACAAATATAAAAAAACAATGATATCTTGCCGGGAAAATGATTTTTTTAGGAACTACGGCGAAGAGGATTTCCCAGACACCATAAATGAATCTATCAAAATATTAAAAAAGGAGCAGAAAGAAATATTTGTTAGCGATCAAGCAACACAGCAGTGGAACGCCCTGAGAAAAGAATCTGAAAAGCTTATAGAAAAAATAAAGGATTTTACAATTTCTGATGCTGAATTGGATCGGTTACGAGAGATAAAAAAGGTTATTCCCGAAGTGGAGTACAAATGCCAATGCGCCAGAGACCTTGATTATCATAGCGTTGAGACAAACATACAAGATCACTTAAGGGAATATCAATACACCCTTGAGGAAAGGGCACGGCAAAAGGCATGGCAAGAGGAAATGGATAAAGAAAAAGCCGCGCAAGAGAATAAAGACAGACAAAGATTAGAGGCAGAGACAAAAGAGGCCCAAGAACTAGTAAAAAAATACGGCAAGATTGGCCCACCATCAGATTTTCTTATGGCAAGGCTTCATACTTATGTTGGCGGAGAGCTTTCAGATATGTGCACAGTCATAAAATTCTATGATGGCCTTAGTGGAAAGAAAAAATGGGACAAAAAGAGTGATCTGTGGGTGTTAACTCAAAATTTTAAGGGTGAACTGACAGGAGAAAAACATGAATTTTTATATGCCTTTGAAGATTATCGTGTCGAACACAGTTTTGTCTTGCTCTCAAGAGCGGTAATGGATGATGAAGAGGTGCCCACTTCACAACTGTATAGGTTTATTATGCCAATGTTGGGGGATTAATATCAGTCATTATGGATACCTGTTGTACTGTGATTGGTTTTTTGGAAATATTTGTAAGGTGAAAAAAAAGCTGGGTTGTCTTTTCAGATAGCCCAGCTTTTTAAATAATTTTAACACAGGTTTTATTTCGCTACGTACTTTCCTCGCCCCACCCGTTTGATCTTTCCGAGCTTGTGCAAACGAAAAATAATGTTTCTGATCTTCTTTTCATCAAACCCAGTTTTTTTCTGAATATTGGTAAACCCATCACCCTTCTTGCTTCTAGTGATGCTTGCAAAAACCATGTCTGTGGCAGAACCATGGCGTTTCCCTTTAGTTTGAGGACGCCCTGCTTTTGCCACAGCAATGTTTTGTCTGGCAGATATGTTTTTTACCATTTTTTCAAGTCGGTCAATTTTTGCGTTAAGCGTGGCAATGTCTTTCTGGGTGGGAATTCCGCTGTCACGGAGTATCAACTTAAAAGCAGAATCTAAAGAAATTTTCTTGGCTGGTCGTGGCATGACGTACCTCCTGTATTTATCAAAACATTAAAATCCCCATCGGATCGAAAAACAAAACGAGAGGGGGAGAGGGTACAATTGTCCTTCAATCTGATGAAAATGTTTTATATCACGTCAAGTAAAAGGAATGCAAGTTCGGGCAGGTTCTTTACAGACTGCGCACGTAGGATTATAATGTTCTATTCATTACAGACGCGGGTTGTGATTATCAGGATACTTATTGGGTTGGTTTATAACTTATGAGGGACAATAATGGCCAGACGAATAGAAAATGAAGGTCTTTACAACACAATTAAGTTGTTTTTTGAGAAGTGTCTACTGGAGGATAAATCTCTCTTATGGCCTGATCAAAACTATTGGACTTTGGATAATGTGAAGTCATTAAAACGGCGCCTGATTGATTCCCCGTTACTTGGAAAGACTCTTGCCTTTGAAGAGAAGCTTGAAAAGCAAATGGATGGTGCGTCTCCTTCTGAATGGGCGATTATTTGTGACATCTATTTTGTTTATTTCCTTCCCTCCATAAATATTACTCTGGATAAAATACGCAAAGATATAAGCTGGGCTGCATCACACGCAAGGGTTACCCCTCCGGTAGAATCAGACCCCATTTGGCAGGTACAACGCCATGGTTTTTCACGCACTGCATTTAAGTACCATACTAAATATAGCCAGTTCTGGTTTATTGTTCTTTTTACTCTGCATATTAAAGAACAAGAATCAGCCCAGAGTATCATTTCAGATCATACTGCAATGAAAAATGCTATGGATATGGTATTGGAAAATATAGAACTCTGCAATGACCGAGGATATGATATGCGTCACGCCATACTTTATATGGCGTTTCCAGACTACTATGAGAGGATTATCAGTACAAGAGACAAGAAATGGATCGTTGATGCCTATCGAAAGAAAGTTGCCCTCCCGGTCCCTGCCGATTTAGATGACGCCATACTTTTGATTCGCAATGCTTTGAAGAAAGAGTACGACAAATCAGATCGCCAGTTTGATTTTTATACGGACCTTAAAGATGGATGGCGACCAAATACATCCGCATCGAAGGTGGACATTACTGTTGATACTGATAAAGGACCAGTAACCGTTCCACCTCCTGAGCCGGAGTCAGACACTGCAACAGATACAAAAAAAGAACACACCGAACATACAGAAATTCAGTGGATGCTGCTTAATCTTGGCAATGATATGGGGCTTGATCTTTGGGTGGCAAACAATGATCGCAATAAAGAGATCAATAACCAGCGCCTGGGGGACCTCCCGAGAGTAAAAAAATCCCTCCCCTTAACCTTCGATGAAGCGACCAACAAAACAATTCAGCTTATAGATGTGTTGTGGTTGAAACAGAACACTATTCTGGCGGCATTTGAGATTGAAAGTACAACTTCAATTTATTCTGGTATCCTCAGAATGGCTGATTTAATCGCAATGCAACCCCATATTAATATTCCGCTTTACATAGTGGCCCCAGATGAGCGACGTGAGAAAGTATATGCTGAAGTGAACCGTCCTGTTTTTTCCAGCCTGTCTACCCCGATGAACCAGATATGTAAATACATTCCTTTCTCAGGGCTGAGAAGCACCATCAAAAATACTGCTTCGATGACCAAGTACCTGAAGCCAGAATTTCTTGATGAAATTGCGGAAGATTGTGAAGTTGATCAGAATGAATAATTATAGATAAATAAGATGCTAAAACGAATCATCTTCCGGCAACAGAACAACGGAGACGACAAGCAGGAAGCACCCCACACGAGTCCGTAGAACAGTCCACCAAGAAGTTTTAAGTGTTAAAGCCAAGTGATTTCTCTTTCAATATTCGTTCTAAATTATATGACTCTATTTCCACCAGTCTTTCCTAATTATTGTGGGTGAAGTTGTTTTTGTCAACCGATCAATTGTCGACCATTTAACCGGGCTTGCCGGACGTGAGTCAATAAAAAATCTCTGTCTTTCAAAAAGTTATCATAATTAAAGTTCCTTCTTGACTTAATGGCCGGAAATTTTTACCCTAACAAAAACTAAACGAAATTTAGTCAGCCGAACAACCCTAAGAAAAGAGGTTCTGGCTATGTTTAAGGAACTTAAAGAAAGAGAAAAACTGGCCCGGCAACAGCTGATTGTTGAGGTTGCTGAAAAACTTTTTCATAAAGAAGGATACGATTCAGTGACCATCCGCCGGGTGGCGGAAACCATTGATGTGTCCCCCGGCACCATTTATACCTACTTCAAAAGCAAGGAAGAATTGATTGTCTGCGTGTTGATTCACAACATGAAGCTTCTGGAAGAAGAAATCACGAAAAGCCTGAAAATCAATGATCCAATAAAAGCCCTAATGGCCATTGCAGATGATTATAAGGCCTACTATTCCCGGTTCGGCCGGTACGTTAACGTGATGGACCTGCTGACCACCGACGAAAACGGATACGCGCTGGTTTCAAAAGAGCTTCGCAATGGACTGGGTGCTGTCGTGGAGCGTATTCTCGAAGGCATTGCGGAAAGAATGAACCGGGATAATGCATCCAGAAAGCTCTTAAAGGGCATTCCCCCTAAAAGGGTTACCGCCGCCATGTGGGCCGTGGCCCATGGAATTTCTTATATCGCTCTGCCCCTTTCAACCCAGCCCGACCGAGGCTGGTTCGACTTTGATCAGGTACTGCCTGACGTGATACACTTGCTGCTGACGGACACAACAGCGAAACCCAAATAAATGGAACAGCCGCACGGAATCTGTCAATGAAAAATGAGACACGCTATTCAATAAACTAGACTCTTAATTCTGGCGTTTCTGTTTCTACAAAGCATTGGTATACAGGATTACTTTTGTGGTTGTTTGAGATGGGGTATTTTGTGTTGTGTTTGATCCTTCCCATAGTAACGTGGAGGCAATGCACTAAAATTTCTGACAGATTATGGGAAGATGATAGCGAGTAGGATGTACTGCCTTTTTGTTTTTGATATATCCCCAAAGGGGAATAATCGATTAATTATAGGGGGAATAATGAACCAAGATAAAATAAACCCCAAAAGCAGTGTCCCTGTAGCAGCCATCATTGTAGCAGCGATCATTGCTATTGCTAGCCTTATTGGATGGTATATGTATCTTCAGAATTCACGCTTCTCCATTACGCCAACAGACAAGGGTCCTGCATATGAAATTGACAGAAAAACTGGAGAGTCCTGGGTGCTTTATCCTGGAAGTCGTAAAAAAAATGAAATGAAAAATAATGAAAAAGAAACGGGGCGCTTTAAGCGGTTGCCTTCAGTTGAACAAGCTAAGATTTCTGCTACGATGATGCGTGAGTCTGGCAATAAATTTACTGTCCGCCTCTATAATGGAAGCACTTGGACGATTAAAGAAATTACGATTGGGATCGAAACAAAAGACCTAAAGGCAGCCAGTGGCGAAGAAATCGAGAAAGTTGATCCCAATGCCTCTGAGTTCGACAAAAAGTGGAAAGAGATGATGGCTACCATCGCACAGGAGAGAGCCACACAGCAGCCACAGGCACCCGCAATGGAGCCGCCACAACAAGAGCAGAGGGTATTGCAAGAAGAAAAGACAAATCCTGTACGCAGCTTTGCAACGATCACCCCACAGACAATAGGTACTTTCGAAATTGAGACATTCATCGAATATGATAATAACTACGAATGGTATATAAAAGAAGTATATGGAATCCCCCAAAAGTAATCTCAACAAAACCGGGTCACCTATGACATAAAACACCTCGCTTGAACAAATGTCCTTAAACACAATTTAGGGTAAGTTTCTAAAAAATGTGTGCCCGCTATCTATCCTAAGTAAGCCACCCCCTTCCTTTGGATACCCCCACCCTGTTCCTGGCAGGAAAATTATTTTCGGCCTATCAACAAAGAACTGATATTAAAAGATTTATTCATTTTTTTGGGTGAAAAATCAAGAGAACGGGCCACCGCGTTTTTACAAAGAAGCTTTTGCACCATGACCATGAAAAGGTTATTAGATTTTAGATAAGATCGGCAGGCAGATAGACTGCGTTCTGTCTTGTGCCGATGAAGTTTTAAGCGCCTTTT
Source organism: Desulfosudis oleivorans Hxd3 (assembly GCF_000018405.1). NCBI lineage: Bacteria > Pseudomonadati > Thermodesulfobacteriota > Desulfobacteria > Desulfobacterales > Desulfosudaceae > Desulfosudis > Desulfosudis oleivorans. Next base: position 3,277,195 of record NC_009943.1, read on the forward strand.
GCGTTTGGTGTTGCAAAGCTGGGATGAATTGATTTATAAAAAATGCATAATCTTAAAAAGGGGGGATTATGAAAAAAGCTCTATCACTCACACTCATTTTATTCTTTCTATTTGCCGCCAGCGTTAACGCTGAATCAGACGACTTCACCGAAACTTTAAAAAAAGCAGAGCAAGGTAAATGTTGGGCACAAACACTAATTGGATATATGTACTATCTGGGTGATGGTGTGGAACAAGATTTTGAAAAAGCCCTTTTTTGGACAAAAAAAGCGGCTGAACAGGGGGGGAAGGACGCACAAGAAAACCTTGGACTTTTTTATTATGTAGAAGGCTTGAAAGGAATGGAGGTAAATAAAGAAGAAAGCTTGCAATGGTTTGAGAAAGCCGCTGAGCAGGGGCATTCCGGTGCTCAGCTTGATCTTGGCAGAATGTATTATTTGGGTCATGGTGTGCCGCAAAACTATCAGAAGGCTTTTGAGTGGTTTACCAAAGCTGCTGAACAAGGTGAATCTGACGCTGAGTATCTTCTTGGTGGTATGTATTTTTATGGAACAGGTGTACCACAAGACTACAAGAAGGCTTTTGAATGGTATAGCAAGGCTGCTGAGCAGGGGCAGCCCGAAGCTCAAGCTAGCCTTGGTGCCATGTATTTTTTGGGACTAGGTGTGCCACAGAATTACAAAGCGGCATATAAGTGGGGGAGCTTGGCTGCTGCGAATGGTATTAAGGCAGGAAGGATGACCTTACAAGAGGCCCCAAAACAAATGACCCCGGAGCAAATCGCCCAGGCACAAAAAGAAGCCGCTGAGTGGTGGGAGAAACATAAAAAATAATCACAAAAAAAGGGGGAGGGCATGAAAAATTTTTTTGGTACGATATTTCAAATCTTCGGTGGCATTGCTCTTATCGTTTTTGGCCTTTGGGGCCTCGGCATTGAAATAGCGATAGTTAATCATGTGGCTGGTTTTTGGGGTGTTGTCATTGGTCTTTTTTTCTTTCCAGTCACATTTGCCGTAGTCCCTTGGTATGCACTTGTGGTTATGGGGACATGGCTCCCCTTGGCAGTTACTTATGGGGGAGGGATAGTAGCCTTCGGTTTACTTGGTATGGGAGGGGCAATTAAAGGCGATTAGGTCTATCTGCCATGTTATACGTCCAAAGGGAAAGAGTGATATTATGTTAAGAAAAATCCTATTTATTTGCCTCACTTTATTCTTAGTCTCATGTGCATCCAATACTGGAATCATTAAAATTGGAGAAGAAAAATTGTTTATTGCTAAGCAGGCAGCAACGGGTTTTCCAGGAACTGGTGGGATTAAAACTGAAGCTCTTAAAGAGGCATCAGAATATTGTACATCACAAAATAAAATTTTAAAGATCGTAGAGTTAAAAGAAAATGAAGGCCCTTACATATTGGGGAAATATCCAAGGGTTGAACTCACATTTATTTGTGAATAACTATCATTTGCCCCGATGTATAACACCGCAGTCCGTTTGACAGCCGGGGCCGGGGCGTTTTTGTAAGTTTGTTCAAAATCGAAAAGCGTAGCTTTTTATAATGTTGGTGGAAGCCCGGCTGCCACTGACCGCAGGCGTTAGGGGAGAGAACTAAAGCCCCTCTTGAAGTGTTCTTTCCAGTATGGGGCAAAATCCTACATCTGGTCCCCCTATGGTCCCCCCGGATAAAAAATGGAATTTATGAAAACGTGTGAAGGCTTGATTTTACTGGTGCCCCCGGCAGGAATCGGACCTGCGGCACATGGATTAGGAAGAAGGTGTTGGTTCAGAGGATAGATCTGTTGTCCAATACCTTGAAGCTGCCCTTCCAGGAGTACCCATGTTTTCTATCGGTCAGGTGATAGACTATAGCCCTGATACCTGTGACTTTACCAAACACTTTGCATCTATACCCAGAGCAGTTGCACTAGACTGCAACGCTCATAGGTTTCCAGGCTGGAAGCTTGGTATTCTTGATCCTGTTGCCATAAAAGAGACCGAGGTATATAGGATATTAGATGGGCTGATTGTTTATTGATTTTCTGTCAGTTCCCATCACTCACGCCCCATTGAAATCTTTCCGCAATAAGTGCATCTAAAATATCATCTACGGATGATTTGATTTCCCGTATGCGTTGATATTTTTTCAACGCATCCTTTACAAGAGAAACACCTTCTGGATTAAATGCGTAAAAAACTAAACCGACTCCCGCGAGATCCGCAGCCAGCGTCTGGAGTATTGTCATTATTGTACGGTTCCCACCAAAAGCTCCACATCCCCAGAATCCCGTATGAATAATTGTATTTGGGGAGGATGCTTTAAGATGATGGCTTTCCTGGCGCGCAGCCGTATAACCCGTATAGGCGGCCGTCAGGACATATGCCATATCATTCATACCGTAGTCCCCCATACCATATTCTGGAGCAGCCATAGCTAGAATGTTGCTGATAGAAGGTGGGTTGATCAGCCTGGTGGCATTCAAAACATCTTCCTTGGCAGCAACCGCAAAAGCATTGCCATATAAACCATGGCGTGTATCAACGGCGCAACATCGCTGTACTCCGGATATTGTAACCGGTGTCGGGCTGCCCTCCTCATTCACCGTTTCAGGACAATACCCCATGTCGTCTAGGGCCTCCCGCAAAGATCCGAGTACAGGATGTTCAAGAACCTGAAGTTCATCCTGAGCAAGGAGGGAGGAATCGTATGCGATGAACAGGTGCCGATCTGCAAAGTTCATGTGCCAGTCTACGTCAGTATCATTCGAGGAAAGGGGGTAAGTGAATCTTTCTGCCTGGATTCTGGGCATCGCCAGTGCTTCAACCGACCCGGGAATTTGCGCTGCCAGCCATCTGGTATATTCGACCTGACCTTTAAACTCACAGTTTGCAGAACAAATCAGATCAAAAACCGCTTGTTTGTTGGGATGTCCCCACTTTGGCGGATACTCTTTGATGAGCAGATCGGTTTGGAAAATTTTTTTATCAAGAGATATCAGGTTCATTTAGGTTGATCCTCCGGTGCTTTCATATTTCCATATTTCGTGGTCCAATTCACGTAGCGTTAATTCAGGGTAAGTTTCTTTGAGAATCTCCAATGCTTGTGACAGCAGCAACTGGGCATCTGAAAGACTCAAATCAATTCCGGTTATTTTTGTCAAAAATATTCTAATCCACCTATCCGGCTTGATCAGATTTTTTTCACCAGCAAGCATAAAAAAGTATTTTAAGGATATCCCGGATCTCTGACCAGGAATTAAACAAATGGCCGATTCAAAACGATCGCTTTTGATGACCGCCGGTATATCTTGATAGTAATTGACATGATGGTCCATCAGAACACGGGCAAACCTATGCACGGCCTCAGCTTTAAGAATACCATTTCTCGAGGAGGTTCTTTGTCTGTTGTTGAATACGTCCTCTGCAACCAAGGAATAGTCGTCATATCCAGATAATAATTTTTCAAAATCTGCTATCGAATATTGCTCTGATATATCCGGATATGGCGAACCGTGTGCCCTTAATTTATGCAGGTTCTGTCTGTTGCAGAAATATTGTACGGTATTTCTTGTTCCGGTGTACGTCACACCAATAGAATAAACTGCGTCAACAATACAAAAAGGCAGACTGTGATAGAAGTATTCTTCGCTTAGCCGCGCATCTTGAAGGTTCAGCTTTTTCAAGCAGTATTGTGCTATTTTTTCAGCCGTTGTAATCGAATTCCCTCCTGAATCATCCGGTCTGCACTGTACTTTATCCCTTGATGACAAAGAGTCCATTCGCTTCTCCTTACCTTTGTTTATGAAGTTATGATCCCGACCCATACTCTCATCCAAAGCCTTGCAGTACATTCCAATGCGAGTTCTGTTGCAGTTATAATAATACCCCCAGCAACACGTATAGGATCGCGCATACTCCTTGTTTTCTTGCCTAAAAACAATTACCTGTTCACCGGCATGTTCCCCTTTCTTTGAGACATCGGCTTTTGTCGTAAAAAAAGTGCCTTGTGATGTTTTCAATTTTACCCTGTTGTTGTGCTTAAGCCAGTTGTAGGCTGAAGAAAAAGAATGGTTTAAATCTACGATACCATCATGCGATTCATTCATTTTCTTCTCCTTATGCTCGCCTTGATATGTTCGGGTTTATTGATTCCCTTTAACCGCTTACAGCCACTGGAAACACGTCGCCCCCTTATTGGTTTGCAATCCAATAATAACAAATACTTAAATATAGCTAGTGGGGGTTGTTTTTGAATGGCATTTTCATGCCAGATAATGCAATGCTCTTTTTAATATAGCACTCTGAATATTTTTATAATTATAACAAATAACCCAAAAAAGATCAATAGGCATTTTCATAAAACATATCAAATAGATACAAAACAATTAGAAAACACATTAAATTCAAACAGATATTAACTATGTGTTTATAAATATTTGAAATTAAAAATATTAATCAGAAAATGAGTTTATCTCTTGGTTTTTCTGTGTCCGCCACAATCTTTTACAGTGCTGTTTGAAGTGGAGAAAGCTTTAGAATACAGTTACAGAATTCCCCACACATGTCAGGCCGTCGCTACAGGTTGTGCCTAAAGATTCATCAGTTATAATGGGGGAACAACATGAATATGATGAGAATGGCATCGCTTAAAAAAATCATATCAGGCGGCCAGACCGGGGCTGACAGGGCAGGTCTTGATGCTGCTATGGATGCTGGTATAGAATATGGCGGCTGGCTTCCAAAGGGCCGTAAAGCCGAAGATGGTATTGTTCCCGCCAGATATACCAAGCTTCAGGAACTGTCCAGGGGCGGATATCCGAAAAGAACCGAGCAGAACGTCATTGACTCTGATGGGACTATTATTTTCACGTTCGGCAGGCTTACAGGCGGTTCTGATCTGACACGGCAGCTTGCAGAAAAACATGGAAGGCCCTGGCTCCATATTGATTTAACTCGGATAGCCGATCCCGTGACAGAGATCCAAGACTGGCTGAGGACCAATAAAATTAAAGTCCTGAACATAGCTGGCTCAAGGGAAAGCAAATCCCCGGGCATTTATCGGGCCGTACGTTTTTAATATGTAGATCAGGTTCACAGTGGCGGGGGCGGTGTAGGTGGTGCCCGGTGTGTTGCCATAGATGGCATTGGCCGGTGCAAGGCCGGATGAATATGAAAAACGATACGACCAATTAACCGTGTCAACTTTTTGTGGGTAAGACCAGGAGAAAAATAATGATACTTAAACGGACTTTGATTTTTTTACTTATACTTTACAACATCTGTACATTTGTCACGGCATTTGCAGCTGATGCGAGTAGTCTAATTGCAGGAGAATTTGACGCCACCTCCAAAAATGAAAGACAAAAAATAGCCAAAGATATTATCGGTCAAATTGAGAAACTTTCTTCATATCTTTCAACACCTAAGCCATCCGAAATTAAATGGGTGAACAACGAACGGGTAGCGATAGATAAGCTGAAGGGAACTGATGCTTGGACTGAGAGAATTCAAAAATTATATGAAAGTCCTGAATTTCAGCAACAAAAACTCAAATCACACCTGGATAACATCATCGATAGTTTGCAGTGTGTTACTAATGAAAATGTAAACCTTAAATCAGAGATTCTGTGTTGGGCAGTTGCAAGCCACCATCTTTCAGATGAGACAACTCTGAATGATTCCATTATGATACTCAAAAGAAGTGGCCTATTGCCTGAAGATATTGTGAAAAAAGCTGATATAACCGAGTCGTTGGGATACGGTGCAAAGTACAATTGGTTTGCTCGAGGAATAAATGAATACATTATTATCCCTTATCTGTCTGGAAGAATAAATGAATAGAAGATAAAACAAACATGCCCTAACGACCTGCTCAGTGGCGGCGCTTTTTGCCGTCCACTGGAGCAGGAAGGTTAGTAGCTTTTTATTTTTTTAGTTGTTTTATCTCTCTTATCAATATACCAACGCCCACAATTAAAAGCCCCATTTCTGCCTGAAGAAAAAAAGTTTCCTGAACTTGTTGCTGCATTACATTTTCAGCACCAACAAACAGAAATTGCAGTATTCCATACAAGAACCAAAAACCACCCAAACCTATCAAACCTGTACCAGATGTTAATTTAAGAAAGCCCAGTACTTTGATAATGAATTTATCGAACCCTTTTTCTTCTTCATCTGCTGTATGAACTTGTTTTTCTTCTGACATTTTGTGCCTCCTTTGTTTGGTTAGGCCCAACATTAATTATACGGCTGTTGTATTTCCCCCAGTCTCAGCCCAGTATCACGATATGGTCACACGCTGTCAACAATAAATTGTTATAAAAAAAACGACTTGAGGGTTCTGCTGCTTTTTTTCCGGTTTTTCCTTCCCCTTAACTCTCATTTTAATACGACATAATTGAACTGTAAAGAAGGGGCAAAGGATGAAGGGGCCTTTGTGCTATTCGAAATACCGTCCAAACTCAATAGATACTGCTGATAATGTATTGAGTTCCGCCTGATTTTCGCCGTAAACGCCCGAAAGTTCGTTTGCAATCAGCATAAAAACTCAATAGAAACCGTTATTAAAATCCGTATTAATTGGTTTCCCCTTTATTGGCAGGTTTATATGCAGCTGCTTTGGTCCAAGGGGTAATAAGCATGTACTCATTATTTATTGATTTTTCCCCGGCATGATGATTAATTGATACCTATTGAAAATCGGGTTGGGGGGACCAATCATTCTATTCCTTATCTTTAGAATCTTACATAGACTCCAAAACGGAATTAATGGCAAAATTTCTCAAGTGCCTGCCAAATCGTATCCCAAGCACATTAAAGCAGCTGGAAATTGCTGATATGACGTCCGCAATAGTTGGACAAAACGGTTAATCACCTGCTACTTCGGGCGTTCGTTCTTTGCGCCAGAGAGCAGCACGTTAATTTATTAGATATATTTATGAATTGATTATATGTTATGCGAAAATCAATACCATTCATTTCTATCCTCTTGCAGGAGACACACCAAGTGCTATAATCAATTTTTTGATGAATTTAACCAGCATTCGTACGTTTTCCGGGACAGACGGCGCCTGAGGACTTTCGCGCCAGGTAACCAACCACGAAAAGCTAAGCATGACTAAAACAGAGGCCCAAACCCGATCCGAACTTATCGATAAGCATCTGGCGCAATCGGGCTGGAATGTCAAAGACCCTATGCAGGTGGTTGAAGAGTTCGATATTTTGATGGCCCTCCCCGAAGGTATTGCCGAACCGCGCACCCCATACGAAGGGCATCAGTTCAGTGATTACGTGTTGCTTGGGAAAGATGGCAGACCGCTTGCCGTCGTAGAAGCTAAGAAGTCCAGCAAAGATGCCGCCATCGGCCGGGAACAAGCCAAACAGTACTGTTATAACATCCAAAAGCAGCTCGGTGGAGAATTGCCATTCTGCTTTTATACCAATGGCCTTGAAACCTATTTCTGGGACTTGGACAATTATCCGCCGCGCAAGGTCGTGGGCTTCCCCACTCGTGATGACCTGGAGCGGTTCCAATATATCCGCCGCAACCACAAGCCACTGACTCAGGAGCTGATCAACACCGCCATCGCCGGACGTGATTACCAGATCCGTGCCATCCGAGCAGTATTGGAAGGAATCGAGCAAAAGAAACGCGACTTCCTGCTGGTGATGGCTACCGGCACCGGCAAAACGCGCACCAGCATCGCCATGGTCGACGCCCTGATGCGGGCAGGCCATGCCGAAAAAGCGCTGTTTCTAGTCGACCGCATTGCCCTTCGGGAACAGGCACTGGCCGCTTTTAAGGAACACCTTCCCCACGAGCCCCGCTGGCCCAACGTCGGCGAAAAGCTGATCGCCAAGGACCGCCGCATATATATCTCAACCTATCCCACCATGCTCAACATCATCCGGGATGAGTCGCAGTATCTTTCGCCGCATTTCTTTGATTTTATCGTCATCGATGAAAGTCATCGTTCCATTTATAACACTTACGGCGAAATTCTCGACTACTTCAAAACCATCACCCTGGGATTGACGGCAACACCCACCGACATCATCGACCATAACACTTTCCGGATTTTTCACTGTGAAGACGGTCTTCCCACCTTTGCGTATACTTTTGAGGAAGCTGCCAACAACGTGCCGCCGTACCTTTGTAGTTTTCAGGTGATGAAGATTCAGACCAAGTTCCAGAAAGAAGGGATCAGCAAGCGCACCATCTCGTTGGAGGATCAGAAAAAACTACTGCTGGAAGGTAAGGATGTTGCAGAGATTAACTTTGAAGGCACACAACTTGAAAAGACAGTCATCAACAAGGGCACCAATACGCTGATTGTCAAGGAGTTCATGGAAGAGTGCATCAAGGATCACAATGGTGTTATGCCCGGCAAGACCATCTTTTTCTGTTCAACCATAGCCCATGCCCGGCGTATGGAGGATATTTTCGACAAACTTTATCCCCAGCACAAAGGCGAACTGGCCAAAGTTTTGGTTTCCGAAGACCCGCGTGTTTACGGCAAGGGAGGGCTGCTTGACCAGTTTACCAATAGCGATATGCCCCGTGTCGCCATCAGCGTTGACATGCTTGATACCGGCATTGATGTACGCGAAATTGTTAACCTGGTCTTTGCCAAACCGGTCTATTCTTATACCAAGTTCTGGCAGATGATCGGGCGCGGCACCCGTCTGCTGGAAATCGCCAAGCCCAAACCCTGGTGCATTGAAAAAGATGTTTTCCTGATTCTCGATTGCTGGGACAATTTTGAATATTTCAAGCTCCAACCAAAAGGCAAGGAGCTTAAGCAGCAACTGCCCCTTCCGGTGCGTCTGGTGGGCTTGCGTCTCGACAAGATCGAAAAGGCCACCGACACTGCTCAAACAACGATCACCGAGCGCGAAATCGGAAAATTTCGCAAGCAGATAAGCGAGTTGCCGCAAACTTCCGTGGTTATCAAGGAAGCTGCCGCCGCGCTGGCCCGGCTTGAAGAAGAAAATTTCTGGATCACTCTCAACCATCAGAAGCTGGAATTCCTGCGTGCCGAGATCAAGCCCCTGTTCCGGACCGTGTCCGAGGCAGACTTTAAGGCCATGCGTTTTGAGCGCGATCTGCTGGAATATTCCCTGGCCCGATTGCGCCAAGAGAAAGAAAAGGCTGAAACCCTCAAGGCTGGAATCGTCGAGCAAATAAGCGACCTGCCGTTATCCGTCAATTTTGTCAAAGCCGAGGAAACACTGATTCGTGCTTCCCAGACCAATCACTACTGGGCCAAGCAAGACTCCATTGAAACAGAGAACGCTCTGGATGAGCTGAACACCCGCCTTGGCCCCCTGATGAAATTTCGCGAGCAGGACACCGGCCCCGGCCCCATGAATCTGGACCTGACCGATACCTTGCACCATAAAGAGTGGGTAGAGTTCGGTCCGCAACACGAGGCGGTAAGCATCAGTCGCTACCGTGAGATGGTCGAGGCGCTGATCGCCGAGCTGACCGAACATAACCCCGTGCTGTTGAAGATAAAGAACGGCGAAGCGGTGACGCCGGATGAAGCCAATGCCCTGGCCGAACTACTCCATACCGAGCATCCGCACATTACCGAGGATTTACTGCGTCAGGCCTACAAGAACCGCAAGGCTCATTTTATTCAGTTTATCCGTCACATCCTCGGCATCGAAATTTTGAAGACCTTTCCTGAAACGGTCAGCGAAGCGTTTGAGCAGTTTATCCAGCAGCACAGCAGCCTCAGCAGCCGGCAGCTGGAGTTTTTGAACCTGCTCAAAAATTTTATCATCGAACGCGAAAAGGTGGAAAAGAAAGACCTGATAAACTCCCCCTTTACGGTCATTCACCCGCAAGGAATTCGCGGCGTTTTCAGCCCGGCGGAAATCAACGAAATATTACAACTTACCGAAAGGGTGGCAGCCTGATATGCCCTTTGGCGAGCAACCAGGAACAAGGAATTTATAACCCATGCTGCAAAACAACCCCGAACTTAAAAGCAAGATCGGCCAACTCTGGAACAAATTCTGGTCCGGTGGCATCTCCAACCCGCTCACCGCCATCGAGCAGATCACCTATTTGTTGTTCATGAAGCGACTCGACGAGCTGGATCAGAAAAAACAGGCTGATGGAGAATGGGCTGGGGAAAAATATACCTCCAAATTTGCCGGCACCTGGATTCCGCCCGAACACCGCGACAAACCGGAAAAAGAGCAAAAGCCCTTTGCCGTCAAAAGACATACCCTGCGCTGGAGTGAGTTTAAGCGCATGCAGGCCGAGGAGATGCTTCAGCATGTCCAGACCAAGGTCTTTCCCTTCCTCAGAGACATGAACGGCGCCGAGTCCAACTTCACCCATCACATGAAAAACGCCGTGTTTATCATTCCCAAACCGGCCCTGCTGGTCGAAGCGGTCAAGACCATCGATGAAATTTTCGAAATCATGGAGAAAGATTCCCAGGAAAAGGGCCAGGCTTTTCAGGATATTCAGGGCGATGTCTATGAAATGCTTCTTTCTGAGATCGCCTCTGCCGGCAAAAACGGCCAGTTCCGCACTCCGCGCCACATCATCAAAATGATGGCCGAACTGGTGCAACCCCAACTGGGCCACCGCATTGCCGACCCGGCCTGCGGCACCGGCGGCTTCCTGTTGGGGGCCTATCAGCACATTGTTACCCAGCTTGCTAAAAAGGCAGGGAAAAAAGATTTGCAGCCGGATGAAGACGGCTTTGTGCGTACCTCGGTGGCGGCCGGGCTGACCGAAAAAGCCCAAGCTATTCTGCAAAGCTCACTTTACGGCTACGACATTGACAGCACCATGGTGCGCCTGGGCCTGATGAACCTGATGATGCACGGCATTGACGAGCCGCAAATCGATTATAAAGATACCTTGAGCAAGGGCTACCTTGAAGAAGCCGAATATGACGTCGTTATGGCCAACCCGCCGTTTACCGGCAGCATCGACAAGGGCGACATCAACGAAAACCTGACCCTTTCCACCACCAAGACCGAACTGCTCTTTGTCGAGAACATCTACCGTCTGCTGAAAAAAGGCGGCACCGCCTGCGTCATCGTGCCGCAAGGGGTGCTGTTCGGTTCTGGCAAGGCCTTTAAAAACCTGCGTCAGTTGCTGGTGGAGCGCTGCGAACTCAAGGCGGTGGTCACCATGCCCAGCGGCGTGTTTAAACCCTATGCCGGGGTCAGCACCGCTGTTCTGCTTTTCACCAAGGCCTGGGGGCCGAAAGATAAGGTCACCCAACCGGCCACCGAACATGTCTGGTTTTATGAGATGGCTGCCGACGGCTACTCCCTGGACGACAAGCGCACCAAGCTGGCGGGGTATGGCGATTTGCAGGATATCATCACCAAATATCATGCTCGCAACCCCGAGACCGACACCGACCGCACCCAAAAAGGCTTTGTGGTGCCCCGGGCCGACATTGAAGCTAAGGGCTATGACCTTTCTCTGAGCCGTTACAAGGAAGATGTGTTTGAAGAGATCCAGTACGAAGCCCCGGCAAAGATTCTGGATAAGCTGCTCAAGTCGGAAGTGGGGGAGGCCGGCGATGACGACCTGGCCAAGGTGCAGCGCGGAATTGTTCGGGAACTGCTGGAGTTGCGGGGGATGATTGGATGAAACAGGATAAACTTAACAACCTGTTTGACTTTCTCCCCAAGTCCAAGGTCAAAGCTGGCGATGGGCTTGAAGATGGCAAATACCCTTTTTATACATCCAGTGAGAACCAGGCAAAATATCTGGATGAATTTCAGCATGAGCCGGGCTGTCTTGTGTTTGGCACTGGCGGCAAGGCCAGCGTGCACTTTACAACCAGCCGTTTTGCCACCTCAACTGATTGCATCACCATAAGGCCCAAGCCAAATGCCAAAATCGATGCCAGCTATGTGTTCCAGTATTTCAAGGGCAACATTCAGGTGCTTGAAAGCGGCTTTAAAGGGGCCGGTCTCAAGCATATTTCCAAGACCTATCTATCTGATATCCTAATTCCGTTTCCCAAAGAAATCGACGACCAAAAGCGCATTGCCCATCTGCTCGGCAAGGTGGAAGGGCTGATCGCCCAGCGCAAACAAAATCTCCAACAACTCGACGACCTGCTCAAAAGCGTCTTTCTGGAAATGTTTGGCGATCCGGTGCGGAATGAGAAAGGGTGGGAGACCGAGAGACTGGTAGAAATAGCCTCGATTGAACGTGGTCGTTTTTCGCCTCGCCCAAGAAACGATCCGAAGTATTATAACGGTGTGCACCCATTCATTCAAACTGGCGACATTAACCGTTCGAATGGAAGGTTGAGGGAATATACACAAACCCTTAACGAGCTTGGCATAAAAGTGAGCAAGGAGTTCAAGGTCGGCACGATTGTAATTGCAATAGTTGGAGCAACGATTGGGGAAACAGCCATCCTTGAAATACCAACATATGCGCCTGATTCAGTTATCGGCATTACCCCAAAAGGTAATAATTCGGCCGCGGAATCAATTTTTATAGAGTACATATTGCGGTTTTGGAAGCCTATCCTTAGAGCGAAAGCACCCGAAGCTGCGCGGGCAAATATCAACATAGAAACATTGCGCCCGTTGCCAGTCATTAGACCACAATCCGATGATCGGATTAAGTTTTCTGTAATTTCAACAAAGATCGAAGGCATCAAATCCAGCTACCAGCAAAGCCTTGCCGAGCTGGAAAACCTCTATGGCGCGCTGAGTCAAAAAGCCTTTAAGGGCGAGCTGGATTTATCACAAATTCCCTTAATCAGGGAACATACGGAAGACGTTGAAGACGCAGTCCATGTAACAGACGACCTTGAAATTCAGGTTGGCATTGAACTGCCGGTACCATCAGACTTTACTGCACTTGCCAGCACCGAAGGCCGCAAAGAAATCATCGACCAATGGTTAGATTTCTACCTTGAGCTATCTGGCACCACACCGTTTTCCGCTCAGCAATTTATGGATATCGCACAGCAACGGTTGTTAAAATTGGTTGAAGACGAAACGCCGGACTGGGGTGTAGAAGAATATGATCAGCTTAAAGACTGGGTTTTCGAGGCATTAGAAGATGGTCGCCTGGCGCAAACCTATGACAATGACGAAAACAAAGTCCGGGTCAGCAAAAAATAAGATTGATGTTTCATGAAACTGGTACGCCTGAAAATAACGGATACTAAAGGCTTTCGTAGCCTGCAACCGGGCTTTGAGCACCACTTCCGCACGGCGTGGGAATTGGAGACCGAGTCACAGGAAGCGCAGGGCTTTGCCCCGTTTGTCTGTGCCGGCCCCAACGGCAGCGGCAAGTCGAACCTGCTGGAAGCCCTGGTCGCAATCTTTTTTCAACTCGAAGTTTTGCGGGGTCGGCGCATTCTGCCGGAGACGTTTCTTTTCGATGAAGCGACCAATCCCAAAGGCTTTCAAGACGGTGATGGTATTCCCAATGGTTTTGAGCTGGAATATCTGATCCAGGTGCCGGACGAGTTTTGCTCTTCAGCATCCCCTGATTTTGCCCACGTTAAGATCGTCAAAAAACTCGACCAGTCCCCTAATATCAGTTGGATCAATCAGGAGTATTTTGAATTTGACGAGCTAGGAGAAATATCGGAGAGGGAGCGGGATTTTTTGCTGCCGCAGTATGTGCTGGGCTACTCCTCCGGTGAAAACGAAATTCTCAGCCTGCCCTTTTTCAAAATGCGCTTTGTCCAGTTTGACGAATACTGGCATGCGCTGAGCAATCAGCTGCCCTATTCCGGCCGGCCGGAAACCCGACTGGCGTTTCTGGACAGCGGTTTCAGCCAGGCGATCCTGCTTTGCAATCTGCTGTTTCAGGATACGGATGCATTAAAACCATTCCGCGATGATGTGGGTATAGATGCGTTAAAGGAGTTCCGCATCATTATCCGTCGCAACATCGAGATCAAAGAAAGTCAGATCCCTGCTTTTGGCAGTCAGGATGAAAGCAAGGGCGAAACAATAGAGGAAATTGTTAAGAACCATCCAGCGCTGTCGATTAAAGAGGCCGAGACCGAGACTGAGGCAAAACGTTATCAGGTAAATCTGCTGGAGTTACTTGAAGGAGATGAACGTTCTGTCGGAATTATCCCTCGCCTGAAGCGGTGCGCAACCTGTTTCTATGTGGATGAAACCGCTGACACGCTTTATCTTGATTATTATGTCAACGAGGCGACCAAGCAGGCATTTAACGAAAACTTTGATTTTGAGGTCAATCAATCCCCCATCGCCCTGTTTCAGGCGCTTCAGGTGCTGCTGACGCTTAACCTTTTTCCCGTCAGCGAGACGCTGAAAGCCGATCTGTACCAGTCCGACAGCCTTTATGTCGGCGAGACAGTACCGATCCTGGCTTCAGATGAGCGGATGATGCGGTTTAAAAACTTCTGGCTCAAGAAAACCGGCGTTAAAGAGCCGGTGCTGCTCAAATCCCTTTCCGATGGTGAACATCAACTGCTACACAGCCTTGGACTCTGCCTGTTGTTCAAAAATACCAATAGCCTGTTTCTACTGGACGAACCGGAAACGCATTTTAATCCCGACTGGCGCTCAAGCTTTATAACCCGATTGCACCAGTGTTTTAAAGACGCGGACGATTCCCATGAAATGTTCATCACCACCCATACCCCGTTTTTGATCTCCGATAGCAAACCGGAAAAGGTGCTGGTTTTTAAAAAGATGGATGGTGTCGTGGAAGTTAAAAATCCGGAATATAATACGCTTGGGGCGTCCATCAATAAGATCACCATGACCACCTTTGGCAAACGCGAAACCATAAGCGGCCACGCCCAGGCGATTCTTGAGGAACTACGCAGCCGCTTTGAAGGCGGTGAGGACAAAGAGAAGCTCATTACCGAAATCAACCGGCAACTGGGTGATTCGGTGGAAAAGGTGCTGCTCATCAAGACGATTCTCGACAGCATGGAGGCACATGGCTGATGCTGTTCCCCTACACATACGTCTCCCACCAAATGGAGAAGATGCAGGAGTTCATCGACTTCATCTTTTTTGAGGTGTGGTGCCAGGCTCCGAGCGGCACGCCATTCAGTCTTGATCTGTTTGATGGCGACGCCGATCTTAAAGAGGTGATGTCTGCTTTTTGCTACGGAGACACCCACGGCGGCGACTTCTT